>CAJQKB010000017.1 GCA_905478775.1 uncultured Opitutales bacterium | reverse complement strand
CTTTAACACAGTACTTCTTGAAGCTTTTAACAAATGCAGCATTTCCAGCACTTTTTACACTTTGAAAATAATTCCAAGCGGCTAAGTGACCAACAAGTGGGGGAACATCCATCGCACGAAGCTCGTCCTCAGAAACCGAGAATGCCATAATTGGGCAATCGTCCGAAGTTAAACCTTGGTTGGCAAATTCTTTGTAAAAAGGAACATTACTGTCTCCATTTATAGTCGAAAGAATGCAAGCATCTCCGGTTGCGGCAAATTCCTTAACTTTAGCAACAATGGTTTGATAGTCCTGGTGATGAAAAGGAGTATATTCCTCCATTACATTCTCATCTGGTACACCTTGAGCTTTCAAGTATGCTTTTAAGACCTTATTGGCAGTTCTAGGGAAGACATAATCAGTACCCAATAGATAGAATTTTTTACATCCCATCTCTTCTGCCATGTATTTAGCCGCAGGAACCAATTGTTGATTGGGTGATGCAGCGGTGTAGAATACATTCAATGATTGCTCTTCACCCTCGTATTGAACGGGGTAGAAAAGTAAGGCATTGTTTTCCTCGAAAACAGGAAGGCAGGATTTTCGACTCACCGAAGTCCAGCAACCAAAGGTAACCGCTACTTTATCTTCAGTAATCAATTGTTTTGCTTTCTCCGCAAAGAGAGGCCAATCGGAAGCTGGGTCGACCACAACCGCCTCGACCTGCTCGCCCAAAACTCCTCCAGACTCATTAATCTCTTCTACTGCCATCATGACCACATCCCGAAGAGAAGTTTCAGAAATGGCCATGGTACCGCTGAGAGAGTGAAGAACACCAATTTTAACAGCATGCAAGCCTGACATTGACAAAGTCAAACCAAGTAAAGCCGTAAGAGCTAATTTAAACTTATTACTTTTCATTATATACATATTTTAGATTTAGATTTATTAGGTATCCCAAGAAAAAAATCTTAACTTAGGGTTTGCCGAAATATAATCCATTTATTGTGCCAAATTTTTTATAAATAAAAAAAAGACAAATTAAATATATATTCATTTATATTACTCATTTTTTAAATTTATTTTATTCATATTTTGAATCAATAGATAAAATAAAAAGGTGGGCGGTTAAAAACCGCCCACCTGTAAACAAACGAACTAGACTGAAAGACTAGAAAGTGTAAATAAGCTCAACCGCTACAAAATCAGTTGGTTTGGTGGCGGTAGCAACACCTTCGTCGTATGTGCTGTACTCAACTAAACCGGAAAAGTTGTCGTTGAAAACATAACTTGGTGACACAGTGATCTTTTCAATGTCAAAGTCTTTTGCAATTCCGGTAGTTGACTCAAACTCGGAGTATCTTAAGGTTAATCCGACTTTGTCGGTAATGCCATAATTAGCCATTAAAAGCATTCCTTCCAAGTCAGTACCTGCAGCAGTTGCTCCCTCAGCTTCGGCTACTTCAGCGGCTAAAAGAAGCTTACCCAATTGGTAACTTGCCCAATAGGTGGATTTTCCTTTGTAACCTGTGGAGGTAATGCTTTCTTTACCGTAATCAGCAATGATAGCTTTCACGGTGAGGTTTTCAACCCCGGTGAAGGCCAAGGCGTACTCCAAGTCAGGGCTATTAGTCAAGCTTGACCATACGCCAATGCTGAACATGTCGCTTCCATAGTCTACGGATGCACCAGTTGCATAACCATCATAAATGTCTTGTCCAGAGGCATTTGGTCCATCATATGCATATGAATACTGATACATGTTAGTTGGATCATACGCCTCGAAACCTAGGTAAGAGAGCATCTTACCGACAGTTACGCTAGCACCGTTACCGAAATCATAAGTAACGATTGCTTCTTCAAGCGATGCGTCGTTGTCTGAAATATCTGCAGTCGTGTCAGCATCTAGACCGATACCACCTATTGCATTATCAGCACCAAAACCAGTGATGACTGTTGTCGTTCCGCTATTGTAGAAGTCAATGTCAACGGAGGCAGAAATAGGACCTGACGCATAATCAAACATGATTTCTACTTGACCTACATCAACTACGTCTGAACCAGTTGCATCTTTACTTTGGTAATACAGGTCAATGAAACCTGACATTTCAACTCCGCTACCAGTAGGACCGATTTCGATCGCACTCATATTGGATACGGCAAGCATACTCGCCAATGATAATAATTTAAGTTTTGTTTTCATATATTTATTTGTTTAGTTTTAGTTTTGTCCTTTAAGAACATTATTAAAATGTTTCCTTAAAACACCTTTATCAAACAATAAATTGCATATTATACTGAAACTTTTAAATGAATAATATGAATATAAATAATTAGATGTCATGTTCATCATTTAGATGAATATTTTTCATTAAAATCTTCACTTGCATTTTTTTTTGCGTGTAAACAGAATAGAAACACTAAATTTAACCGCCTTGAAACTATTTTTAAAAATTGGACTACCCTGGATCTGTTCGCTTGCCGCCATTTTCTACTTAGGCTTGGAACTCGGTTCTTCTTCGACTCCCCCGAAATATTCTGTTGGCGAAGTGGAAGAAAAAAGAAAAAATCCTCAAACATCCTCTTTCCAACCCCCATCTCGTGAAAATAAATTGCAATCGCTAACTGCGTCTTCCACTAATTCAACTAGATTTTCTCAAAAAAGCATTAACAACCCTTCATTACCACCCAACCTCATTAGGATAATGGAAGGGGGAGACATGATAGAAAGTATGGGTGCCTACCTCGATGCAGTTCGGGCGATGGATAAAGGAAATGTGACTGAAGTAATTAGTGCATTTGAAGCCCTACCGAAAGGGTATGGTCGCCACCTGGAAATGAAGTTACTAATGAGGAGTTGGTCTGCGATCGACCCAGAAGCAGCCCTACGATACGCAAATGAATCCTTGGATCCGAAAAGTGAGAGACGGTTTGGAATTTCGGAAGTACTTGCCGGATGGGCAAATCGAGACCCAAAGGGTGCGATCGAGTGGGCAAAAGCGAATAATTCAAGTGAAAAACCGGAGGATAATCCCCTACTTCTAGGGGTTATCAAAGGCTTAGCCGAACAAAATCTTGATTCTGCGAATCAAATCTTCCGAAATTTACCCCAAGGAAGTGCACGATGGCAGGCATCCACTTTTCTTGCTCAGAAGTATGCTGAAATGGGATTCGACCGTGCAATTGATTGGGCCAACCAATTCCCGGAAGAAGACGAAAGAATGCGCGAAACGATTTTAGGACAGATGGGGGCTCGATTAGCAAGGCAGGATATAACTGCCACCGCACAGTGGGTAAAATCAATGAAAAATGATAAAGCCTCACTCCGAGTTATGGATAATTTACTGACCCAATGGGTAACGAAAGATGCCACTGCTGCTTCCCAATGGGTCGATCAAATAGCCGAGGACGATAAACGGTATTACGGAATGAAACAACTAACTTCCAGATGGGCATTATCTGACCCCATTGCCACAGCTGAATGGTTAAACTCTTTCCCCCCACAATTAGAAATGGACCCCGTGGTCAATGAATTCGTAAACCGAATCTCAACCCGTGACCCCGAGGGGGCAGCAGGATGGGCATTATCGATTGTGGATCCAAAGACTAAAGAACAAGCGGTCAATAAAGCGATCGCAGCGTGGAATCGAATGGATCCGGAAAAAGCAAAGACTTGGCAACAAAACAACTTACCAAGAATCAAATAGTTCGGTTATTTACCGATTGTTTCGATGATCGCTACGATTGGTAAAAATAAAGCGATTACGATAAATCCGACTGCTACTGCCAAAAACACGATCATAACGGGCTCAATTAAGGAAGTCATTCCCGCCACGGCATTATCGACATCTTCATCGTAATTATCTGCAATACGGTTAAGCATCGCGGGAAGCTCTCCAGTCTCCTCCCCAATTTCAACCATGCTGGTAACCATGCTGGGAAATACGGTCTCTCTTTCCATTTGAACCGCCATTGCCTCACCATCCCGTACCGAGTCATGCACCTTACTCATTGCGTTAATAAATAAGCCGTTTGACAGAGTATCCCGTGTAATCTGAATAGCTTGCAGGATTGGAACTCCACTACTGAGCAGTGTACCAAAGGTTCGGGTGATACGAGATATGTTTGATTTACCCACCACATCTTTAACCGCCGGTACATTAAGTCCAAGCCAATCAAAAACTTTTGCTCCCGGTTTCGTTTTCTTAAAAAGAAACAAACCACCCACAGTTCCCCCCATTCCGCCAAGAACGAGGATTGGGTGAGTGGAAAAAAGTTCACTTATTCCAATCACGATTTGAGTGGGCCCAGGAAGCGGTGCTCCACGAAGCATTTGCTCAAATATTGTCTGAAATTGGGGAACTACAACCATCATTAACAGGGTAACAATTCCCACGGCCACAAACATGATCACACTGGGATAAATCATGGCAGATTTAACTTTTTTAATAGTTCGAATATTTTTTTCCTGAAATTGTGCTAATCGGTCGAGCACCAATTCCAGCACCCCACCTGCTTCTCCTGCTTTCACCATATTGACATATAAATTATCAAAAACTTTGGGGTACCCTGCTAATCCGTCCGATAAGTTGCCGCCCGAGGAAACCTTTTCTGAGATATCTTCGAGCATGGCTTTAAATTTTGGCTTCTTATCCTGCTGCTTAATCATAACCTCCAAGCTGCGCAACAAGGGCAATCCAGCATGAACCAAGGTAGACATTTGGCGGGTAAAAATAGAAATATCCTCGGAATTGGGTCCTCCACCCAATTCAATCGCCAAAATCCCCCCTTTTTTCTTCTTCTTTTTCGATTTGGCTGGCTTGGGGGCTTTTTCCGCTTTCACCTTCTTTTTCGATTTTTTAACGGATTCCTCCGCTTCGGGTTCCACAGGCGAAGCGGGGGCAGGGCTGGCAGTAAGCGGGGGCTCCTGTATCGGTAAAACCTTAGAGACGGTAAGTCCGTATTGGGCTAATTGGGCGTAGGCTTGTTCTTCATTAGGGGCCTCAAAGGTTCCCTGTTGAGGGTCGCCATTCTGATCGGTTGCGGTAAATTGATAGACAGGCATAATAGTTAAATGTTAATCGTTTTAAGTATATTTCAAGACTTCTTCAACCGTACTCTCTCCATCGAAGATGGAACGAATCCCATCCTCCCTTAAGGTACGCATACCCTGTTCAATCGCCTTTTGTCGGAGCACAAGAGTCGCAGCCCCAGAATTAATCATTTCCCGAAAGGCATCGGTTGCTTTAATCATTTCAAACAAACCGGTACGTCCCCGGTAACCCGACTGATTACATTCTGCACAACCTGCACCAAAATAAAATTGGCGTTCTCCTACCTCATCTGGATTCAATCCGAGATTGTGGAAGACTTCTTTTTTAGGTTCATATGCTTGCTTACAGCTCGAGCAGATTTTTCGAACCAATCGTTGAGCGAGAACAAACTCCAGTGATGCAGAAAGAAGAAAAGGCTCCAAACCCATATCAATTAACCGAGTCACAGCACCTGGAGCATCATTGGTATGCAATGTACTCAAAACCACATGCCCAGTAAGAGATGCCTGCACCGCAATTCTCGCCGTTTCAATATCGCGTATTTCGCCCACCATGATCTTATCGGGATCCTGTCGTAAAAAAGCCCGTAACGCACGAGAGAAATCCAGTCCAACCTGGTGGTTGATGGGCACCTGCATAATTCCTTCGATTTCATACTCTACTGGATCTTCTGCAGTTATTAATTTAGTTTCAATGGTGTTTACTTCCCGTAGTGCACTGTAAAGAGTAGTGGTTTTTCCTGAACCAGTTGGACCAGTCACAATAAAGATTCCATTAGGTCGACGGACTGCGTCTCGAATATTGGTCTTCACATTTTCTGGGAGTCCCAAGTTATCGAGGTCTAAGTTGACCGCTGACTTATCGAGCACACGCAAAACCACACTCTCTCCAAATTGAGTCGGTAAAGTAGAAACCCGAAGGTCAACTGCTCTGCCTTCAATGGTCATTTTAATACGCCCATCCTGTGGAATACGATGCTCGGCAATATTTAAATCAGCGATTACCTTGATCCGTGAAATAACTGGCAGGGCCAAGCTTTTAGGAGGGGGAGACATTTCATAAAGCGCTCCGTCCACTCGGTAACGAATTCGAAATTCATTCTCGAATGGTTCGAAATGAATATCTGAAGCCTGTGCCCGAATTGCCTGCTGCATGACCAGGTTTACAAAACGAATAATGGGAGTCTCATTTGCAGCATCACTTAGTTCATTTTCCTTCGATTCATCTAAACCCTCAAAGTTTTCCAAGCCAACATCTCCCAATAAATCATCGAGTGAACTTTCTTCCTGAGGGTAGTGTACATCCAAAAGTTGAGCCACATAATCTGGGTCGCAAACCACTAATTGAATCTCGAGATTCAATGCAAAAGTAAGGTCATCAATAATCGCAGAATTAAATGGATCGGCAGCAAGAAGGTGAACGCCTCCCTCCGAAAGGTAAAGTGGGACAATTGCGTATTGACGAGCCAGATCAGCTCCGATTGTAGAAATCGCCTCGCTTTCAATTTCAGTTACCTCTCCGACCTGTAATTCATATCCCAAAAACTCCGAAACCAAGCTTAGGATGTCTTCCTTAGAAGCCAGCCCCGCAGCAATAATTGAATCCGCATAAGATCGCCTCCCGGCGATTACTTCCTCGTCAAACAACTCCTCTAATCCGTGTTGGGAAACCCCGTCCACTTGCTTAAAGATATCTCGAATACTGGAATTGTAATCTACAAAAAGCATGATTTTTATTATTCCTCTGCTGTGGTTACCATGAGGACCTCGTCCAATGTGGTGACTCCCGCTAACACTTTTCTAAATCCATCCTCACGCATTGACCGCATCCCCATTTCACGAGCCTTCTTACGTAATTCAACGATGCTTACATTATGGTAAATCATTTCTTCAATTTCCTGATTGACCACAAAAATTTCAAACACACCTTTTCGGCCACGGAATCCACTGTCTCCACATTTGGCACAGCCTGCTCCATGCATAAAAGTCGCACTGGAGGCCTGGTCTTCTGATACTCCCAAAATATTGAGTTCACTACCTTTCGGGGTGTAAGGTTCTTTACAGTTTTGACAAATCGAACGAACTAATCGTTGGGCAAGAGCCGCCCGCAAGGAGGCGGACACGAGAAATGGCTTTACTCCCATATCAATTAAACGAGAAACGGAACTCGGTGCATCATTGGTGTGAAGCGTACTGAATACCATATGTCCTGTAAGAGAAGCATTAATCGCAATCTCTGCAGTTTCCAGGTCACGAATCTCTCCGACCATGACAATATTGGGTGCCTGTCGGAGCATAGAGCGTAATGCTGCCGAAAAAGTCATCCCTACCTCCGTTCGAACTTGTACCTGGTTAATACCGGCCACCTCATACTCGACCGGGTCTTCCACTGTAATAATTTTACGATCCGGTTTGTTAATTACATTTAATGCAGAATAGAGAGTGGTTGACTTTCCAGAACCCGTTGGTCCCGTCACTAGAAAAATTCCGTCCGGTAATGTAATGACCTTTTCAAAAGTAGTTTGATCATCAGAGAAGAATCCAAGTTGGGGAAGACCCAAGCTTAAACTTTCCTTATCCAAAATACGCATCACAATGCTTTCACCATGCACCGTGGGTAAAGTGGAGACTCGAAGATCAATCACTTTTTCGCCTACCTTCACATTGATTCTTCCATCGAGCGGCACCCGTTTTTCAGCTAAACTCACATTGGCCATCAGTTTAGTTCTAGATATGATGGAGGGTTGTAACCTCTTCGGTGGATCTTGTTGCTCACGTAATTTCCCATCCACTCGAAAGCGGATACGAAACTTCTTTTCTAAGGGCTCCATATGAATATCGGATGCCCTCATTTCCAGAGCATCTTTAATGATCGAATGAACATATTTAATAATGGGAGCATCTTCCTCGCTTACATCTTCCGAGTTCACTCCATCGCCAATTTCAATATCATCATCCCCCACCCCACCAAAGAAATCCTTCATCTTACGATCTTCGGCCGCACCATAAGCCTCATCAATCGCAGCTAATACCGAGCCCCGATATGCAACTTTGGGATTAATTGATTTTCCTAAAAGATGGGTCAGGTTATCAAAGCCATCCTGATCGAGAGGGTTTCCAAAAACAATTTCAATCTCAGCACCTGTTGCCCCAATCGGAAATGCTTCGTACTGCCTTGCCCACTCTGGAGTAAGCAGAGCAATAATATCTTCTGTTGGATTGACTTGGGAAACATCCACTGCATCCATGTTCAGCTCGGTGGCTAAAAAACTGACCACTTCTGACTCGGGCATACCCGTTTTTGCCAGGACGCCGTTCATAATTGCGAGTTCTTTCCCGCCAATTAAGCTGTCACCCTCTGCCTCCACCTCTGCGGTAATTTCTGCCAAAACCTCATCGGAAAGCATCCCCTGTTGCTTAAATGCGTCTAGGATAAATTCGTCCGTTGGGTTCATGTGATATTGCTGAAAAGAAAAGTAAAATAAAAGAAAGTAAAAATATAGTAAAATTTTCTTATTATTTACAAGCTCATCTGCCCAAGCCCACTAAAAATTCAGGATTATTTTTGGTTTTACGGACTCGTTGAATGAACATCTCCATCGCCTCAACCGGAGGAACACCTTTAAGGGAACGCCTAAGAGAATAAATTTTATTTAACTCATCAGGGTGATATAAAAGTTCCTCTTTACGAGTTCCACTTTTCTCAAAATCCAAGGCAGGGAAAATCCTTTTATTGGAAAGTTCACGATCTAAGTGAAGTTCCATATTGCCAGTGCCCTTAAACTCTTCAAAAATCACTTCATCCATTTTACTTCCAGTTTCAACCAACGCGGTTCCAAGAATGGTTAAACTCCCCCCTCCTTCAATATTTCGGGCGGAACCAAAGAATCGTTTGGGCCGTTGCAAAGCGGTTGCCTCCACTCCGCCACTCAGTATTTTCCCACTGTTGGGCATTGTGGCATTGTAGGCTCGGGCAAGCCTGGTAATCGAGTCGAGTAAAATAACGACATCTTGATTGCACTCGACCATACGACGAGCTTTTTCAATTACAATTTCTGCTGCATGAACATGACTTTCCGCACTTTCATCAAACGTGGAGGCAATCACTTCAGAATCGGGAACCTGACGACGAAAATCGGTCACCTCTTCCGGGCGCTCGTCCACCAGTAGGACAATTAAATGAGCATTGGGATTATTGACACGAAGTGCACGCGCAATTGCCTGTTGCAGTACAGTTTTCCCGGTTCTGGGTGGAGCGACAATTAAACCTCGTTGGCCAAAACCAATCGGAGAAACAAGATCGACCACACGCATGGATACATTATCCCACTCCACATCCGCATTTGTCTCAAGATAAATACGATCCAATGGATAATAGGGAACTAATTCCGTAAAGGGCATTATCCGGGATGCCTCCTCGGGGTCAACGTTCATCACCTTGTCGATCTGAATTACAATCGGGCAGGTGGAAAGTTCCATCTTAGGATGAATAAACCCTTGAACAAGATGTCCTGTTTTCAGTCCAAATCGTTTAATCAATACCGCAGGAACGAGGGGGCTTTGTGCTCTGAGTCGATAGTTATCTTTTTCCTGAAGTAGAAAACCATGCCCGTCCTCAGTGACCTCAAGAATAGCAGAGATTTCGACGGGTTGCTTTTTTTCTAAACAGGCATTAAACAAAAGATCAAAAATTTCTTCGCGGATTGGAGCGGGTGGTAATTCAATTTCCACCGCTAAAGAGGAAATTTTTTCCTTCAGTTCTTGAAGGGGCAAAACATAGAGTTCATTAAAATTGATCGCCGCTTCATCCGACCCGGCAAAAAGTTCTGCTAAAGTAGAAATTCCCTCCTCTGTCTTTAATCCTTCAAACTCAAGTAAGTTTCCTAGTTCGAGAGATTTAGATTCAGTATCCTCAAACGGTAACTTGCGAGGCTTTTTAAATTTGGGGCGGGGCTTGTTGTTCTTTTGCCTTTTTTTATCCTGCCAATTTTGTTTTTTGAAATTCTTATTTCCCTGTCCCTGTTGATGTCCCTGTTGATGTCCTTGCCCCTGTTGATTGGGGTGATTGTGCCTGGGTTGCTGATGGTGTGGCTTACTGGGTGCAGAAACTGGCTTAGTTTCGGGAGTGCTATTTGCTTTTGGTTTTTCGACTGGAGGCTGAGGAGCATTCTCTTCTTTCTCATAAGGATTCGATGCAGGTTTCTCTGGTTCACTCCCGTCAGTACTAAAGAAAAGCTGTGCATCATTAACCGGTTCTGTAACCACCGGCTTGGTCTTTTTAGGAGTTGCCCTCTTTGGTTTCGGCTTCTCGACCGGAGTATCCTTCTTCACCTCTTCCGGCGTTGCATTTTCTACGGGAAGAATCTCCTTTTCGATTTCTTTTACTTTTTTGGGACTGGTCTTGGTAGTTTTTTTCGTGGGCATAGCAAATTATTTAAGAATGGAATTTATAAATGAGTTAAAAAGTTTTTGATTTGTAATTCTAAAAAATTGAGATCACCGCCTCCTAAGATAACAAAATGGGCACGATCCGATTTTTCTTCAACCGGCATTTGGGCATTGATTCGGGCGGTAATTTCATCGTGGTCCAAACCCCTCTCTTGCAACCGAGTAATCTGCTTGCACGAAGAAGTATGGACCGAAATCGTTTTTGTAAAAAGGGCATCAAGATCATTTTCAAAAAGAAGCGGGACTTCCACGACAAATTTGCGATAAGAAGAAAGCTGAACGAGAGACATCCATCTTTCCCGCACAAGAGGGTGTAACAACCCTTCCAACCAAGTGCGCTCCGTGGAAGAATTAAATATTACATGAGCAAGTTGTACTTTGTCAATGTTTCCATGTACATCCTTCATTGGTGCACCCCAACGGTTTACAATTTGACCAATAACTTCTTGATCATCTTCTAATAATTGGTGAACCAGGGAATCTGTTGAAACCACTTGCCAGCCAAGATCTGCAAATTTCTTACAAACTGTCGACTTGCCACAAGCAATTCCCCCAGTGATTCCTACCACCACTTTATTGAGGAATGGAAACATGTGATTTATATTCTGTAATTGGGAATGACAGGCAAGCCTCGAAATTAAATTAATTTTGAGATAATCGGCTTGCTTCTAATTTTTGACTCTTTATTATGACCTCTTTCCTAAAAGGTAGGGTATCCAAGTGGCTAAAGGATGCGGACTGTAAATCCGCCCGCTTCGCGCGTTCGTCGGTTCGAATCCGACCCCTACCACCATTTTGTTAAAAAAAGATTGAGAGACAAAGTACTGCTTAATCAAATTTCACATGCCAATGGAGTTGGATGGAGAAACAACCAACGCTTTATTAATCGGTTTAATTTATTGATCAACAAATCGAATGATCCCAAGGCACTTCCTCCTTCATTTTGACTATTATCAGTTTGAGATATCAACAAATAATACTTCACTGCACACCCTCCACTCATTGCCCCCCTTTGAAAGCTCTAAGAAAAAAAGGGAAATCCTATCTTCTACCGACCTGCATTACTGAGAGATGACGATCACAATATTCAATATTTGACAGGATATAATTTGCTCGGCAATGGTGATTTGATGAGAAAGGGTTTAAAGTGGGTTTTAATAATAATTGGAGGGGTTTTACTTTACCTTTATAATGTTTGGAGTGGACGCTTCCCGGGATGAATAAAGTTTCAAAATGGGGAAGTAATTTTTTACATGTGGGTATATTGGCATTATCTCTTTCGATCGTTTTTTCCGAATATACCAGTCAATTCCTGTATGCTCATTACCAAACATGGTCCGGTTGGCGATCGATGATCGGGTCGGATCCAAATTCATTGACTCTAATTTTACAAAAATTAACTTGGGCAGGCTTCTTTTTTGCCACTTGGTTTATGTTATGGAAACTAGATTCTTTTTTCCGGCAACCCCTTCATGCAGGTTATGAATCAAGTAAAGAGCAGGAGGAAACCGAACCAGGACAGGACGATAACATCGCCAAAACAGACCGCAGAAAAAGAAGGTATAATGAAGAAGATAAAGTTCTGATTGAAACCGAAGAGGATGTCCCAGATTCTTCAACCGACTCCCATACGGAACCCCATGAGATTATTTTCTTGCCCGAGGATTATGAATATGCGCGAGTTTTGGGGCTTAAAGAACCAATAGATTTGAAGGTTGTAAAATCAACCTACCGTAAAATCATTGCCCAATATCACCCCGATCGAGTGGTGGCAATGGGGCCGGAGATCAAAGAAGTTGCCGAGAAAAAAGCCAAGGAAATCAATGAGGCATACGAACATTTAAGGAAAAAGTTTGATTTAAGCTAAACGAGCATAATCAGTTCTATTTCCCCCCGATCTTACTTATCGCTTGAAGATGCGCACAAAATTCATACGATAGGACGCTTTTAAAAATTATGACTGACAAACCTACTCAACACGAATTTCAAGCGGAAACCAAACAGGTTCTAGATATTGTGGTTAATTCCCTCTACAAGGACAAAGAAATATTTATTCGGGAATTAATCTCCAATGCCTCAGATGCCTTGGAAAAACTGCGCCGCCTCCAATTAACTGAGAAAGAAATCTTTGAGGACGACTTAGAGCATGAAATTAAGGTTACGACCGATGACACCGCCAATACTTTGACCATTCAGGATTTTGGCCTGGGCATGAATAAAGAGGAATTAATCGAGAACCTGGGGACAATCGCACACTCCGGATCAAAAGCTTTTATTGAAGCACTGCAAGCCGATGGAGAAAAAAGTGACTCGTTGATCGGGAAATTTGGAGTCGGTTTTTACAGTGTATTCATGGTTTCCGATAAAGTACAGGCATTCACCAGAACATGGAAGAAAGATGGAAGTGGACAGTGTTGGGAAAGTGATGGAAGTGGTTCCTACTCGATTGAAGAATCAAGTGATCAACAAAGAGGAACAAAAGTAGTAATTAATTTAAAAGAAGGTTTTTCTGAATTTGCAAAAGAAGACCGAGTCAAGGATATCATTAAGAAATATTCTGCTTTTGTTCAGTTTCCAGTTTCCTTAAATGGAGAGAAAGTAAATACGGTTGATGCGATTTGGCTTCGTTCCAAAAATGAAATCAAAGACGAAGAGTACGAGGAATTTTATAAATTTCAGTCCAACGACTATGAAGCTCCCCTCATGCGCATGCATTTTAGTGCAGACGCTCCACTCGAGATTAATTCCCTTCTTTTTGTACCGAAAAGAAACATGGAAAAAATGGGGATGTTCAGAAATGAAAACAAGGTAGCATTGCATTGCAGGAAAGTACTAATTGATGCAGAGCCCAAGGCTTTATTTCCGGAGTGGTTACGATTTTTAAAAGGAGTGGTCGATAGTTCAGACTTACCTCTTAATGTATCCCGCGAGGTAATGCAGGATAGTGAATTACTCAGAAAACTTAATCAGGTCCTGACAAAAAGATTTCTTCGATTCCTTAATGAACAATCAAAAAAGGAACCCGAAACTTATTTGGAATTTTGGAAAGAATTTGGCATTCTGATCAAAGAAGGTGCAGCTACTGATTTCACCTACAAAGATGATTTGGCCAAACTCCTTCGATTTGAATCAACTGCAATGGAACCGGGTAAGCTTACCGGACTCGATGAGTACATCGACCGAATGGCAAAGGATCAAAAAGAAATTTTATTTCTTTTCGGAAAAAGTAGGCAGTCCATCGAGGCAGGTCCTTACTTAGAAGCTCTAAAAGCACGTAGTCTTGAAGTTCTTCTTCTTACTGAACCTGTAGATGAATATGTAATGCAATCCGTTCGTGAGTATAAAGAGAAAAAGATTATCTCTGCCGACTCGGATGAATTAAAACTGGAAAAACTCGACCAGGAACCGGAAGGAAAAGCACTCAACAAGAAGGATACCAAATCATTGTGTAAATGGCTTAAGGAAAGCCTTAAGGATAAGGTATCAGAAGTTGAAACCGGCGATCGCCTGATCGACAGTCCGGTTTGTATAGTGGGCGGAGATGGTCTAGGAGGAGCATCTGCTCGTCGAGTTATGAAAATGATGCAGGGGGCTGATGATGGAATGCCAACTTCGCCGGTTAAACTTCAGGTAAATCAAAGACACCCCATTATTAAAGGGTTATCAAAGTTGTTAGAGTCAGACAAAGAAACTGCTGAGCTGATTGCAAATCAACTACTCGATAATGCATTGGCCACAGCTAATTTACTCGACGACCCGAGGGAAATGATCGCACGTAGCTATAAGGCAATCGAAAAGCTGGCCAATCAATAGGCGATATTTCACATAATTCGGCTCGGCAAAGAGAAGAATTGTGAATTATAGATCGATCCAATTTAAAAAATTGATATTGCGAAATTTTTAAAAGCATGAATAAATTCCCAACATGAATCGTTTACCATTACACTTTCGTATTCTTTTAGGAATAATTTCCACTTCTTTATTCTTTTCATTCTCTTCCTGTACTCGAGGAGGTTCCAATCCTTTCTCAAAGGATGATGGGGAAATTAAGGAAAACATTGAAAGCCTGATGGGGCTTGCAGTTGGCATGACCAAGGGACAAGTTTTTGAACTCGCCGGTATCGCAAACTATGTTGAAGGCTATGATTGGGGGAGTGCTTGGTTTTACAAAATCCGCAAAGGTGGAAACGAGGGCACTCTAGCTAATAAAGATATTGAGCAAAGGTATATGCCAGTTGTGTTTGATAATACGGACAGGGTAATGGGTTATGGACGGAAGTTTTATGATCAAACTTTAAGTGATCTTGGCTCTGGTCAATTTTAACCCCTACTAATTACCCCTCTTAAATGATTGTTCAGTTGACGAACGATATATAATTTGTTTTATTTAAAAGCTTTTCTCCAAATCTAACATGAAAACAACTCTTGCCAAAGCTGAAACAACTACCCACGGGTGGAGAATTGTGGATGCAAAAGATCAAATTCTTGGTAGACTCGCAGTGTCTATCGCTAATTCACTCCGCGGTCGCGACAAACCCACCTACACTCCACATGTGGACACAGGTGACTATGTAATCGTTATTAACGCAGACAAGGTCAAGCTCACTGGAGCTAAGGAAGAACAGAAGAAATACATGTTTTACAGTGGCTACATGGGAGGCGAAAAATACCGTAATGTAGCAGACTTTCGTAAGAAGAGACCAGAATTTATTATCATGAATGCGGTAAAGGGTATGTTACCCAAAAACAAACTTGCCGATCGCATGCTGACAAAACTCAAAGTGTACCGCGGAGAAGAACATCCGCATTCCGCTCAACAACCGACTCCATTAGCAAGTTAATCTATTTATTTTATGAGTGCCAAAACTTCCACCACTGAATTTATTGCCACAGGCAGAAGAAAAACAAGTTCCGCCCGTGTTCGAATTAAAGAAGGCACAGGGAATTTCCTGATCAACGGAAAAGAATACTCCGATTATTGCTCCACTGAGGAATCTCGAAAAATTGTGTTATCACCTCTTGCTTCCGTAGATATGGTGGGCGGAGTGGATATAACAGTTAATGTTTCTGGTGGTGGTAGCGCAGGACAAGCAGGAGCAATCAGACATGGTTTATCTCGTGCTTTAGAAAAAATGGATCCCGAGCTTCGAGTTCCTCTCAAGAAAGACGGACACATGCGACGAGATCCACGAAAACTCGAGCGGAAAAAACCTGGACAACCAGGGGCCAGAAAAAGATTCCAATTCTCAAAACGATAGAAACTCCTTTATTCTCTTTAACAAAACCCCTCGGAACTCCAACCGAGGGGTTTGTTTTTTTAATTAGCACAAACTATTTTATTTCACTATAATGAACGCAACTGTTGTAGGTGCATCGGGATATTCCGGTAGGCAACTTGTATCCTTACTTATTCAGCACCCGAAAATCAATCTGGTAGAGGTAACATCCAGAGCATATTCGGGAAAAACCGTTGAGTCCTGCATTCCGAATTTAAGAGGAAAAACAAAGGGGTTGGCTTTTACCAATCCCAGTATTGAAGAACTTTCTAAAAGTCCGGAATGCGAACTCTTCTTTCTTGCACTCCCTCACGGTACGGCAGCATCTTATGCGATACCACTGCTTGAGGCGGGGAAAAAAGTAATTGATTTATCCGCAGATTTCCGACTACTCACTCCGGAATGTTACGAAGAATTTTACGGAACGCCCCACCCTTCCCCAGCATGGCTTAAAAAAGCCACCTATGGACTGCCCGAAATCCATTCCTTCACATGGGAAGACTCTCCTTTAATTGCCTCTCCTGGTTGCTATCCAACCAGTATTTTGATTCCTCTTTTTCCACTACTTAAGGATCAATTGATTGAAGAGAATGATATCGTAGCCAATAGCATGAGCGGTGTGAGTGGAGCGGGAAGGACTGCCTCCGAAAAACTGCTTTATTGCGAAAGAAATGAAAGTGCTAGTGCCTATGGACTGCCCAAACATCGACATTTATCAGAAATTGAAGAACAATTATCTCTTGCGGTAACAAACAAAATTATCATTTCCTTCTATCCCCACTTAGCTCCAATGAACCGGGGAATTTGTTCCACTATTTCAGCCCGGGCAAAGGTAGGTTCAACCAGAAAACAGGTATGGGATTGTTGGAACGATTTTTACAGGGGACGAAAATTTGTTCATTTATTGGAGGAGGGGGAATTTCCAGATGTGTCTCATGTGGTCGGCACAAACCGGATTGATCTTTCTGTCAATCATGATTCAAGGACTGGTCGTTTCATCATTTGTTCAGCAGAAGACAACTTGCTCAAAGGAGCTGGGGGACAAGCTATACAGGCAATGAATATATGCCAAGGGTATGACGAAGGAGAGGGACTGCCATGAAATTTTATGAAAATGGGGATGCTCTTACAGAACCAATGGGCTTCTTTTGTTCGGGCGTTCACTGCGATGTCAAAGGGGCAAGAAATGCTAAATTAGACCTCGGAATAATCTACTCCCAAAAGCCATGCAACGGAGCAGGAGTATTTACAACAAATGACATCCAAGCTGCTCCCGTTCGGTATTCCAAAAAATTAATAACCGAATCAGGTTCCACTTTTCATGCCATTGTAGCAAATAGTGGCAATGCAAATGCCTGTACCGGAAAACAGGGAGAACTAGATACCAAAAAAATGGCCTCTGAGGTAGCAAGACATTTAAACATCCATTCTAAGGAGGTCCTGGTCTGCTCAACAGGAAGAATTGGAGTTCCACTGCCCATGAGTCGTCTTACCACAGGAATTAGAGATGCAAGCGAGGACATCAAGGACGAGTGTGATGGTGCACGAGCTTTCCAGGAAGCGATTCTAACTTCTGATACCTGCACCAAGTCATGCTCCGCGAAAATCGAATGTTCACGGGGTGAAATAACTATTGGAGGCGTCGTCAAGGGAGCGGGTATGATCGAGCCTAACATGGCTACCATGCTGGCATTCCTGACTACGGACATTCTTGCTCCGAGCTCTACATTACAAGAAATTCTAAAGGATGCGGTGGAGAATTCTTTCAATCGAATTACAATTGATGGAGACATGAGTACCAATGACACGGTCCTCCTCCTCGCCAATGGAAATTCGGGCATTAAATTGGAGGAAGAAACTGACTCCGTTCAACGCGAATTCGCGGATGCGGTGAATGCAGTTTGCTCCTGCTTAGCTAGAAAATGTGTAACAGATGGGGAAAAGGTTTCTAAATTTGTAAAAGTGAAAATCAAAGGTGCAAAAGATTCTAAATCTGCTTTAAAAGTGGCTCGCTGCATTGCCAATTCACTCTTAGTAAAAACTTCCTGGTATGGCTCTGACCCAAATTGGGGTCGAGTAGTGGACGCGGCTGGCTATGCAAAAGTAGGCTTATCCTTTGAGAAGATTACGATGTTTTACAACGAAACTCCTGTGCTCTCCAAAGGGACACCTTTAATCGAAAATAAGGCAAATTGGAAAAAAATCGTTTCTTCCGATGAATTCACTATTACTTTAGATTTAAATATGGGACAATCAGAGGGAGAAATTTGGAGCAATGATTTAAGCGAGGAATATGTAAACTTCAATAAGAGCGAATGATGCTTGAGGTAGAAGAAAGTAAAAGAAAAGCAAGTATCCTAGTCGAAGCATTGCCTTATGTAAGGAGGTTTCGAGGATCAATTTTTGTAATTAAATATGGGGGGAGTTTTATGGATTCCCCCGATCCTGAAGTTCGTTCGCGTGTTGCCCAGGATCTCGTTCTACTCAGTTTTTTAGGGATTCAAGTGGTAGTGGTTCATGGCGGAGGTAAAGCAGTTACCCGGGTTCTCACAGAAAAAGGAATTGAAGCAAAATTTATTGATGGATTGCGAGTCACTGATAAACAATCAATCGAAGTTGTGGATGAGGTTTTAAATGGATCGGTGAACCAAGAAGTTGCTTCTTTTGTGGCTCGCTATGATTGTGATGTACAAAGAATAGCCGGAAAAGAAATTTTAGCATGCACTAAGCTTCCGCACAGTTCCGAACTTGGCTATGTGGGTGAAATTCAATCCGTTAATACTGGCCCGATACTACAGGCACTTGATGCCGGTTCTATGCCCATAATTTCTTCCACTGCATCGGATCAGCAGGGTCAGTGCTACAACATAAATGCGGATACTGCAGCCGCTCAAGTTGCAATTGCCCTGAAAGCAAGAAGGTTAGTCTACCTCTCCGATGTGCCAGGTCTTCTGCAAAACCCAAAAGATCCAAACAGCCTGCTCTCCAGTCTTGCAATTGATGAGGTCGAACCACTCAAGCAGGAGGGAGTAATTGCCCAAGGAATGCTGCCAAAGGTCAATAGTGCGGTTCAGGCATTAAATGCGGGTGTTAACCGTGTGCATTTTATTGATGGTCGGCTTGCTCATAGTATTCTTCTTGAAATTTTTACCGATGAAGGAATTGGTACTGAGATTGTACATTCCCATTAATTCCCGTGAGCGTTTCAGAGCAAAGTAAATATTTAATAAGCAACTACGGTCCTCCCCCGTTGGAAATTGTAAAAGGAGAGGGTTCATACTTATGGGACTCAAGCGGTAAAAAATTCCTCGATTTCACATCCGGAATTGCAGTAACCAATATTGGACATAGCCATCAACATTGGATTGATTCAGTCAGTAAACAGGCCAAACAACTGGTGCATTGCTCCAATCTTTATTCAATTCCCCAACAAGTCAACTTGGCGAAAAGATTAATCGCTCACATTGGCCCAGGTAAAATGCTTTTTTGCAACAGTGGTGCAGAAGCAAATGAAGCATTGATCAAATTTGCAAGATTAACAGGAAATCAAGTTCCCGGTCCAAAAAAGCATAAGCTCATTGTTGCCGAAAATGCATTTCATGGCAGAACAATGGGGGCTTTATCTGCTACTTCTTCCTCGAAATACAGAAATGGCTTCGAGCCCCTCCTCGATGGTTTTTCATTTGCCCCCCTCAATGATCTTGCTGCATTTAAGTCCAAGATTGACGAGCAAACCATTGGTATAATGGTGGAGTCGATTCAAGGGGAGGGAGGAATCCAGGTTGCGTCTGACTCTTTTTTACAGGGTCTCCAAGAAATTTGCTTAGAAAAGAACCTCCTTTTTATGCTCGACGAAGTACAGGCGGGAATTGGTCGGACTGGGGAATTTCTTGGATTTCAGAAATCAGGCGTAAAACCAGATGCCGTTGCGATGGCAAAGGGATTAGGTGGTGGATTCCCGATTGGAGGAATTTGGTTGAAGGAAAAATGGACTGAGATTTTTCAACCGGGTTCTCACGGAACTACCTTTGGAGGTTCCCCCCTCGCCTGTTCTGCTGCACATGCTGTTCTGGATGTAATTGAAAAAGAAGATTTGATAAAAAAAACTCAAAAGTATGGAGAATTCCTTCAATCAGAATTGGAAAACCTCAAAAATAAATACCCAAATTTAATTAAGGAAGTAAGAGGCCGTGGGTTAATGCTTGCCCTCGTTATGCAGAATTTACCAAATGACTTAATTACAAAACTTCGACAAAAGGGATTGCTCGTAGTAGGAGCCGCCGGAAATGCAATTCGCTTTCTCCCTCCACTTACGATTTGCAATTCTGAATTAAAGGAAGCACTTGAAATCACGAAGAGTTCCCTGAAGGAATTTCACCATGCATTACAAAAATGAAACATTTTTTAGAAGAAAATAATTTGGGGAAAGAAGAAATTTTATCTGTGTTCAAAAATGCCTTTGAATATAAGAAAAATAGAGCACTACGACCGACTCAAGATTTAATGGGACAAAGTTGGGGAATGTTATTTTACAAAAACAGTACTCGAACCAAGGTCTCCTTTGAAGTAGGAATTCGAGAATTAGGTGGCGATCCAGTGTTACTGGATCTTTCGAGCACTCAAATTGGCCGGGGAGAAAGTATTGAGGATACTGCAAAAGTACTATCCCGTTTCCTAGATGGCTTAATTATAAGAGCGCACGGACATGAAATTATTAAGGAATTTGCACAGTATGCTGAAATACCGGTTATTAATGCATTGACTGATTTTCTTCATCCCTGCCAAATTTACGCTGACTGTATGACTATTCTAGAAAAAACCGGTTCGTCTCTTAATCCTTACAATGGATTAAAAGGTAAAAAACTGGCCTTCTTCGGGGATACCAGTTGTAATATGGCGAATTCTTGGATTTTAGCCGGTGCGTTGTGGGATATGGATATATGGTTAAGTGGACCGGAAGAATTTAAACCTTCCCCGGAAATAGAAACTTTCTGCAAAAATGCAAACCTGCCGATCCGATGGAAATATACCCAAGATTGCAAGGAAGCGGCACAAAATGCCGATATTTTGTATACCGATGTATGGGTCAGTATGGGCTATGAAAAAGAAGAAAATGACCGGAAGGAAAAAATGGCCCGTTATCAAGTGACTCAGGATTTACTGAACCAAGCCAAGGAGAATTCATTCTTTATGCATTGTATGCCCACCCATTCCGGAGAAGAGGTTACCCAAGAAGTGCTGTCTTCTCCTCGTTCCATTCTATATGACCAGGCAGAAAATCGACTGCACATGCAAAAAGCGATCATGAAACAACTTTCTCAAAATAACATATCTTAATTCTATGAAAATTATTCTCGCTTATTCAGGAGGTCTTGACACCTCAGTGCTGGTTCATTGGTACGCAAATGAACAAAATGCAGAAGTGATTACCTACTGTGCGGATGTAGGTCAGGAAGAAGAGCTCGATGGACTGGAAGAAAAAGCTATGTCCACTGGTGCAAGTGCACATCGTACTCTGGATCTTGTTGATGAATTTGCACAGGATTACATTTATCCTATGGTACGGGGCAATGCGGTCTATGAATCCCAATACCTATTGGGGACTTCTATCGCACGACCCTTAATCGCGAAGGCACATATTGATATCGCGAGGGAATTCGATGCCAATGCAGTGGCTCACGGAGCAACGGGGAAAGGAAATGACCAATGCCGCTTCGAACTTACCTTTTCTGCCCTTGCTCCTGACTTGACTATACTTGCCCCTTGGAGAGATGCCTCATTTAGAGAACGCTTTCCCGGACGCAAGGAGATGATTCAATATTGTAAAGACCATAAAATTGATGTCGAAGCGAGTGCGTCCAAGCCCTATTCCATGGATCGAAACCTGTGGCATATTTCCTACGAAGCCGGGATTCTTGAAGATCCTTGGTTTGATCCCACAACGCCTGACAATCGCGAGATGTACAAACTATCAGTTGATCCTGAACTGGCTCCGGATGAGGCACAATATATTGAATTAAGTTTCGAAAAAGGAAATTGTGTTGCGATTGACGGAAACGCACTCACCCCTTCTCAGGTGATAGTTCAACTCAATAAGATTGCTGGTAAGCATGGAATTGGCCGGGTAGACTTGGTTGAAAACCGCTTTGTAGGCATGAAGAGTCGGGGAGTATATGAAACCCCCGGCGGAACAATACTTCTCCACGCCCATCGTCAAATGGAAACCCTTACCATGGACCGGGATTTAATGCACTTACGAGATTCACTTGTTCCTCGTTATGCCGAGTTAATATATTATGGATTTTGGTTCGCTCCGGAAAGAGAAGCACTACAAGCTTTGATTGATAAAAGCCAAGAAACTATATCCGGAATTATTCGATTAAAACTGTACAAGGGAAATGTAATCACGGTGGGTCGAAAGTCAGATTTTTCATTATACGACGAAGGAATCGCATCCATGGATGATGACGAAAGCGATTACCAACCGGAAGATGCGGGAGGTTTTATACGCTTGAATGCATTGCGCTTAAAAGAAAGAAATCGCAAGCAAGGCTATAAAGGATAGCTCGATTATGAATCTTCTCGTTATTGATAACTACGATTCATTTACCTACAACTTGGTTCAATACTTTGGACAATTGAATGCCACGGTTGAGGTATTTCGTAATGATGCAATTTCTATAGAAGAACTTCAAGTCGACCAATTTGATGGAATTGTAATTTCGCCCGGTCCCTGTAATCCGGACCGTGCCGGTATCAGTCTTGAAATCATTCAAAAACTGCAAGGCATCAAGCCGATATTCGGTGTTTGCCTAGGGCATCAATGTGTTGCACAGGCATTTGGGGGGAAAATCGTAAGGGCTGATCGTTTGATGCATGGCAAAACTTCGCCAATCCAGCACGATGCAAAGAACCTGTTTAAAGATTTACCCAACCCTCTCACCGCAACCCGATACCATTCTCTGATTGCTGAACGATCCAGCCTGCCTAAATGCTTAAAAGTTACCGCAGAAACGAAAGAGGGAGAAATTATGGGAATCGAACATACCAGCCTTCCCATTTGGGGTGTTCAGTTCCATCCCGAATCGCTCGCAACAGAAAAGGGAATTATGATCTTGAAGAACTTCCTAGAAGTCTGTTAGAAGATTCATGTGTGTGTGGAAAGTGGAATCCTTAATCGTTAATGCATTGTCCTAAATGCTCATCCGATGACCTGAAAGTTCTTGATACAAGAGCTGGAAAAATTGCGTCGACTCGTCGTCGTCGCGAATGTCAAGGTTGTGGTTACCGGTTTTCTACTATTGAAGAAATTCTGCGTGAAGATCTCGTAGTAGTGAAAAGGGACGGGCGAAGGGAAAGTTTTGATCGTACAAAACTTGCCACCGGTTTAAGGCGTGCGATTGCAAAGCGTCCGATTGATGCCGAGCAGATTAATGGACTTCTCTCTCAAACGCTTCGACAAATTGAAAGTGAATTTGATAGCGAAGTGCCAAGCCGAGCAATTGCAGATGCGATTATGTTGCGACTCAAAAATGTGGATGGTGTCGCATGGCTTAGGTACGCAAGCTTTTATGAGGATTTTATGGGAATATCTCAATTCGTGGAGGAATTAGTTAACTTGGGTGGTAACAAAAAGGGTGACAAAAACGGCGGTTAAAAAAGACGATTATACAAGACTACAAAATCTAAACGCTCTATTTTCCGTTATCGGAAGTGCTTCTACGCGTGAAGAAACCTTGCAGTTGCAAAGGACGCTCTCATTTTTACGAGAAAACGATGAGATGCGGCAAATGCCTGTGCAGTCTTTTGAGCATTGTATTGAACAAGTAGTTCGTTTTCATTTCCCCAATAAGAGAAATTTAAACTACACTCACTGGAATGCCCGTGTCTCCGCAATTGAACCCTTGTGGGTTCGGGCATCTGTACTCGAATCAATTCATTGTTTTCAGAATACTTTTAGGGGATTACTCCTCGTATCTGGTCTTAAAGAATCTTTGATGAATCGAAATAAAAGGTGGACTGCCAAAAAAGAAAAAGATTATCAAAACCTACGCTCCTTTATCGAGGAACTAGTTTTGCACAATGCAAATCCAAACCAAGACTTATCAGTCTTGTTTTTTTAAATAAAGGAAGTCTCAGGAACTCCCTTCGGGGTAACTTCCAAGAAACTTCATCAATGGGCAGGCTTTTTCAAGCTCGTCCATTACTTCTTTCACTTTCTTATCTTCACGATGTCCAATGAAATCTACGAAGAAATAATAATCCCATCTCTTCAACCGACTGGGACGTGATTCAATCTTACACAAATTAAGCTCACGATCAGAGAATGGCTTCAATGCGTTTTGCAATGCACCAATTTGATCAGGCAGAGAGAGAACCAAACTCGTTCGATACTTTACCCCATCCCGCTGTGGTAAGGGTTTGCGCGCCACCACAAGAAAGCGGGTTACATTGTTCTTTCGATCCTGAATTCCCTCGGCTTGACTGGGCACCGTATAAATTCGGCCCGCCAAGCTACCTGCAATTGCAGCTATGGAAGAATCAGGCGACAAGCTCTTTACCGCTTCTGCAGTACTCGAATAGGGAACTAAGCGTGCGTTGGGTAAATTACGTCGTAACCAATCACTACATTGGGCGAGTGCCTGGTCTTTGGATCGGACCTCCAGAATCTCTTCCAAGGAAGAAAAGCTAAAAAGGGAATGTTCAACCTTCAGGTAAACTTGTGCCACAATTGTTAATTCACTTTCCACCAGTAGGTCTAACGAACGATTCACTGCACCCTCTGTAGAATTTTCTATGGGCACAACTCCATAGTCACATTCACCTGCTTCCACTGCTTGAAACACATCGGGAATGTCGGGTAATGGATGATATTCTAAGGTAGACCCAAAATTATTTACCGCCGCTTGGTGCGTGTAAGTTGCTTCAGGTCCTAAGTAACCGATTATTAATTTTTTCTCTAACGCAATGGAGGCAGAAATAACTTCGCGGTAAATCACCTGGAGAGAATCTTTGGTTAACGGACCCGCATTTAAATTTTCTAACTTTTCAAAGACCTGTTCCTCGCGAGCAGGATCATAGGGATCCACACCCAACTCTTCTTTAATGCGACCAATCTTGGCAGCTGCTTGTACACGCTGATTGAGCAACCCGACTATTTGCGAGTCGACCCCATCAATTTCGTCCCTTAAGGACTCTAGATTTGTATTTTTCAAAAAAAGGTTGTTGCGAATGAAGAAGATATTGATTGTTTTCGCTAGTCTTTATCTAACTTGATTCAAAGCCAAATCAAATCATAATCCTATTAAATGAATTCATGCAACCGCAACTTTTCCTCCATCGTAGTTGATGGAAATGATCGTGCCCCTAATCGCTCCATGTTACGAGCCGTTGGCTTCGAAGATGAAGATTTCGAAAAACCACAAGTAGCAGTATGCTCAGCCTGGAGTATGGTAACACCGTGTAATTCTCATTTGGACGAATTAGGAAAAGCATCCGTTGAAGGGGTAGACCAAGCGGGAGGGAAAGCAGTCCCCTTTGGCACAATTACAGTATCAGATGGCATTAGCATGGGAACACCTGGTATGCGCTATTCTCTTGTTTCCCGCGAGGTAATCGCAGATTCAATTGAGACAGTGGTTGGTGCGGAGGGAATGGATGGATTAGTTGCGATAGGAGGATGTGATAAAAATATGCCCGCCTGCGTAATGGCACTCGCGCGACTCAACAGACCCGGTATTTTTGTCTACGGAGGCACTATATTACCCGGTCTACACAAGGAAAAAAATCTTGATATCGTATCCGTATTCGAAGCCGTAGGCTCACATGCGGGGGGAGTAATTGATAAAGAAGAACTCACTGCCATTGAAAAAAAAGCGATCCCTGGACCGGGTTCATGCGGAGGAATGTACACTGCCAACACAATGTCGTCTGCAATTGAAGCATTGGGTATGAGCCTTCCAGATAGTTCTGCTCAATTAGCGATTTCAGATGAAAAAAAATTGGATGCCAAAGATGCCGGAGCTGCGGTAGTCAACTTAATTGAACTCGATATTAAACCTCGGGATATAATGACGAGGGAAGCATTTGAAAACGCTATAACTGTTGTGATCACGCTGGGCGGGTCAACAAATGCAGTGCTTCATTTATTGGCGATGGCACATTCTGCTGATGTAAAGTTAGACTTAGATGATTTTACTGAAATTGGAAAAAGGGTCCCTGTTCTTTGTGACCTAAAACCAAGCGGTAAATATAACATGTCCCATTTTGTTCGTATTGGGGGCTTGCGCCCTTTACTCAAAACACTACTTGAAGAAGGGCTTTTACACGGAGACTGTATCACTGTTACGGGCAAAACACTTGCCGAAAATGTGAAAGATGCAACTCCCTATGCCCCCTACCCGAGTGGTCAGGACTTGGTCCGGCCGTTTAATGATCCAATCAAAAAAGACAGCCATCTTCGAATTTTATACGGTAACCTAGCACCAGATGGTGCGGTTGCTAAAATTACTGGAAAAGAAGGGCTCAAGTTTACCGGTAAAGCAATTATATTTGAATCAGAAGAGGCGTCATTACGTGGTATTTTGGAAGGTGAAGTAAAAGCAGGTCATGTAATTGTGATCCGAAATGAGGGACCAGTCGGCGGTCCAGGAATGCGGGAAATGCTTTCGCCCACTTCAGCAATTATGGGAAAAGGGCTGGGGAAGGAAGTTGCCCTTATTACAGATGGTCGTTTTTCTGGAGGCAGTCACGGTTTTGTCGTGGGACATGTTACTCCGGAAGCAGCGATAGGAGGACCGCTCGGTCTGCTTCAAAATGATGATATTATTACAATAGATGCAGAAAATAACGAACTTTCCCTCGATTTATCTGAAGAAGAAATGAGAGTACGCAAAAGCAATTGGAAAATACCGGAGCCTAAGGAAAACAGGGGGGTTTTAGCAAAATATGCAAAGCTGGTAAGCTCTGCATCACAAGGAGCAATCACCGATCAATTTTAAAAAACTATGAAACAATCTTTTTATCTTTCACATCAAAAAGCTCAGTTCTGGGCCGATTTCTCTTTTGTCGACTTTTCGGAAGACTATCTTTCTTCTATGGCTCAACCAATTGCAAGTGCACTGGAGCAAATGAATGAATTGGAAGGAGGTGCCATCTCCAATCCCGATGAAAACAGAATGGTCGGTCACTATTGGTTACGAAATCCCGATCTCGCTCCCACTGATGAACTGACAACGGTGATCCGCGAAACACTGGAAAAAGTTAAACAAGTTTCTGAACAGGTGCATTCCGGAGTTCTTCAATCACCCAATGGCTCTTTTACCGACCTGTTGGTAATAGGAATTGGAGGATCCGCATTAGGACCCCAATTTGTGGGCAGAGCATTAGGGCACCCAGAAGAAGATAAACTAAAAGTTCACTTTTTTGATAATACTGACCCGGACGGGATTGACCTTACTTTATCGGAAATTGGAACCGCGCTCCAGACCACTCTTGTGCTTGTTATTTCAAAGTCTGGCGGTACCGCAGAAACGCGGAATGGAATGCTTGAAGCTGAACATGCCTTTTCAGAATCGGGGCTGGACTTTTCAAAACATGCCATTGCAGTCACTGGACTGGGAAGCAAACTTTATGATTATTCACAAAAAAAGGGGTGGCTTGATTTCATTCCAATGTGGGATTGGGTGGGCGGAAGAACTAGTGAGACTGCGGCGGTAGGATTATTGCCAGCAGCCCTTCAGGGAATCAATATCGACTCGTTTCTTGACGGAGCAGCAGAAATGGATGAATTGACCAGGAATTCTGAATTTCGCAAAAACCCCGCGGCCATGCTCGCTCTTTCCTGGCACTTTCTTACCGGAGGAAAAGGGAAAAAGGATATGGTGATTCTACCCTACAAAGACAGGCTTGAGCTATTTGCCAAATACTTGCAGCAACTCATCATGGAATCCCTTGGTAAGGAGAAAGATTTGGCAGGGAATATTGTACACCAGGGAATTTCAGTATACGGAAATAAAGGATCAACTGATCAGCATGCCTATGTCCAACAATTGCGTGAAGGAGTTCCCAATTTTTTTGCCACCTTTATAGAAGTACTGAAACATCGTGATTCTCCCTCTATTGATGTGGATGAGGATGGAATGAGCTCCGGAGATTATCTGCATGGTTTTTTCCTCGGTACCCGCGATGCACTGTATGAAAAAGAGCGGAAATCAGTGACTCTCACTATTACTGAGATAACCCCAGCTGCGATTGGTCGATTGATTGCATTATTTGAACGAGCTGTTGGTCTTTATGCCACACTAACCGGTATTAATGCTTACCATCAGCCTGGCGTTGAAGCAGGGAAAAAAGCGGCATCTGCAGTTTTAGAGGTAAGGAAGTTGATTATTCGACACCTAAATGCAAATCAAGGTACAGGACAAACAGCCACACAGATTGCGGATGAAATAGGACAGCAAGAAAAAATAGGATGGGTCTATAAGATTTTGGAAAGTTTAGTGATAAACCAACCCAATATTTTCGAACGTAAAAGCGGAGAGAGTACTTTGGAAGATCTTTTCTTCGCAAGCTAGTCCAACACATTAGCCGGTTTCTTAGCAGGAACAGGCTTGCCGGTAGCAGATTTTGGCTTTGTACGAGCTGCGATCATTGCTTTTCTACCTATGGCGCGATACCCCCAGTCAAAGCCCCACCAATCATTGGATCGATTCGCGGGTTTCCAACCCGCGGGGAACTTTCTCCCATTTGATAATTCCCGGGCACTGAGATAGGTACCAAAACTGTCCGGGAAAACTTCAAATAAAAGGTAATGGGTCTTGGGACTAATTCCGGCTAAAGCCTTCAAGTATTCTGAGCTCGGTTTTACCAGCTCCATTTCACCCTCCCCTGCCGCCCTTTTTCTTTCCACTGTAAACCTCATCACCTTCCCTCCATCTACACTAACCTTAACTGTAAAAAAGGAAGTACTAATCTTCTGTGAATGAATGAAATTTATGAAAGCTGAACTATCATATTCTCCATCTTTATTTGGCTTGGGTCCGGACTTGGTAAGTGCAGATTTTATACGAGCGTACAACATTGATTCATTAATTGGATAGATCATTCCCTCTCGACACAAAAATCGAAAAGGTTTTGAACCAGGAACTGCCGGCTTTGGATCTGGCAGGCTGATATCTTTGCTCATAGATTTTGAATTTTGGTCTGTACCCGAAGAAAGAAGACCCTTCACTTTTCGAAATTTTACTTCGATTGAATTTTTTTGATTAAAGAGCTTACTTTTCTCTTGGCGAAGGTTTTGGAGTGGTGGAGGGACAGGGGGCATGCCTTTTTTTTTATCAGATAACTCTTTTTCCAACTCACTAATTTCCTCAATCAGTTTTTGTTGATCTTTATTCTGAGAAGCCTGTTGAAGTTGTAACCTTTTCTTTTCTTCATTGAGATTTTTTTTCTGATCCTCAAATTGCTTCATTGCCAACTCCATCAGTTCGATCGAGTTTTCTTCCTTCTTCTCATCTACAATCCTCTTCACTGCCGAGCCGGCTCCAAGTTGAACCACAATAAGCAGAATAATGAGGATTCCAACGACAGTAGTTATTGTATCCAATAAAGAATCAAGGCTGCCGATATCATCTTTCTTTTTCTTTCTCACGATCCAAGAAAAAGGGAAAGGTCAATTTCACCATCTCCGTCTAGAGGGATTTGACCGAACTTACACCTGATAGCCTCACAAATTAAAGTAGTTCTATACCAAGAAGAAAAACCTTTTGATCGTAACAGAAAAATTATGTAACGCGCTTCTGGATCAGGTAATTTTAATTTTCTTGCCTCATCGTATTTATAAATCGCCCTTCTCGAACTCGGTGCCAACTGAAGAGCTGTAAGCTTAATCTCTCTGCCCTGCTTATCTTTTAAGGTAATTTTACTACCATCACGTTGTACGAAACGAGCATCCATTTCTGTTCCCTGAGAACTCCTCCATATTCGATATGGGCCTTCCTTCGCCACTTTTTGAATAACACTTTTTAATTTGGTATTTTTGGAGATTTGATCTGTTAATACTTCAAAAGACTTACCGTTCTTATCATATACCTTGATTCCCCTTTCGTGACATTCGATAAAAGTTGGTTCCAAATCACCTCCATTACCAGATCCAGCCTGTTTTATGACCATCGTCGCCAATTTCTCCGGTTCCTTCATCAACTCCCATTCGTCTTCTGCAACCTCCAAGTTTTTCATCAACTTAGCCAATTCACTTTTTATTTTTACGACCTCGCCTAGAATTATCTTACTCTGCTTATCTTCAATTTGTCTCTTTTCCGCCTGCTTTGCTAATGTCAAAATTTCTTTTTTAAGCCGGTCTTTCAGTTTAGGATCAATTTTTTGCCTCGGATTTTCCTTAATATCTTTTATTTCTTCTTTTAGATTTTGAATTTCCTTCTTTTTTTCTGCAATTTCTTTTTGAAATTCATCATCCTCTTCCAATGCAGTTTCTATCTTCTCATTTACCGCCTCAGGGTCGATTTGAGCGATTACAATTGCAGTAATCATCAAAGTTAAAATCCCAATTACACAGGCTAAAATGCTAAGAAATGGGAAAAGTGAGATTTGTAAATCTGCCTTTTTCTTTTTCAATGGATAAATAAATTTAAACTATTAGAACTTGCTATGATCCGTTTCCTTCCTCAATAGAAGCATTCTCCATAATTTGATTAAATTGATTCGCAACTTGTGTCATTTGCTGGGCAACAACACTCTGAGATTCTTGAAGTTGTAGAAGATAGGCTTGGAGATTTTCAATTCGCTCAATGGTCTCTCCTGATCCAGCAGAACCAACTTCTCCGTGAGGTTCACGTAAGCGTTTCAAGAAATACTCATTGCAATACTCATCCACTTTATTGAGCAAGTCCTCCTCGTTTTTTTGCATAACGCTAGTCGGAAACATAACCCAAAGACTAAAAATTAATGACACCAAGGTAGTATCAAATGCCTCGCTTAGACCTCCTGTTACTTGGCCAAGTTGTTCCTTTATCACCTCAATATCCGCGGCGGCTCCCATTTCGCCACCAAAACTAGAAACCGCATCGCTGATCCCTAGCACCGTGCCGATAAAACCAAGAATAGGAATTGCCCAGATAAAAACCTTAATTAAAACATAACTGGAATCGACCATAGTCGCATCGATCTCCGACTGCGACTTTAACATATCCGCAGTTTCAGTATGGTTCTTTCTCACACTAAAATGCTCAAGTCCCCGAAATATTCGGGTGAGAAGAAAGCTCTGCCTCGGATCAAAACCTAGTCGGCTAATGTGGGCAGCAAATTGAGGCAGATTTTCTACTTTTATATCTTGGCTAATGTCTTCAGGTAATAGCTTAAATTGCATAATATTAAGCTGACCTTTAAGCTTCTTTCTTTTGAGGAATAAAATAGCGAATGACCAGCATGCCAAATAGGTAAGGACATAGGGTACCCAACCGCGTTCATAAAAATAATCGGAGATTATTTGGGTACTCGTTGAAATTCTAAATAATAACACAAACAAATAAAAACCTATCTCTATCCCCAAACCCATTACTGCGGTTATACCCATTGAAATCGAAGTGGCAGAGGTGTTGTCAAATTTCCCCATCTCATCACTGCTTCTTTGCATCATATTAACTTGAGCAGCACGCTTTTTTGCCTTCGCGGGTACTTTTATGTTATTTACAAGTTTTTTCCTCATAAATACATACTAATGAGTCCTTTTATTTAAATTCAATAATAATATACTAAATTAAATTATCTTTGATTATGAACTTTTTTTTTAATACGAATAGTAATGCCTAAAACTTTAAATAAAAATGGAACACCCAGGAAAGTAGGGAGTGGGAAAACGAAGGGTGCTGGTTGCTATGCAGATATCACATGGGCAGAGCTAAAGAAGGTCATTGGCGAAAATACTCGCATCCAGGTCAGTCGAGTTTGGCTCAAAAATATTGGTGTCGCAGAAAAGAAAACACTGAAAAGTACACCGCCAACCGAGAGTACTGAAAAATCACTCAAGAAAAGCAAACCATTACCCACCCCAAAAATTACACGAACTAATGAAAAGAAAGTTTTTACAGACTCGCCCTCAGAAATTAGTAACGATGAAAACTACGATCCCCCTCCTCTTTTTGGAACCGGAGAAATCAAATTAAATCAATACTGATTACTATTACAACCCAAACGGGTCAGGCGGAGGAACATTTCCCCCATCGTTAATTGGATCCAAAGGGGGCAAGCCATCAGGAAGTGGAGCAAAGGGGTTGTCCGAAGCAGGGTTGATTTCCTGGAACGGTGGAGCACTATCAAATGGCAACGCGGGAAACGGAGACTCCCCCACAGGCAGTTCTGTATTTTCAATGTTAAGATCTTCTTGATTCGAGGGTAATTCGGTCGGAATCGCATCAGGTTCACTAGTCGAGGTTGGCTCTGTCTGTAAAGTACCTTGGAAACTATCTAAATCAATATTTTCAAGTGTAATTGGTTTGTTGTTATTCGTCTTTTCGGGTCGTTTTAGCATAGTGCTCGGCCGAGCTTCTAAATCCTCTATTTTCACATCCCTTATCCACCAATCCTTATATTCGAGCGTACCATCTTCTTTATACTCCTGCACCGCTCCCCACCTCGTACCTCCAATCATAGGAATCAGCATTCTTCTCTCATGGTCATACTGATGACGGGCTAACCAGGCTTTCTCTACAGTCGCAATTGGTTTTTTGGAACGGTTCAATTCTTTTGACCGATAGCTATATCCTTCTTTGTTCCCACAGCCATAGAACAAGATTGAAGAAAAGAAGAGTAAAAAAAAAGTTTCTATTTTTAATTTCATCAGAATAAACAATCTAAAATTTGCTTACTTAGTGCTCGAGAGCAAGCGTAACTTATTAGAACTCATACTAAAGCACTCAATTTCGCCTGTTTCTTGATTACAACGATAAATCCAACGCTCGTTCTCGTCGCACAAGAATTGGTATTTCTTTGAATGATCAGTGCTTTTATTATTAATAAGCATTTTCAAAAAAGAATTTTCTAACCTGTCATAATCGAACTTTCCCGGTTCGGGAAGTGATTGAACGATCTTAGGAACAATTTCATTCAATCGTTTTTGCAATAACGAATCTAAAAACTCAACAACTTCACTACTCAGTATTTTATTATTCGACAAACTTTTAACAGATTCTATGGCAACGCTGTCCGTTAGGGTGGTCTGATTGGAATCTGATTGCTGAGGAGCGAGGTCTTCCACAGAGCAACTCAATAAAAAAATAGAAGCAAAAAATAAAATAATAGGCGTACACTCAAAAATAGAATAATAGGACTTAAATGACATACATTAGTTATTTGAATAATTATACATTTTCGTCAACCAAGACCGTCAGGATAGAATTTGTTAAAGATTGCTTGTAATGAAAAAATTGATTCTAACAGATCCATGAGCAAAAAGATTCGATGGGGTATTCTAGGAACAGGTAGAATAGCAAGAGCATTTGCAGAGGGAGTAAGCAATGCGAAAAATGCCAAACTCCACGCAATAGGTTCGAGGACGAAGGAATCTGCTGAAATGTTTGCTCACGAATGGAATATACCGCTGCCCTGCTCCTCCTACCAAGAATTAGCAGAAAATAAATCTATTGATGCCATTTATATTGCCACTCCCCATACAGAGCATGTCAGTAATACCCTGCTTTGCCTGGAAAATGGCAAAGGAGTACTATGTGAAAAGCCAATTGCGGTAAATGCTCATCAAGTTGAGCTTATGATTCAAAAATCAAAAGAAAAAAATGTTCTATTAATGGAGGGAATGTGGTCAAGGTTCCCTCCCCTAATGGAAAAAGTTCGAGATATCCTGAAAAATAAAGAAATTGGAGAAGTGAGAACAATCCAGGCTGATTTTGGCTTTAGGCCAGAGAATATCGATCCAGTAGGTCGGTTATTTAACCCCGACCTTGCGGGTGGATCTCTCCTGGATGTTGGAATCTATCCAATCTCCCTGTCATTCATGATTAACGGGACTCCCGAGTCGTTCGTAACCGAATGGACCAAGGGAAGGACTGGGGTTGATGAACAAGCCTCAATGATTTTCAAATATCCAAACGGTAGTATGGCACTGCTACATTCATCAATTCAAGCAGACACTAGACAGGAAGCTTTTATTTCAGGTACCGAGGGGAGTATTCGAATTCACAAACAATGTTGGAAACCGCAGGTTATGACTATTACAGAATGGAAAACGGGTAAGGTTCGAAAAATTGAATCTCCATTTATAGGAAATGGGTTCAATTATGAAATAGAACACTTTAGCCAATTACTATTAGATGGAAAAAAAGAAAGTCCAATTATGCCCTTACAGGAAAGCCTTTCCATTATCTCGACCTTAGACAAAATTCGACAAAGATGGGATTTGCGCTATCCATGCGATTAGAACTTTCGAACTAATTAACCGGCCTTCGATACCAAAAACTACAAAACCTTTTCGATCGTAGGGCCCAAGGAAAGAAAAGAGGGATTAAGATCGTAAATAAAATTTGCAAAGGGTTAAACCAGACCAATTTTCTAGAGGATGTAACGACTGGAAAATCTTCTACAATTTCAAAGGTTAGACTTTTTTTCTTACAACGCTTTTTGTAATTGATCGAAAATAATATTTCTTCGCCTGCAAACAACTTTTCAGAAAAACACTCTGCTTCAAAAAAAGTTTTTTTATCACAAAAAATAAAACTACCGGCGGCCAATTTAAAAGTCTTCGATATCCAAGACCAGAAATAAGGCATAAAAGAACCAAAAAAGAATTGATTTTGGTTCGAATCAAATACAACCGTGGAACCTCCTCCTCCACATTCCCCCCCTTCTAGCCTTTGCAAAGAGAGCAAAAGTAATTCGTTTGAGATCTGGGTATCCGCATCGACAAAAAATAAGTATTTTCCCCTTGCAACACATGCCCCTGCATTTCGTGCTCTGGAGATTTGATTAATCGGTTCAAAAACGACTCTTGCCCCTTTTTCTTTTGCTAAAATTGCAGTTTGATCGGAACAGTTATTATCTACCACAATAACTTCTCCCGTAAGATTTTTTATTTCAGCAATCGCATTGAAGAGTCTATCTAGAACTGCACCGATATAATTTTGTTCATTATAGGCGGGAATAATAACTGAGAAATCTACTGTATCATTCGTTTTAGGCTTCATTGCTTCACTCAATGAAATCTATATCAATTTAATACTACTTAGAAAATTTCTTTGCCCGCTTACTTACCCCAAATGACAAACCAGAGAGCCAACCTTCCAACCTTGCCGCAGGGCGTTTCCCATATTGATCTAGATCGCCACTTGGTTTAATAAGTCTTTTACCAGTAATATCGGATGCGATCTCATTGAGACTGGGTAATTGCTCTCCTGAGTCTTGAAGAGATTTATGTAAAAATGCAAGACGGTCTAATTCAAGCTGCCTAGATAAGCTAGCCAAAGTCTGCCGAAATTGTGCAACATCCCCATCTCCATTTTGGCTCGAGTTGGGTTTATTATTATTTTCAATGATTGGACTTTGATGGTCTTCAGTACTATCTGCATTTTCTACTTCCTCATCTGGCAAATCTACACTGGCTTCTTTTTCGACATCTTGACTTGGAGGCTTATCTGCATGGAAGTCTTCATCAAAATCATTGATGCTGAAAGATTCTTCGCTACTATCAACCCCATCGCCATCTTGATTTAATTGCGGAGGAATACCAACCTCTACAGAACCTGCTGAAACATCTTCATTTGCATCAGATTGATCGGTAGTATCCGGATCTGCTATAAGATCAGCAAGCTGTTCGTCAGTAGTATCTTCGGGGGGGGTATCCACAAGTAAAGTTAATAAGAAAAGCGAAGGATGGGGTAATTAAAAAAATTTAGCAAGAAATAATATAAACTGGAGATGGAAACTTTTTTCACACTATTCAAGAGTAATGTTTTGATCAACTTGATTCCTTTCTTCTGTAATTTGACCACTTCTTGTTACTATTAAAGTCTGCCCTTCCGAAGCAAAAGATGAATCCTTCACTTGTAATTGATCCATAAACTTCAAAAAAGAAAAGTTTTTTTGTACTAATGTCGCCTTTAAGCGAAAAGATAAATTAGATGTTGCATTTTCATTTCGGGTAATGAACTCCATATTATCGCGAAACCCATCGATATATCCGTTATTAATAAAGATTCCCTTACCAGACGGAGCACGATTTGCTACTACGATCTCTTTATCAACCGCATAATACAGATGGTGAGGTTTCTTGATTCCTTTCATCAGTCTACTCCGTTCTTCCTCAAAACTATCTGAAGCTAAATTCCGCTTAACCTCCAGAGAGTTGAACTTATTTTCTATCTGCTCTGCCTCCTGAGCGACCAAAGACAGAGTTTCTTGAAGTTTTAATTTCTCTTTTTCTATTATTTTCTTCTTCTCCTCAATCGGTTGGATTTGCATCACAATCTTGTCAATTGGTTCGCGAGCAGAAGAAATTTCTTGGTCTAATTTAGAAAGCTCATCAGATTTTTCCTTAATCTCTTTTTCTATAGTTGCGAGTCGAGGAGTAAATCCATCCACTTCCCCTTGCAAATCTTTGATCTTGGATAAGGTTTCTTCTTCTTTATCTCGATAGTCGACACGACTCCTGTACAAGGCAGATAAAGCAAGATTCGATTCGTTTTTATCCAAATCAAGTTGAAGGGTGAGTTCCGCGTGTTTTTTTTGAACGAGTTCGAGATCCTGAGATAATGAATTCGAAGCATTTGGACCAAAAAGCATGTAAGCAAACAGACCAAGCACCCCCAAAAAGGTGAAAACTCTAAAGATATATAAGGTCAAGGTTTGTAACTTCCAGTAACTCTTTTGGGTTTCCTAACAATGGAATAATCATTGCAATACAATGATCAAATGCGACTTTATTTATCTTAATCTGACAAATCGACTTTCCATTTCCTCGAACGGCAAACCTCATGCTCTGCTCCAGTCCATGATTTTTCCCGATCGGTAGCATAATCATTCCCGTTTCTAAATCTAAGCTAGAAAACGAGACGCTTACTCGTTCACCTTTTTCCAACCAAGGATGTTCGTAGAAATCTTTCTGTAATGCAGATACCGTAAATTCAAAGTGCTCTTTTAATAGATCCGTCTCTCTATCATAAGACAAAATCTTTTTTTCTAATTCCATTATTCGATCTTTCTTCTGAGAAATATCATCTTCTAAAGATACAAGGGAGGATTGTAAATTGGGAACGAGGAGAGTCATCGAGCGTAAAGTACTCCTCGATCGGTCGATTTCCTTATCAATCCCTGCTAGACTTATTTTGGCTTTTTGTATCGAGGAAGACAATTCTTCGACCTTCTTGGTTTTTTCCTCTAAAATGATACTCATCTCTTTCTTCTTACGACTCAGATCAGTAATCTCTCCGACCGACGATTGTTCATTCGCTTCTAATTCTGCATTTTTTCTTTTTTCTCGTGCAAATTTGTCGGACTGCCCTTTTTTTGCCTCATCTACAGCAAGCGTAATATCTTGGACTTTAGAATTAAAATCAGAAATTTCTTTTTCCAAAAATTCATTCTCTGCCTGCACAGAAAAAATCTGCCATAATGCAACCGTCCCCATAGCAAGGGTGAGAATATTTAAAATGTATCCTAATTTATACATTTATATTAAAGAGGCGGCAAAGGAGCAAAGGGAGAGGGTGGTTCTTGTGTATCCAGATCATTGGGGTCACCTAAACCAGCTTCTGGCAATTGAGGTATACCTTCATTAAAATCTGTATTCATGGGCTCACTTGGCTCCATATCAATGCCCTGAGGCAAAAATGGAGCAGGAAGAAATTCATCGCTTTCAGTAGTTTCTATTTCAGAGTCCTCATTTAATGATTCCGTACCTCCCTTCCCATCAATTGTTGAGATCTGCGCCAATTCGATCTTTCTTGCTTCGATTAAATTACTGTTTGCCTCCTCCCATCGAAGATCTCGTTCTGCATTAAGTTTAGATTTATTTATCTCCAATAGATTTTCTCCCTTAAATGGTTTCATAACCCAGTAACGATCATGATCAATCCTACCCCACTCATCTCTACCGATGGACCGACCAATTTTCTTGTTGTCATATTTTGAAATCATCCTTCTGTTCTCCAAGTCGTAATGATAACGGGCATCCCAAGCCTGATGGACCTTTGGAACTTGATTATCCTTCAAACCCCCACACCCTAAATTAAAAAATAGGAAAGCTAAGAAAATAATATGTGAAATAAATGGTCTCAAGATTTTATAGTAAGTTAATTCGTTATTCTAATGCAAGAACCCTTCGATCTTATTATTAAAATCTTATACACGAAATTCAATGTCATTTTACAATTGAAAAAAGACTCGCTTTGTTCTGTTCAAAAGAAAAAACAGCAGTTCAATTTCTCCTAACATTATCAAATAACGTTAGCCCACAACAAATGTCAATTCCCCCAACTTATTAAGTACGGATATTGAATCAATCAATAATTCTTCTCTTTTGAATCAAGCCATAAACTTACTGGACCGTCGTCAATTGAAAGAATTTTCATGTCTGCTCCGAATTCTCCGGATGCTACCCTACCATTCAATTTTTCTTTTATTATTTGTAAAAACTTACGATATTGACCAACCGCAAACTCTGGAGTTGCCGCATGATTAAAAGAAGGTCGAAACCCTTTTCGAAGGGATCCAAAAAGTGTAAATTGGCTAATCACCATTAGTTCGTACCCTTTCTCTACTAATGAATTATTCATTTTTTTCGCATCATCCTCAAAAACTCTCATTCCCAAAATTTTTTGGCTGATCCATCCCAAATCAGAATCTTCATCGTCCCTGTGAACGGCCAAATAAACTAAGAGTCCTCGATTAATCTCACCAACGGTTTGACTATTCACCGATACAGTGGCCGAAAGAACTCTTCGAACTAAAGCTCTCATTACAAAAGAAGAAGGTCTTCAGGTGAGCAAAAACCCTGAAAATCGGTTCTACTGTAGCACTATTGGATCCTACTCTTCCGCCACTGCATCCATAACCTCAGATGCAGCTTGTGCAGCAAGTGGAGTCGAAAGATAACGCTCCCCACAACTTGCACCAACCACGACAATATTTTTCCCTGCCATCTCAGGTCGTTTTGCAATTCTGAGTGCTGCTGTTACCGTGGCACCAGTTGAAATTCCACCTAGTACACCCTCAGTTAAACTTAACTCACGGGCCATCTCAAATGCGTCATCGCTACTTACCAGTTCAACCTCGTCGATAATGTCCAAATTGAGATTATTGGGAACAAATCCTGCACCAATGCCTTGGATTTTGTGTGGACCCGGCTTAACTTCCTCCCCATTTCTTGTCTGGGTTATTACAGGACTTTCAATCGGTTCAACTGCAACCGAAATCATATCGGGGTTGCGCTTCTTGATCACCTCGGACACCCCAGTAATTGTTCCTCCAGTTCCCACTCCAGAAATAAAACAATCAATCTTGCCTTCCATCCCTGACCAAATTTCTTCTGCAGTTGTTTTGCGGTGAACTTCGGGGTTCGCAGGATTGTTAAATTGTTGAGGCATAAAACCGTTTTCTCCATGCTCCTCCATTAATTGACTCGCCTTTGAAATCGCTCCCCCCATTCCTTTTGGCCCTGGTGTAAGAACAATATCAGCTCCCAACAATCGAAGAAGCAATCTTCTTTCTTTGGACATAGTCTCGGGCATTGTAAGAATACATTTATATCCCTTCGCCGCGCAAACGAAGGCAAGCGCGATGCCTGTATTTCCAGAAGTGGGTTCAATTACTACGCTATCTGGTTTTAATGAGCCGTCTTTTTCAGCAGCCTCAATCATCGCAGCACCGATTCGATCTTTTACGCTTGCGAGCGGATTAAAAAACTCAGACTTAAGAAATATGCGAGCGCCACAATCCTTCGTTAATTTAGTAAGTTCCACCAAAGGTGTACGACCGATCGATTCAATAATATTCATAATAACTTATTTTGAGTGAAAAAATGAAAAAGAATTATCTTCTCTTACCTCGTGGACCAAAGCTTCGGATCGGCGCATTACGATTTACCTCCGCATTCTTTAAGCGATACACAATTCTTGCCTTTTGCAAATCCTGCGTGCTCATTTCCATCTTAACAATATCGCCCACTGTAATTTTGATAAAATGTTTCCTCAGCTTTCCGGAAATATGAGCGAGTACTTGATGACCATTTTCAAGTTCTGCTCTAAACATTGTACTTGGTAAAACTGCGGTGATTTTACCCTCGACTTCAACAACTTCTTCTCCAGACATAAATTTAATATAAAAGCTTCATAACACCATCTTTTAGGATTTCGTCAAGTTCGACCTTCTATTATAATTTAGATTAATTGCCGTAGTAAATTGTAAATCCCCCTAATGCCAACCAAACAAAATTGTCCATTCACCAAGCTTTTCCCGAGTCAGTTAGAGAGAAACGCATCGTTTTATATGCAGCATGCCTACAACCAATCGATTAATGGGTGGAATGCAGATGAGGTTCCTATCGGTGCTGTTATAGTCTTCAAGGATGAAATTATTGCTTCTGCTTACAATCAAACTCGGCAACAAAAAGATCCGAGTGCCCATGCTGAAATGATTGCCATTACCCAGGCAGCAAAGTTCGTAGGCGATTGGCGGTTAAATGAATGTCAGTTATTTGTCACTAAAGAACCGTGTCCCATGTGTGCAGGTGCAACAATAATATCTCGCATGGGGGAAGTCCATTACGCATTTACAGATCCCAAAATGGGTGGCTTGGGCGGATCCACATCTTTGCATGAACTTCCACATTCAAATCATAAACCAAAGGTTTTCAAGGGAACTTTAGAGTTAGAATGTAAAAGCCTTATTCAGAAATTTTTCCAATTAAAACGACAAGTTAACACTTAAAAATCATTGCTTCCGCAAAATTATTTATTAATGTTGGCTTTTCATAAATTTATTAATTTCAAATAACTTTAATCCATAAATTAAAACGATTATGACTTTTACATTACCAAACCTCCATTTTGCGACTGATGCACTCGAACCCCACATCGATGCAAGGACAATGGAAATTCATCACGGGAAGCATCACCAGACCTACATTAATAACTTAAATGCTGCCCTCGAAGGCCATGATGATCTCTCAAAAATGGAAATTAATAATCTAATTTCAGATATTTCTTCCCTACCCGAGTCGATTCGTGGTGCAGTTAGAAACAATGGCGGTGGACATGCTAATCATTCTTTTTTCTGGGAAAGTCTATCTCCGGAAGGCGGAGGCTTACCAGATGGTGCATTGAATGAAGCTATCTCAGCAACTTTTGGTAATCTTGATGCATTGAAAGATACCTTTTTAAAAGCTTCGCTGACTCGATTTGGATCTGGTTGGGCTTGGCTTATCCAGCAATCAGACGGAACTTTAACAATTACATCTACTCCCAATCAAGATTCCCCACTAATGGAAGGAATCGCTGACGATATAGGTACTCCGCTAATTGGACTCGATGTATGGGAGCACGCCTATTACTTGAATTATCAGAATCGACGACCTGATTATGTTGCTGCATTTTGGAATGTGCTTGATTGGAATCAAGTTTCATCAAGATTTCAATCATAGCCCCACTTGGTAAAGAGGGAATCTTAGTTCCTTCTCCGCTTTAGTAGTTCGTTGTCATATGAGTTCTACTTTTAAGTATAGGGCATTTCTAACTTATGCTCACAAAGATGAGGAAAAAGCACGTTGGCTGCGTAAGAAATTAGAAGACTTTAGAGTACCAAAACATTTGATTGGGCAAAACAGCCCTTTTGGCACTGTCCCTGGTAGACTTTATCCTATATTCAGAGACAGAGATGAATTGGCAGGTGCAGCACAGCTGGGTCCTCTGATTGAACAGGCTCTTAAGGACTCATCCCATCTTATCATTTTGTGTTCTCCCCACGCAGTTCAATCACGATGGGTAAATGAAGAGATTCGAATGTTCAAAGCGATGGGGAAAGAAAATCGCGTTCTCTGCCTAATCCTTTCAGGAGAGCCTATGTCCGAAGATGCAAAGGGTGAAAGTAAAAATGAGTGTATTCCCCTCGCTGCGAGAAGACTAGTAAATGCAGAGGGTGAAATTACCGATCAAAAACATGAACCAGCCGCCGCCGATTTACGAGAAACAGCAGACGGCGAGAAAAATTCTTTGCTTAAATTAGTCGCTGGTTTGATTGGGGTGGGACTTGATGATCTCAAACAGAGGGATTTACTGGCTAGGCAAAAAAGGCTCGCACGAATTGCCTTTGTTTCCGCCATTCTAGCAATCTCTGCAATTTCACTTGCTGTATATGCGATGTTTCAACAACAACAGGCTAAAATAGCCCGGGCAAATGCTGAAATTGAAAAACAATTAGCAATGGTAGAGTTGGCAAAAACGCAGACTATCACTGCTTTTGTTCAAAATCTTTTCATATCCCTTGACCCCCAAAACACCGCGGGAATGGATACACAATTACTAAAAACAATGCTGGACCAAGGATCAAGAAGGGCCAACGAACTCGCAGAAAAACCGGAAATAGAAGCTAAAATCAGACTATGCCTGGGGCAGACATACCGATCTATTCGATCGTATGAAAAAGCCGAAATTGAACTTGAACGGGTATTAACTCTTTATCATCGTCCGGATCAGTTAAATCTGACTATTCGGCTACATGCAATGAACGAAATTGCCATGGTGCATGAAGCCCTTGGAAATTATGTCGAGGCAGAGCCAATGCTTGAAGAACTCCTTCAAAGGAGAACTCAATCATTGGGAGCGAACCATAATGATGTCATTGATGCCCAAATCGACCTGGCCATTGTCTATCGTAGAATTGGTAAATTAGAACAGGCAGAAAATCGCTGTACCCAATCATTATCCCTCTTAAATGATCAGAATCGTACGCAAGACGATCCAATGTTGCTTCGTTGTATGACCGAACTTTCCAGGATTTACCTGGCGAGTGACAAGATTCAACAGGCGGAAAGCCTCGCTCGAAATACCTACGAACGCTCGAGACTACGCTTTGGAGCCAACAACCCCAAGAGTTTACGAAGAGGACAAGTTTTAGTGGAATGCTTAGGAAAACTAGGCAGATTAGATGATGCTCAGGACCTCTCGACTCAAATTGTATCAAAATTACAGTTGGCACTAGGGCAAAGCCACCCTGATACGTTGGGAGCAATGGATTCTCTGGCCAATATTGCAGCGGCTCGAAATGATTTCAATCTAGCACTCGAACAGTACCTTCAAATACTAAAGCTTAAAGAAGAGGAACTCGGTTCGATGCATCCGGAAACTCTCAACACCCTCAATGCAACAGCCGAAATTTATCGAAAGCTTGATATGCTCGAAGAGGCAAAGAAGGCACAATACACCGTCTATCAACGCTTGCAGGAAAAATACGGCCACGAACACCCCGAGACTCTAAGATCCATGAATGAATTAGCTGACTTACATCTAGAGTTAGGAGAAGAAGACAGTGCCTTTTCAATCAGCGAAAGAGCCCTTGCCATTGAGAGGGCAATTATGGGTGAGAAGGATCCAATGACTCTCAATACATTATTTAGAATTGGTAAATTACACTACCTCGCCCAGCGTACTGATGAGGCAATGGTTATCTTAGGCGAAACTCTTTCAAAACAAGAGAAGCTTCTAGGCTTTGATAATGCAGAAGTTACTTTAACCCGTGACCTCCTGAACCAAATTCTGGGGGAAAGAGCAACTGCGATCAAGGTTACAGAAGATGTTTACCCCACCACTGAGGATCCAGAAGTCCAGTCCCCCTTACCTGATTTCCTTCGTCCGAAAGATCAAAACATTGCTCCTCTCCTGCCCCCTATTCTAGAAAAAAATTCAACTCTAGTGGAAGACACAATTGAAGATAAACCAAAGACCGTTGAGAAAGAAGGAGGGTTTTTCAAAAGCCTAAAAAGGACCTTACAAATCGGACCCGATACAAGAGACGAGACTGCTGAGTAAATAGCATGGCATTAGGGGGGGTAATTTTTGATTGGGATGGAGTAGTAATTAATTCAGCATCTTTGCATGAGAAAAGCTGGGAGATGCTCGCCAATGAACTCGGTCTCAGCCTACCGAAAGACCACTTTGTTCTTGGATTTGGAAAGAGAAATGAAATTATAATCCCCCAGATCCTAAAATGGACACAAAATAAAGATGAAATTTCGTTATGGGGAAAAAGGAAAGAAGAATTATACCGAGATTTGGGAAAAGCTGAGGGAATTCCAATCTTGGAGGGAGTTCGTACACTTCTTCAATCATTGGCAAGAGAGGAAATTCCCTGTGTAATTGGAACTTCGACTGAGAAGAACAATCTTTCTCTTGCCTTCGAACAGTTAAAGATTGGTCATTTTTTTTCCGGTTCAGTCTGTTCGGAAGATGTAACTCGTGGAAAACCGGATCCTGAGGTATTTCTGAAAGCGGCTCAAATTATCAATCAAGCTCCAGAAAACTGCGTGGTATTGGAAGACAGTACACACGGCATAGAAGCAGCAATTTCTGGCGGAATGAAAGCACTTGGGCTCTCCACGACGAGAACGGAAACGGAACTGTTCGCAAGCGGTGCTCACAAGGTGGTTACCGACCCCACCATGGTAAACATCTCCTTGCTCAATAGCTTATTTATAAATTAAATGAACCTATGAAAAAGCTCGCACTTCACTGGAAAATTCTGATCGCCCTACTCCTTGCATTTTCAATTGGCTTATGGGCAAATTTCACCACTGAATCTACAATAGAAAAACCGGCGTGGTTTGAGAATCTTCACTACTTTACCAATTTTGTGGGAAGTCTATTTCTAAACGCTCTTAAAATGGTTGTTATTCCGCTTGTCATGACTTCGATAATCTGTGGAGTTGCCAAGATTGGAGAAGATAAAGACTTTGGACGGTTAGGGCTCAAAACACTTTTCTTTTACTCCCTGACCGGACTCCTCGCTGTGGTCGTGGGATTACTTTGCGTCAATTTAATCGAACCCGGACAGGTGGATCCAGAAATTCGTGAAAAAATGCTTTCCGGACAAAGTGCCCTTGAAGCTCAAAAGGTGGAACGGGCATTTGAGCATGCCGATGGAGGCATGAAAGGCATTCTTGAAATTTTTCAAAGAATGATTCCCCAAAATCTTTTTAAAGCAGCAGTGGAGGGTCAACTTCTCGGTCTGATATTCTTTAGTTTACTCTTTGGCTTTTTTATTGCCCGGCTTCCCGGAAAATACAAACAAAGCCAGACCATATTTTGGGAAGGTCTCAATTCAACCATTCTTGGAATTACGAATTTTGTAATCTCTTTTGCACCCTACGGTGTGTTTGGCTTAGTAACCCCTACCTTGATGATGGTTGGGATTGAAACCATTTCCGTGATGGGGACATTTGCTTTAACGGTTCTTCTTGGACTGGCAATTCATAGCTTCCTGGTTCTGCCTATTTTACTTCGAATTCTTGGAAAGATTAATTTCTTCCAACACTTTCAAGCACTATCTCCTGCCTTACTAACTGCCTTTTCAACCGCCTCCTCATCAGCAACTCTTCCCGTTACCCTCGATTGTATAACCAAACGAGCAGGGGTTTCCAAAAAAATTGCTAGCTTCACACTTCCTCTCGGGGCAACTATGAATATGGATGGAACTGCACTCTTTGAGTGCGTGGTGGTGGTCTTCCTCGCCCAGTTATTTGGTGTGGAAATGACATGGGTTACTCAATCCACAGTTGTAATCATGGCATTACTCACCTCAATAGGAGTTGCCGGGATTCCCTCAGCCAGTCTCGTTGCAATCATAGTAATTTTACACGCGGTGGGTTTTCCGGATGCTACCATTTCGATCGGAGTGGGTATCGTTTTTGTCGTCGACCGGCTTCTCGATATGACTCGTACTGCAGTCAATGTACTGGGTGATAGTTGTGCCGCTGCCATTATTGGCAAATCCGAAGGCGAGACTGGATACTACCCGAGTAATCCGGGCTGAATTCCTGTACTGAATAAGGGGGTAATATGGATTTTCGATTACAATCGGATTATCAACCAATGGGTGATCAACCGCAGGCCATAAAAGGACTCGTGGAATCAATATCAAAGGGCAACATGGACCAAACCCTCTTGGGTGTTACTGGATCAGGAAAAACTTTCTCCATGGCCAATGTGATCCAGGATTTACAACGGCCGGCATTAATTATTTCTCCTAATAAAACTTTAGCTGCTCAATTATATTCAGAATTCAAAGCTTTCTTTCCCAATAATGCCGTAGAATACTTCGTAAGTTACTATGATTACTATCAACCCGAAGCCTATGTCCCCTCGACCGATACATTTATCGAAAAGGACTCCTCTATTAATGAAGAAATTGAACGCTTACGACTGGCAGCGACCAGTTCATTAATTAGCCGTCGCGATGTCATCGTTATTGCCAGTGTTTCGTGTATTTATGGATTAGGTTCACCCGATGATTTTGAGGCATTATCTATTGAAATAACCAAAGGGCAAGACCTGGGTAGAGATAACTTACTCGAAGGATTGGTCGAAGCATTGTACAATCGCAATGACATGGAATTAAAAGCCGGTCGGTTTCGAGTTCGTGGAGATGTAGTCGATTTATTTCCTGCCTATGCAAACAATCCAATTCGCGTGGAATTTTGGGGGGATGAAGTAGAGGACATTCGTGAAATTGATCCAATTTCAGGAGAAACAATTCGTAAATATGATTCATATCGAGTGTACCCGGCGACACAATATGTTACGACTAAGGACAAGTTGGAGGTTGGGTGTAAGGCAATTGAAAAAGAACTCGAAGAACAAGTTAAACATTTTGAAGGAAGCAATCTTTTACTGGAGGCCCAACGTATCCGTATGCGTACTGAATATGATTTAGAGATGCTTCGAGAAATTGGCTTTTGCAATGGAATTGAAAATTATTCAAGGCACTTATCGGGAAGAAAGCCAGGAGAGCGCCCATGGTGTCTGATCGACTTTTTCCCCGAAGACTTTCTTCTCTTTATTGATGAAAGTCATGCATCAATTCCTCAAATTGGGGGAATGTTTAAAGGGGACCTTTCAAGAAAGCAGAAACTTGTGGACTTTGGATTTCGCCTCCCGTCTGCCTTGGACAATCGTCCACTTAAACCCGAAGAGTTTGAAAGTGTAACCGGCCAATCTATCTATGTCTCGGCCACTCCTGCTGCAGTTGAACTCGAAAAGTCGTCAGTGGTTATGGAACAGCTTATTCGCCCCACTGGTCTACTTGATCCCGAAATGGAAATACGTCCGATAAAAGGACAAGTGGAAGACTGTATCGGGGAAATCAAAAAAGTGGTCAAACAGGGCTATCGAATTTTGGTGACCACCTTAACCAAAAGAATGACTGAGGACTTAGCCGAATTCCTAAGAGATCACGAAATAAAAGTCGAATACCTACACTCTGATATTGATGCGATTGAACGGGTAGAAATTCTCAGAAGTCTTCGAGCTGGAACTTTCGACGTGCTGGTAGGAGTCAATCTATTACGGGAAGGTTTAGATTTACCGGAAGTGGCATTGGTCATTGTGCTGGATGCAGATAAAGAGGGCTTTCTTCGTAGCGAGACCAGCTTGATCCAAACTGCCGGAAGGGCTGCAAGGCATGAAAAAGGAAGAGTGATCTTTTACGCAGATGTAATGACCAAGTCGATCACCAGGACACTTCAAGTTTGCCAATATCGAAGAGACAAGCAAATGGCATATAATGAAGAACATGGTATTACTCCCCAGAGCGTGATTCGACCTCTACAAGAAAGTTTACGTTCCAAGAAAGAAGAGAGTGAAGATTTATTAGCGGTTTCCGAAAATGTTTCAAAGGAAGATATTCGCAAACTCCTTAAGGAACTAGAGAAAGACATGCTCGCAGCAGTAAAGAAATTGGAGTTTGAAAAAGCCGCTCTGCTGCGCGATCAAATCTCTTTTCTCAAGGAAGGTGGGAAAAACCTTAAAACTGCCCAGACCGGGGGTTACTCAGGGGGAAAGAAGTACGGAAGAAAGAAAAAGTATGGAAAAAAGAAATTCTAAACTGTTCGCGTTTATATTCTTTTTTTTAGCTGCTAGCCTCCTTCGGGGGGAACTTGAATCAAAAAAGAAATTATTATTTTTCTTTGATAAAATTGAAGTAAATGGAAATGTTGATGTTTTTTTGGTAAAGGGCAAACGTTTGAGGGAAGCGTCTGTTTATGCAGATACAGAGATTATTCAATCGATTAAAACTGAGGTTTCCAGGAAGACACTATTTATCGATGCAAATAACACCTATAATATCGCTCGTCGGTTACCATTTATAAGACTCAATGCAGAAAGAACTTATCCAGTTGAAATCGTAGTTTCGGTTGAAGAGATTCGTGAAATTCGTCTCCTCGGACAAAGTAATCTGACAGCAGAAAATCTGAGAGCCAAAAAAATCTCCTTATTTATGGCAAGTTCCGGAAAACTTCATATTGATAACCTAGCTGCCGAAGTATTAAATGTAATCCACGAGGGATCTGGTAACATTTTACTCAAAGGAAATATAAGTGAAGAGATGGAAGTAAAAGTCTCTGAAAATGGATCGTTCATTGCCGATGAATTGGAAGTAGAACGAGCAACCCTGATACACCAAGGAAATGGAATCGTTCACCTGAAACCTAATAAATGGATGGATGCAAGAATTTTGGGGAATGGAAATATTTTTTTACACTCCAAACCTGAGAGATTGATTATTAATAAACAAGGGCTCGGTACGATTAAGGACATCTTACCCGATTCAGCCCCCCTCTACGATCTCAACAACTCCAAGTAGGAAAGAGATTAAATTGTAATTACTTCGCCTTCAATGGCAGGACGAACTCCATCCCTAAGAGAAGAAACTTCCTTCGCGATTTGATCCATTTTTTCATCATTGTGGGAAGGATCGTGGTGAAAGAGTAATGTCTGTTTTACATTAGCAGCTTCGGATACCTTTAGTGCTTCCTGCCAAGTTGAATGCCCCCAACCTTTAAAATTTTGATACTCCTCATTGGTGTAAGCAGAGTCGTACACCATAATATCGGCATTTTTAGCAAGGGTAACCACATTTTCATCAATCCGATCTTCAAAGTGTTCAGTATCGGTACAAATTGCGATGACCTTGTCGGCAAATTCAATTCGATAGCCACAGGCTCCGTTGGGGTGATTTAATTGACCGGTTTTAATTGTAATACCGCCCTCTAAAGAAAATTCGTGCCCGCAATCGTAGTCGTTAAATGAACATGCTTTTTCAATGAGAGCGCTGGGGACTGGAAAGACTGGGTCCTTCATAAGCATTGTCCCTATAATGCCGTGTAAATCATATTTATCTCCTGCAAGGTGACCCGCGTGGAGGCGAACATTGCTGTTGGGATTATACAGAGGAGCAAAAAATGGTAATCCCTGGATGTGATCCATGTGGGTATGAGTAAAAAATAAATCAGCATCGAGCAGATTTTGTTCTTCGATCATAATTTTCTTACCCAATAAACGAATACCAGTGCCAGCATCAATAATCACTCGTTTATCACCACAGAAAATTTCAAAGCAAGTAGTATTACCTCCGTATTTGATCGTATCAGGACCAGGACATGGAATACTTCCGCGCGTCCCCCAAAATTTTATGCTTAATGATGTTGGGCTGTTCATAAAAGAAATTTATAATAATTTAGATGAAAAAAACTACACTTGGCAACAACGAATCTTTCCTACCCTACTAGTAAACTCTATTCTCGATCAATCCAATTCCCATTTTCATCTTGGAATGAATTTGTTAAAACTCCTTCTCCCCAGTCGTAAAATCCTTCTATTGCCAATCCCTGGAGAAACTTTCCAGTATAACTTGTACCATCCCCAAAATCGAGGGTACCAACACCCTGTTTCTCTCCATTTGACCAAGATCCACTGTATACAACTCCGGATTGATCGGTCTGAACTCCTTGACCACTGGGCACTCCGGATAAAAATCCACCCGAGTAAACCGAACCGTCATTTTCAGTTAAAATACCGTATCCAGAAAATTCCCCCTCTTTAAATGCCCCGGTATAAATACTTCCATCTGCAGTTCTCAACATGCCCTTTCCCCAATATATGTTTTTTTGAAACCTTCCCGTATAATGATCTCCATTAATCGAGAGTAAACTACCATAAGAAAAAACTCCCTCCCCTGCAAAACTTCCGGAGTATTCAGCACCATCCTCTAACCTCATCGTGCCCTCTTCTAAATAATCTTTATTCCATTTCCCCGACATTATTACTCCATTTGAACTTTGGTATTCACCATAATTAAGATTATCATTCTTCCAGTCCCCGACCAATCGAGAAGAATCTTCCAATATTAATGTACCAAAACCATACCTTTTCCCACTTCTCCAATTCCCGACATATCGATCTAATTTAGATTCAGACTTATACCTCATTGTACCATGTCCATGTGCAAAACCATCTGTATGTTGCCCTTCAAAGATATCTCCGTTTACCAGATTATGGGTACCAAAACCATTTGGCTTACCCTTCACTAATTCTCCCTCATAAATTGAACCATCTTTAAATACATGTCTTCCACGCATTGCTTCTTTATTAAGAGTAATTGATTCCCGTGAAGATGAAACTTCAATTTCATCTTCTTGTTGGCTACAACCGAAAAAAAGCCAATTAAGGAGAAAACTGAGACTGAACAGGGAGAGTTTTAACTGAGTACAATACATTTTTAATAACTAATACTTTTACTGACCTGAAAAATACTACTTACAATTGATATTGCAACTAAGGCGACTAAAGAAAAAGCGAAGCCGAGAGCACCTCCGGAAACTAATGTCGTCATTGTCTTTATTTTCTTCGTTAATTGTTCACGAAATGAATGGCTACTATCTTCCATGCTGTTACCCAGATTTCCAGTTCGCTCACCCACTTCAAGAATATCGAGCTGCATTAATGGCATAAGTTTAAATTTACGCAGAGCTTCGGGAAGAGATTTCCCTTCATTTACCAAGGCCCGAGCCGAGCGAAAACGGGCTCTTATATATCGATTGCGAATTGTTTTCTCACACAAACGCAAGTTTTCAGTTAAGCCAATCCCACTCCAAATCAAAGTGGAAAGCAAACTTGCCAACTGGAACATTTCAGACAGATATATAATATTCCCAAAGAGTGGGAGTTTGAGCATGGTTTGGTCAAAAGTCATCCCCCCTTTTTCTGTCTTACTCCATTGAATTATAGTTCCCGAGGCAATTAATAAACCAATCAGAACGAATGGCCCCACTGCGAGTACCCAGTTTGAACCATTGATCAAAACTCGTGCCATAAGGTTTAACTCACCGCCAAGGGATGCAAGCATTTCTTCGATTTGAGGCAGTAAGAAAAAGAGAAAGAATAAAACGACCCCAAATGCAACCAAACCCACAAATACTGGGTACGCCATGCTGCCAAGAACCTTCGATTTTATTTCTCTTTTCTCCTCCAAGTGAGAAATAATTTTTTTTAATATGGGAGAAACATTTCCAGTCGCCTCTCCTGCCTCAATTACGAAACTGGAGGATTCGCTAAAATATTCAGGTAAGTTTCTCATTGCTCGAGACAATGTTTTCCCTTCCGCTAATTCCTTCCATAAAACACCTGCAATCTCCTTTTGCCCAGGGTCTGATAGTCGCTGATTGAGCAGTTTAACTGCATCAGCAACCGGCATTCCGCTGCTATGTAATTCTAATAATCTTTTGAGAAATTCTAAACCAATCTTCTCCCCTTTTCCACGAACTCCTCTTTTCTTTTCATTGAAAGCCTTCTTTTTAGAACTAGATATTTTTTTCGACTTCTTTTTATCTTTTTCTAACCCTCCCCCAGAAACTGACTTAATTTGAAGAGGGGTTAATCCTTTATGCCTAATTTTCTGGCGTGCTTGCTTTGCATCATTCGCTACAATCTCACCAGGCAGGGTCTTCCCCTTTGAATCGATTGCAACATATTTGAATTTGGCCATTAAGAGATAAGTTCCCGAGATTGGAGTAGTTTAAACACTAAGCATCAGCAGACGAAAATGATTCCGTGGGAGTTTCTTCCACAAAACCATCTGCGTACCGAATTACCTCCTCAATACTGGTTAATCCGCGCTTAATTTGGTTCCAACCGCTTCCCTGTAATGTACTCATTCCTTCTGCCAATGCGACCTCTCTTATGTCGGGCGCAGAGGCACTTTTAATTACCAAACTGTGAATTGGATCGCTCATTCTCATCAATTCAAATATCCCCACACGCCCACGATAACCCAAATTTTGGCAATGTGGACAACCCACAGCCTGCATGATTTTGTCTTTATTTTTGATTTCAGACTCTTCCGCCTCAAGCAAGGCAAGGGATGCAATCACTTCTCTTTCCGACTTAGTTGTTGGCTTGGCACATTCTTGACAAAGCCTCCGAACTAATCTTTGAGCAATTACCATCTCAACAGAAGAAGCAATAAGGAAAGGTTCTATCTCCATATCAATTAATCGAGTAATTGCACCGGGTGCATCGTTCGTATGAAGCGTACTCAGGACCAAATGACCAGTCAAAGAAGCACGGATTGCAATATCAGCAGTCTCGCGATCCCGAATCTCTCCGACCATAATAACATCCGGATCTTGCCTCAAAATCTCTCGTAATGCACTCGCGAATGTAAAACCAATTTCAGAGTTTACTTGTGTCTGATTAATTCCTGCCACTTCATATTCAACTGGGTCTTCCACCGTCATAATTCGGCGTTCTGGTTTATGAATACGTCGAATAAAAGCAGTTAAAGAAGTTGATTTACCAGAACCTGTTGGTCCAGTAACTAAGACAATCCCATGTGGTTTTTCCAATACTCCCACAATATTTCGCTCATCGTCATCCAAAAGTCCTAACTCTCGCATTGATAGTGGCTGCGACTTTTCATTTAACAGTCGTAGACTGATACTTTCTCCATATAAAGTAGGTAAAGTGGATACCCGAATATCCAAATCACTCTGGCCTTGTGAAAAAGTTATACGACCACCCTGAGGTCTTCTTTTTTCGGAAATATTAATCCCGCTCATAATCTTGATTCGGGAAATAATAGCGTCCTGAAAACTTCTCAAGTTATCCGGAACACGAACTGGCACCAATTGTCCGTCTATCCTGTAGCGTATTTGAAGAGTATCCTTATGTGGTTCAAAATGAATATCAGTTGCTCGATCAACAATAGCTCGTTGGATAACCTCATTTACAAAGCGAATAATTGCGGCATTTTGATCCTCCAAATCATCTTGGGAATCTTCATCGCTCTCATCCTCTAAATCACTTTCATCGAGGCTGTCTGCCCCGATTCCAAAATTTTCTGTAATCGCCCGAGAAATTTTTTCGGGGGAACCAAGACTCCACAATGGCTTTCTTCCAGAAACAGCAAATACCCATCTGCTCATAACCTCAGTCGGTGGCCAAGGAGTTACAAGGCAAAGTTTATCCTTGTTGTTTATCTCCGTGGGTAAGCAACAATAATTATGGATCAACCTCATGGGGAGGAGTTTCGTCGGATTTTCCGGCATTTCAAAATCCTCATGATAATCAAGATCAGTTTTCTTACCAATCTCGATCATTATTTCAGCCACTGGTCTCGAATACTTCGATGCAAGTAAGCGGGCACGATCCTCCTTGGGAGAACTTAGAATATTTAAACGATCGAGATCAGCCAATTCTGGCCACCAATCCATGTCCTCAAAAGTATGGTTAAAATCAAAAGCCATGTCCTGCTGTTCTTCCTCTTCAGCAGTTCCAGCTCCCCCCTCGCGGATACCTTCATCTTTTCCATTCTGATTGACCATCTAACTACTTTTTGGGCGGTGAATTCACACGTGCTGGTATAGTAATCGTACGAGGCCTCGCACCAGGCGAAGGAAGCCGAGGTGCAGTTACTACCCGTTGGGACTTAGAAGGTTTCTTGACCGGTTGTCCACTCGGTACTGGAAGGACGCTCTTATTTGAATTCTTTAATGTTAGAGAAATTCCGCCTCTTAATTTCAATTCATCTGTCTCAGGATTAAACCCTTCAATCTCGACCTTCCCCTCATCAAAGCTTTCCCCAATTTTAAGCCACGCCCCCTTGTTAGTGCCTCGATTAAAAAGGCTGAAGTGCCATTCGTCCCGAAATTTAAAAATTCCCCGTAGTTCAATATTTGGATTAATTGATTTAGGAGCTGGTGGAGGGGGGGCGGGCCGAATAATAGGAGGAGGTTTGGGCTGCCTGGAACCGGGTCGCTCAAATGGATTAATTTTCTGTCCATGCGAATTGGAACAGAAAAAACAAATCCCTAAGCAAAATAAAGTTTTAAATTGAATGATCATCATTTAAAATGAAGGCTTGCTGGACTGCACATCTGGAGAAGATGTATTATTTTGTTGGATTCCATCAATATTGGGCATACCCAAAATTCGACCCGATGGGGAGCGGAATTTGGGTGCGTATTCACTATCAATTCTCTCGTCAATGGATCTGATGTTTTTAAGTGTGTTATCTCGTCCGGGCTTCATTATTGTGGGCTTTAGAAAAATGAGCAATTCGGTGGGTGTATATTTAATCGTTTGTGGTCGGAAAAACTTATCACCAAAATATGGAATATCACTTAACAGGTTATATTTAGATTCTGTTGAATCAACCTGTACCTCTTGCAGTCCACCCAAAACAATGATTTCTTCGTCTCTAATCGTCACAAAAGACTTCGCTTCTCGTATTTTTTTAGCCGGTAAAGACTGACCTTGATAAGTATTACTCTGAGTTTCATCAAACTTTTCTGCCTTCACCTCTACCTCCATAAAAATAGAGCCCTTCGATATAATAGTTCCATTTTCATCAATTAATGGAAGTCCTATTTTTGGCTTCTTAATTTCAAGTGATGTCTTCGCGGTAATTTTCTCCGCATTTCCGGTACTGCTCGTACCATCCGTTGAAGTATTCCCATAATAGGTTGGTATCACAATATTTCGTTCATCCTCGATCAAAATATGGACCTCTGGTGCATTATGAGAAACCATAAGCGAGGGCGTAGAAAAGATCCTTACATCATTACGTTCGGAAGAAAGAGCAAAAATTTGATCCCACCTAACACCAGTTAATTCCCAGTCCGACATTTCGAAAGGAATCGCAGAATTTAGACCTGGTATTCCCATTATTCCCTGCAAATTATTTGATTCAATTGGAACTTGCCTTGTTGCGGTTTCGCCGGACGGTAAAGTAAGCGACTCATTGGCTGTGGCAGTTTCTCCGAATAAACCTTCCCCTCTTGCTCCTCTGGAATATTTAGACCACTCAAGATTGCTAAAGAGAGCATCAATTCCTCGCTGGTTTTGCTCAGTTAGATCGACCATTACAAAAATAGTATCAATGCGGGCAAGGGGGAGTGGTTGGTCAAGCGATTCAATCATCATCCCAATTTCAGTTATGTCCGCCTTGGTTCCATAAACCAGAATTGCATTACTTCTTTCATCTGCAGAAATGGTAATAAAATCACTAAATTCATGAGAACCCTCGGCTTCACCAGAGGAAGAATTTGTTTGATTTGCGCCCGGGGCTGCAGAATTTTGCCCACCTGGGGTTGGAGGCTTTGCACCGGACTTTGAATTGTTGGCAGTAGGCCTTATGTTTTTCCCCCCCTGAACCTTCTGCTTTATGCTTTGTTGCTTTTTGATTACTTCATCAAGAATAGATTGAATATCTTTTGCCTCAGCATGCTGCAGTTTAAAAAGCTTGCTTGTGGTTTTCATCTTAACCGGAGCGTCCAAAGTTGCTAATATGAATTTAATCGTTTCCAGATTTTCCGTCCGGGTCACAACAATAAGCTTTCCTGTCCTTTCGTCCGAATCCACCTGCGTCGTTCCGCCAATAAATGATTTAAAACTACCCTCTATCATAGTTTTTAATTTGGTCTCCAATTCACGGGCTCCTGCGTGGAGTGTATCATGAATAAAAAATTCAGTCCCCAACTCTTCTCTACTAATGGGACGATCAATAGAAACCAACAACTTTTCCATGCGCTGGAGGTTCAGTAAAGAATCAGTCGCCAATATACTGTTTGCCTTTTCAAAAAGAAGTAACGCTCCCACATTTGGGGTAGAGAATGGAATTAATTGCTCACGCACCTCCACCGCTGGAGCATATTCGAGATGAAACATCTTCATGTATATTCTTTGACTCGGCTTGATTGAAGAGGCAGGGCCTTCCAGCCAAATAGGCACATGAACATTCATGCCCGCTGCGGGAACAGCCTTGTATACTCGATCATTTATCCTACTGATTCCAATACCATTCATCGCCAACAAACTATCCAAAACGAGTAATGTTTCTCTTTTTGTCAAAATACTAAAACTATCAAAATTAACTTTCACTTGGGGAAGATTTTGAGGACGTAAAATGTACTTATCTGTGAGCACTTGAATCATATCCAAAATCATATTTGTATCCTGATCTCGTAAACGAAGTCTTTCCAAAGGCTCTTCGAGTCCATCCACCAAGCGCAGTTCAACGGGGTCCGCCAAGACGCCTAAGCCAAGGTCATCAAATTCCTCCGGTGCCCCAACAAGGCCAGTAGATGGCGCTGGGGCAGCAGGAAGATCGTTCACCGGTACCTGGCCGTGGACTTCAAATAAGAAACCAATCAACAGCAAAGCGAACGATCGTGATATCAAAAATTTTAAACTCTTGTTTTTAGACATGATAAATGGGCATTATTTTATTGGCTCACAAACTCCACCGAGCTTACCACAAAAGTTGCGTCGTATGTGGTCGGATCATATGGTCGTGATTTAGGTGGATAGTTTGGTTCAATCTTAACTTCACTGAGAAACATATAAGGGCTCTCCTGCCTGATCAAATCTGCAAATTCGTTCACATTTTCATAACTCGATCGAGCAAATTTAATCCTCACCTTGTGCTGGGAATACCGTTCTCTTTCATCAGTATCCAATTCGCGATAATCTCGTTGTGGAAAAACTTTATCAGCGAGCGTGGATACTCGGTTACTCAGATTATTTTTATCGTAACTCTTGTTTGCCTGTTCCAATTTTTGTGCTTCCAAAGCTTGATCAATTACTGGCTTCAAATTGATAACTGTCTGGTGCCCCGCAATCATTTGTTCGGTTAAGCCCCATTCCTGATAAAGTGACAGACCCGACTCGAAAAACTTAAAAAAACAGACCAGGACAACGATCCATAGAGAAAACAACAAAAGAATTTGTTCACGGTCGTTTAATTTAAAAAAAAGTTTTTTCAAGACATTCATCCCTTATTTAATAAATTCCCCCCCGAAGAATCTGTGGATAAGTAAGCGGACTTAACCTTTCCTTCCTCTACTATTTTAATTTCTATTTCAAAAGTTGTCTTGCCTCCGCCACTCTTAATTTCCCTCATTTCCTCCCCGGAGCGACTCACTCGGATATTGGCAATGTTGTTTTTCTCCAGACTTTTTATGAAGGTGTTAATGGCTTCAATCGTTTTGCCCTCACCTTCCAACCTAACCTCGTTCCTACTCTCGAAGTGAGCCAAAGAAAACCACAAATTAGGATCCCCCGCAATACCGCCTCTGTGAACGGCAACTCTTATTAAAGCACCAAACGGATCAATTCCACCCAGTTTATTTTGACGAAGTTTTTCGAGAAGCTTTTGTGATTCGATGACCAATGGAACTTCCTCCGCGTACTTTTGACTGAGTAATTTTCTTTCCTCCAACTTGACGCCCATAATCTTAATTCCAGCAAAAACGAGTAGCATTGCCGCCATGCCCACACTCCAAACAAGAATCCCCTTCCATCTCGCTCTAGCCTGATTTCTTCTCTTTTGCTCGACATCGATAAATTCACGCTGCCGAAGGTCGCTCGTCCAAAGTTCATCGGCCGAAAGTAATACATCCTGATCCAAGGAAAGATCTGAATCTTTCCCCACCAACCAATTATGCTCAAATTTAAAAAAACCATCCTTTGTTCTTTCGACCTCACCTGCAACCAATATATCTTTACTGATCTCGTATCTCTCCAAATCGAAAAGAGATAAAAGCTTTCCTCGCGCATCCTCGATCGACTCGTCCCCTTCTTCCGGATCCAAAGCAACAGAATACAGCAAGTCAGGCACACTACATTCTTCCTGAAAAGATGCCGCAGTTAAAGTTTCCTCAAAAAGCAAAAATACAATTGTTGGTTCAGGGTATTCATTTCCGAGCAGAGAGATAAAAGAAGGAAAAACGCGTCGAAATAATTCGAGATTCTGCCAACCTATTTGGCGCAGTTTTGCAAGAGGGGTTCCGAATATAAATATTTTCCTCTGCTCCTCATCTGCCTGATAACCCCACGCTAGTTGATCGACAGGATAAGGAGACAGCCCTCCCTCGCTCAAGACAAATTCTGCAAAATCCTGATATTTTTCGGCCTTGAGCGAAGTGGGGAAAGAAATTGTATCACAAAAAAAGTGTTCACCAGGGATTCGAAGGGTGAATTCTCGAAGTTCTCCAACAGGAAATTCGGATGATTTTTCAGGGGTTTCCGCCATAGAAATGGTTCTTTTTTTATAATGCTAAATCCATATTCAGTCGATCAAATTCTCGTTTTCTCGAATAGAAAGAATTCGAAATGGATATTGCATTTTAGTATTTTGCGGACTTCTTGGCTTGGGGGCAACCTTTGCTCCCCTACCCTGCGATTTGGGCTGAGCAGCATTCCCGCTTGCAAGAATAGCATGCAACTGAAAATTTGCCTTCCCTTTTGTAACTGTTACCAATACGCGAAAAACACTTGCTGTGGTGCTCGTGCTAATTGAACGATTGCTCCTCAACTGGGCAAGTTTTGGATCGTTCATACTCTTGAAATAAGGATCTCCTGAAGAACTACTTGGCCCCGCAATTACCTCATCGTATAGGCTATCATCATCTCCACACAAAAATTTAACCAAATAAGGAGAGGCGGTGTTTATATTGACCGGACCGTTGTGGAAAAATGAAAAACTTTCGCGAAAATTTTTCAGGTGAATTGTTTCACTTCCTTCGTCTGTATAAAAGAGACCGGATTCATCAGGATCATCTGGATCATACGCAAAGCCTTTTACCATACGAAATTCCTCGAAATTTTGAATCTTTTTACCGGGAGTGAAGTAAGGGAATTCAAGATCTTCATAGTAATCATCCTCTGCCCCCTCATCTCTTTCCTCCTCATCCGCATCCTGCCAGTCCATCAAACTATCGTAGAAAGGCTGCCCATCATCTTCATTCACCAAGGAATCACCCTCCGCACGCATAACCGAAAAGAGAGAGACTAAATCTTTTTCCGCGATTGTTGATATTGGAACCTTTCCCGATTCATCCACCAATGAGATCGACCATTTAACCGTAGGATCGAGAGGAGAAATCTCCGAATAACTAAGGGGATTCCCCCACCCTTGAGAGGGAGAATATAATGTTCTCTCCACCAGCATAAATTCGTTGAGTACCCCGACAGATACATCCAGCGCAGAATAGGCGTGCATTCTTAAATCATCTCGTCGGTGAAATTGGCTCACATGACGGAGTTCCTGGACAGTTTCCTGCATTAGTCGCATGCACAACACCGAAAGTAGTACAATTAATGCAAGAATAAAAACCAGAATCGAGCCTTTTCGCCCCGTAATCATTATAAAGGCTCCTCCTCAATTCCATTGGGAGAAATTCTTTTAATCGGGAGCGTAATAGTTCTTTCCAGGTCTTCCTGTTCCCACTTAAACACAAGCTTCATGAATGCAGGAATCCTAAATTTTGCCGATTGTACATTTTCTTCCAAATCTTCCACAATTTCCCACTCCTTAATATCGTCCGCATCCGCATCTTCATCCCCATAGTAGCAATAAAAAATTTCTGCACAAAAGGGACTTATTACGGTTTTAAAAAGATCATCTTCATCTTCAAGCTCCATTCTTCCCTCCTTATTTTTTTCTAGTTCTTGAAGTTCAGAAAACCATAAAAAACTTAACCCCTCTCCCTCTGTAAACTGAAAATAACAATGTACACGGCTCGCAGAACCAGTCGGCCAGACTAAAAGTGGGGGTGCTTCCCTTAAGTAAAAATGAATCAATGGGTCATCGGATTCAGAAAATCCAACGGGTCGTTGCAAATCAATGACATCATCTCCAGAGCGATTTAAGGTGGCTAAAGTAGCTTCCTCTAATACGGCGGTAAGAAAATGGGCCACTCCGTTTACATGGGCATCAAACGCATCGCGAGTTGCGGGTCTCTCCGCCCAGGCTCTCGAAATGGTAATTAACAGAGAGGTGGCCGCCATTAAAACCAAGCCTCCAATTGTCAAGGCCAACAAGACTTCGATCATGGAAAAGCCTCGCTTTCTGCTCATTGCCTTCTCCTTTCTTCCTGGATCTCTCTAATTTTATCCCTTTTATCTTCTAATAATCGTTCTCGCTCTGTTGAGAAATCCCCATTTTTGCTCCATGACGGGCGAAAAACATACATTTGAGAAATCCTTTCTCCTGACTCAACCCCCAGGTCTTCATTCCCTTCATATTCAAGAGATAATGTAACCTGATAGACGTCTAAAACATTAGTCATCTCTACCTCCGTCTCCCATCTAATCTCTCCCATGGATAACGCCTGTATATCACCGCCGTCTTTTATCTTCTCATAGTCTGACTCCTTAAAAATTTCCCCACGCACCCAGAGAAGATCCTGCTCCATTTCTCGAGTGTCTTTCATCACCCGAATTGTTCGGGATGCAATAAATGCACCGTCCACTAAAAAAACCGCAGACAAACCAAAAAGTGCTAAAGCAATTAATACTTCAATCAGCATAAACCCATTTCCATGAGTATTGGGATGGAAAGAATATTTCATTCCTTGCTTTTCAACACATACCCCGAAAAAGGATCAAACTCTAACTTTTTCGTTTCATCCCTAAAATCAATCTCGGCAGTAAATGGTACACATGAACCCGAATGAAAAAAGACCCGATTGAGTACTAGGTCGCGTTCATCGTATTGAGAAGTTCCTCCCTCTTCTCCCGCTAATGGGCCAACGGCATGAAATATGACCTGCGGCATAAGCGATTCCTCTTTTCTTATTTTATCATCTAACTTCTTATATACTCGATGCTCAGCTAAAACTTGCCCCGATGAGTCGGTTACGATGAAAGTTGCATTCTCTTCAAAATAACTCAAGTAAGCCGCTCGCTTACTCTCACTCGCATTATACACCGCGTCGAGCACTGCCTTTTTTAATACTCGCTCAGGGGGTTCAAAGTTACTCCCCTGAATAAAAGCTCCGGCATTCCCCGCTACAATGCCCACTAAAACTGCCACCAAAGCAAGAACAAGCAGTACCTCTATTAGGCTAAAGGCTCGCTTTCGGTACGCCTTGGGTACCGGTTTCAAATTACTTCCCGGTATCCCAGTTCCCTAAAACAGTACCGTCTGGTGCAGTAGTAGAAATATCAAAACTTCCCGGATTGTGAGTCCCGGGGTATTGATAAATGTAATCTTTCCCCCAAGGGTCCTGTAAATCTGAAGATCGTTTTACAAATGGAGGCGTGCCCGCCGGAGGTGTCTTTAAATCGGCGAGACTCTTCGGATACTCCCCGACTAGTGCAAAATAGCTAGTCACATAGGCCTCACCAGTACTGTTAACCCAAGTCTGGGCTGCCTTTACTTTTCCACCACCAAAGATTTCTCCCAAGTTTGACATTGCCAGACCGGCAACAATGCCGATTAAAGCCAAAACAATGAGAATTTCAACAAGAGTAAAACCTCGTTGTTTGGTACGCCGCAGAGAATGTTTATGAGAAGAAGATATCATGTTATTATACTAATTCATCCTAATCTAATTTTGCAAGCCTGTTGAAATATATATCAAACCCGTAATTTCGTAAGAAATATTCTTGCCTTTAGACCAATTCCATTCCATGCAATAAGCATGACTCTTTTAGACTATCTACCAGTACTCATCCAAATTCTTTTAGCGATTGGAATGGGTTTTGGTATTCTTTTTGCCAGCCATCTATTTGGCCAACGTGCCATCGCTGGTAAAATTAAAGATTCTCCTTATGAATGTGGATTGGCATCAGAGTCAAAAGGCGAAACAAAATACTCGGTTAAATTTTACATCACTGCGATGTTGTTCATCTTATTTGATATTGATGTGGTTTTTCTCATTCCATGGGTTCTTACTCATCGTGATCTAGTTGCCGCAGGAATTCCAATATTAGGCCCCATGCTGTTCTTCACTTTTGTGCTCGTTGCGGGTTTAGTATATGAATTAAAAAGCGGTGCTCTTGAGTGGGAGAAGTAATCAAGCCTTTGCCCTCCCCAAAACGAGTCCTGTACTCGTCTTCTTTCCTTCGCTGAAAGATGCATATTGACCGTTATATTTCGGTAAATCGAATTGTCGATTTAACCAGCAACGATTTAACTTCAGCATATTCTGAATTACTCGATACTTTCACCACCCTGTTACCCACTCCGGCCAAACGAAAAAAAGTACTGAAAGAATTAGTCGACCGGGAAAAGTCATTAACGAGTTACTTGGGCGAAGGTGTCGCATTACCCCACGCCCGGGTCCCCATGAAAAGACCTTATGCACTGGCAATCGGAAGATGCCCGACCGGTCTTAGTTTTGAAGGGAAAGACAGCTACGAAGATGTTCGCTTTGTATTTCTTCTCCTCGCAAATGAAAAAGCAAAAAACTATCTTTCATTTTTAGCCGCTCTCGCTCGATCCTTTCAAGATAGTACCGTCATGGACCAGCTTTGGATGGCCCGTGGCAAGACCGAATTCCGAAGTGCAGTCCGAAAGGCTTTTGCCGGGACTGATGACCGTCCGGCAAGAAGGAGAACCAAGTTCAACAAACTGCTTACCGATGAAGCAGCCAAGATTGCGAAAGCGGCAGAATGTTCAACCATTCTTATTTTTGCCGATGTTTTCCCACCCAGTCTGGCTCCACGGATGACCTTTTCTGGATTTAATGTGGTCCTTGCCGGACAGGATGTATCCGAGGACGACCGTGCTCACCATCGCGCCGATGCAATATTGGCGGTTCGAGCCCTTTCACGGGCCCGATTATCTCAACTCAGAGCGGCCATACTGCTTGGACTCACACGGGATATTTTCGGTTTTCAAGATCGGGTTTGTTGTATTGGAGGAATTCCAAACAGCGGACAACTAGACACCGTTTTAGTAGTCGATGTGGATGAAGAATTTGAATCGGTTATTGGACATGGTGAAGAAATGCTTCCGCCCGATGTTTCCGCGGAGGCCCTGGAAAGAATTACTGCCATTGCCACCGATCTTGCCTCCACCGGACGCGAAGGAAAGGCGATTGGTGCAATGTTTATACTAGGCGACCACAAGGAAGTAAATAAACGCTCTAAGCCCTTAATCCTAAACCCATTTTATGGCTATGATGAAGAGGATCGTAGTATCCTTAATCCTTTTATGGATGAAACCATAAAGGAATTAGCGCTTATTGATGGTGCCTTTATTGTTCGGGGAAATGGTGTAGTCGAATCAGCGGGATGCTTAATTCAGGCAAAAGCAAATGATATCGTGTTACCAGGTGGATTGGGTACCCGACACGCAGCTGCTGCGGCAATTACTCATGTAACTGATTCATTGGCACTTGTAGTCTCCTCTTCCGGACAAGTTACCTACTTTAGAAAAGGACAAATGTTTACGCTTTTCGATAAGTCAGAGGGTCGATCCTTATAATGAAAAGATGTCAGTATCCACGATATCATCCCCTCCGCGAATCGGTTTTTTTGGCGGATCTTTTGATCCCATTCATATCGGTCATATTTCTCTTGCGCAACAGGCCATCGAATTGGCTCAGCTTGACACTCTCCTCCTTTGTCCCGCTTTCCATGCCCCTCTTCGTACCGAAAAACCATATTTCTCAACCAAAACGCGCTTGAAAATCTTGGAAAAAATCGCCCAAGAGAACCCCGGGTTCGAAATTTGTAAATTAGAAATTGAGAAACAGAAAACATGCTACACCTACGAAACAGTAAAAGAGGTGCAGCTCCAATATCCAGACTCTACTATATTACTATTATTGGGAGCCGATCAGTTTAATCGCTTACAAGAGTGGAAATTCCACCAAGAATTGGCCGAGCATTGTCAATTCCTTGTATTTTCGAGAAATGGGCAAGAAGTAACCCCACCCGCTATTCCTCAACTGTCCTACCAACTCGTAAAGAACGAATTGATTGACTGCTCCTCCACTGAAATTAGAAAACGTCTTAAAGCAGGCAGGTCAGTAGATCACTTAATTCCGCCCGCCGCCTATCCATTTATTAATCAAAACCCCAACCATTCATAAATCAATTTACAAATGACCACTGTTATCCCCAAAGAAAAAGCTGAATTGCTTTCAAATCTAAAAATTTCCTGTGATGCACTGCTCGATAAAAAAGGGGAAGATTTAAAACTTCTCTACTTTGGAGCGAAGTCTACATTGACTGACTGCTTTATTATCGCGACCGGTAATTCGAATCCGCACATCAAAGCACTCCGCGATAATGTGGAGAAAACTCTCAAGGAGAACAAGGTTGAATTATTTTCCAAAGATCGATTTCAACCAAGTGGGTGGCTGGTTATTGATGCCATTGATTTTGTGGTGCATATCTTTTCCCAGGAACAAAGAGATAATTATGCGATCGAGCAATTGTGGAAAGACGCAGATGAAATTCTTTTCGAAGACCTGTAAATAAAATTGCGAAGGAATTTATTCCTTAAGGTTGACCTAGGCGGAAATCATTAAAATTCTTGGTACTGTTTTCACCATTTACTTCATTACGAATCCAATAATTTATTAAATCACAACTGAACCCGCTTATGACTACTCGAAGATCTTTCCTTAAAAAGGCATCGTTCGCTTCCGCTCCCTTTATTTTACCCTCACACATTTGGTCGGCTAAAGGAGAATCATCTCCTAATAACCGTATCAACATAGCCATTATAGGTCCCGGGAAAATGGGTCGTGGCCATGCTAATTTCCTAGTTCGTAATCCACGGGCTCAAATTACCGGATTTGCTGAGATTGCTGATATTCGCACTAAGCACACCAAGGATCTGATCGAAAAACAGTATTCCAAAAATACCCCCAGTAAAAACTGGAAGGGATTAACAATTACCAATGATTATCTGGAGCTACTCGAAGACAAATCTCTCGATGCCGTCCTTATTGCAACACCGGATCACTGGCATGGTGAAGCAACCATACGTGCGGCCCGGGCGAAAAAGCATGTGTACTGTGAAAAACCGATTTCCCTAACGATTAAAGAAGGTCGTGCCATGGCACAAGCGGTTAAAGAAAATAAAATTGTTTTCCAAACTGGCAGCCAACAACGGACACAGTACGGAGGAAAATTTCGCCGCACTGTAGAAATGATCCGGAGTGGAGCGATTGGGGAACTGAAGAAAATTCGTGTCTGTGTGGGTAATCCGCCTGTCCCCTGTAACCTTCCCACTGAGCCCATCCCTGATGGAATCGACTGGGATGCATGGCAAGGACCCGCCCCCACTCGTGGATATAACAAAATTCTTTGCCCAGATGATGTCCATAACCACTTCCCTGCATGGAGAAGATACCGCGAATATTGCAACGGTGGACTGGCGGACATGGGTGCTCATCACTTCGATATTGGACAATGGGCCATGGATGCCGACAATACAGGTCCTGTAAAAATCATTCCACCGAAGGAAGGTACTAGGGACCTTAAAATGATTTACGCCAATGGGGTCGAGGTGATTCATGGCAATACCCCCGACTGGAAAAGTGGGACCATTTTTTACGGAACGGAAGGCACCATCTGGGTGGACCGTGGACCCTGGAAATCAGATCCCGAACATTTGATCAAGGACTTCAAGACAACGGTTAGTCTTCGCCAACCGAAGAACCATCACGATGATTGGCTCGACTGTATTCACTCTGGTGAATTACCGGTGGCACATGTGGAAGCCGGTCACCGAACCGCGACTCTTTGCCAACTCTGCAATATTGGCTACGAACTGCGCCGTGAGCTAACTTGGGATCCCAAGAAGGAAGTGTTCGTCGGCGACAAAGAAGCCAATAAATTAACGGACCGCAAACGTCGTAAAAAGTGGTACCGAGTCTAGTACTCCTACTAATTCATTTGCATGAGGTTTTCTAGACCCTCGAAAATACGACCGTTCAATACATCGATTTTAAAGTAAATCTGAAACAAAAGGTTTTAATAAATATCCTGAAACTCCCAACAGGATAAGGCCCACAAAAACCGAGTCAGATGAAAACGAACTCAGACTGACAAAAATAAAAACGATCCCAAAAAATAGGCGAGCCCCCTTGTTCAGGACATTTTGACTTTCGACAAGATTTTTCTTTCGCGAGCTGGCATTTTGGACACGGTCATGAGTAAGAATTTCCTCTTCCTCGGGAGTAAGAGAATCAGCACCATGCTCGTAGCGTTTATTTCGAATTCGTTCCACTTCAAAATAGTCATATTCCCGCTGTATTTTTGCTGACGGAAGTCCGGGGAGAGGGGGCGGTTGTACTTCTCCATCAACCGGTTGATTTAAAAGAACTGGCAAAGGATCTACCTGTATCTGCTCCTCAGATTGGACCTCCTTCCTATCTTCTTTATTTTCGGGAGTTTTAGGAATGGGGGAATCAATATTTCCTTCCCCAACTGATTCAACTTTTTGAGCCTCTTTTTCAACTTCAGCAATATCAACCTCGTGGGTTTTTAGATCTGATATGGGGGGGGGTAAATTTTCATCACTAACTGTCTCGTTCTTATCAACCGATTCAATAGTGCCATCAGTTTTCTTATTTTCTACGAGAGTCTCTGCCTCGGTAACCGCATCCAGGTTAGATTCATCAATCAGCTGGTTTTCATTTCCAATCGAAGAATGTTCAGGCAAAGATCCAGCCTCAATATCGGTTAAATCAGCTGGTTTTTCGTTGAACAACTGACCAAAAAGGACCCGCTGATATAAATTATCCAACTCGAGTACAACAACATCGCAGTCGAACTCTTCCTTTTCATCCAACCCATCCACCCATAAATTCTTATCGGGCGAAAAAATAATGGAACACTCCAAATTAGAATTTATAAATTCTCCGATTAGGGTTTGCCCATTTGAATACCGAGGATCGTGACGATTAGTAAAAGATCGGGAAGAACTCAAAAATCGAAAACTCAGCGTGAAAGATTGACCAATAAAAGGAGCTAGAATTTCTTCTGACTCTGAGCTCAACCGCCTGTTTTCTTTTAAATCCTTTAAGGTCTCTATTAACTTTATTTTAGACACAAATTAAGTATAACCGAAATAAGAGTTTGCATGCCATTATAAAAATGGAGGAATTTCGGAAACATTGGGGGTTTTAATATTTCAGGTTAACTTCTCAATATATTAGCATTAGCAATGTCATAAAAAACAGGGTGCCTTTCAAGCCTGTTACAAGATCAAGCCAGTCGGAAGACGGATGAACACATTCGTAAAACTCGGTTCTTGCAAAAAACTTAAGTTGCGATCATTTTAATAACTAAGTTGCCCGGATGGCGGAATTGGTAGACGCGCTGGATTCAAAATCCAGTTTCCGCAAGGAAGTGAGGGTTCGACCCCCTCTCCGGGTACCATTTTTATTTTATCCTTTCATGGCCATTATACGCAG
>CAJQKB010000016.1 GCA_905478775.1 uncultured Opitutales bacterium | reverse complement strand
TTATTGATTAAAAATAATTACTATAAATTACCGCAAAAACTTTGGATTCGTTTCAATCCCTTTTCAATTATTTCGTCGGATGTTGCATAACTTAACCTAATATATCCCTCTGCCCCAAAGGCATGTCCAGAGACGACTGCTACTTTTTCTTCTTCTAATAATCGGGCAGAGAACTCCTCCGAACTTAATCCATAGGAAGAAATGTTAGGAAAAAGATAAAACGCACCCTCTGACCGTTGACAAGTAATACCGTGAGTACCCTGTAAACCTTCTAACAACTTCAACCTGCGACGATCAAAATGAACAAGCATTTCATCTACCGCCTGCATCGACTTATCCCAATTTTCCATAGCAGCCAAGGCACCGAACTGCGCAAATGTAGTCGCATTTGAAGTAGTCTGACTTTGTAAATCAGCCACCGCTTTACTAATTTCAGGATTGGCAACCAAGGTGCCCAAGCGCCAGCCAGTCATAGAAAATGTCTTACTGAACCCAGAAACTGTGATAACACGGGCAGCTGCCTCCTCACTAAAAGAAGCAGGGCTAAAGTGTTCTGCTTCATCGTAAAGCAGGTATTCATAAATTTCATCCGACATGATCAAAAGATCGTGCTTACAAGCTAATTCAACAATCGCTTCCATTTCCTTCCGGTTATACAAACAACCGGTCGGGTTAGAGGGACTATTCAGAATAATCATTCGAGATGCGGGCGAAAGCACTTCCTCAATTTGTTCAGGGGAAACTTTAAAACCTTGTTCATCTCCTGCAAAAACTACTCGGGGAGTGGCTCCCGCTAATTTAACCATTTCTGGATAGCTAACCCAATAGGGTGCCGGTATGATAACTTCATCCCCTACCCCACATGTGGCAAGAATGGCAAGATAGCATGAATATTTACCCCCCGGGCTCACAATTATTTGACTTGGGCTGTTGTCAGGCAATACACCTTTCTCCACATACCTTTGGGCCAGGGCATCACGAAGAGCAGGAATTCCAGCCGCTGGTGCGTACTTAGTCTTCCCCTCAGCAAGCGCCTGTGCACAGGCATCTTTAATAAAGGAAGGAGTATCGAAGTCAGGCTCCCCTGCCCCGAATCCACAAACATCCTCTCCCGCCGCTTTAAGTGCTTTTGCCTTTGCATCCACTGCCAAAGTAGGAGAAGGAGAAACATTTTTTGCCCAAGTTGATAAGTATCCGTTTTTCATAAGTTATTTGCCGAGTAGTATTTGATAATTTAAAACGAGCAAGCTCATTAATTTAAATTCTTTAATTTGCCTATTTTGTAGAAACAAATGCTTCATTTGGAACCACGGGTTGGCTTTTCAATCCAGCTGCTGTCAAGAGCGTAGGGTCGAGGTCTAAATTCAAGGCAGCTGCAGTCACTTCAAATCGTGTATTGGAGCGGGTCTGCCTATCCTTATAATCAAGGGATTTGACGATCCAATGATCTGAGACTTTCTTGAGACTATTCAAAATAAAGGTACGTTCTGCTACATTAGATTGGCCAAATGTTTCAATTCGCAATGGGGCTTCATAGTTATCATCCAATGCCATTACTACCGTAGTTAAATCTGGTCTGGTACTTTCGACCCATTGCGGAGATGTAAACGAATAGAGATGGGAGGGCCTTCCTGCCACTTTTCCAGATTTAACATATTTGGCATTCCAAAATACAAAGGGCATTAACAAGTCAAACGGAGATTGATTCATACCGAAAATGAGTGGATTAAAAAGTTCTTCTTTTTCTAACAATCTAGTTTTTCGGGAGTGAGAGGAATAGACCCATACCCGTGGAGTCAGCCCATTTTGCAAAAGGAAATTCCTGGAATGTGGTTCCGTTTCTGTTGAATCTAGATCGATTCGCGATAATCCATGCCCTAATGCAAAGCCATACAGAGTACCAGTACGGGAAAATTCATCTCCTCTTCTAGGCATGTGCCTAAGGCGGAAACGAAAGGCATAAGCTTGATGAAAATTTGTATTATTTAAATCCCGGCCAATAAAGGAACGATAACTGCCCAGGCGAATCGCCGCTTCATTTTCAGTCAGTATTTTGGCAAAACCACGTGCCGGGAAAGATTTTTTTCCACTCAATGAACTGAGTGAAATAAAACTTGCTAGGATGCAGAAAAAAAAGAAACGCGCAAAAAAGGGAAAAAACTCCCTACTGGCTGGTATTTGCTTCTGACACTGAATCACTGACAACGGATGTCTCCTTAACAGCGGGAACCACTGGCTCATCAACAACAACCGATGGTTCGGGAGGTTTTGCCTCTGCCGGAGTATTCTCAGAAACTGGAGGGATGAGATTCGGCTGTAGAACAGGGGTGCCTGTGCCTAACCTTTTTAGTTCGTCAGATTCACCAGCCTCGCTCTGATAAAATGCGTAAAGTGCAAACGATAAAACAAAAAAGCCTAGGATTCCCCAAACTGTCATTTTAGTTAATTGTGCGGCTGAACCGGCACCTAAAACTTGGTCTGCCGCACCTCCACCAAGGGCAGAACCCATTCCTCCGGAGGTACGTTGTATCATGATGAGAAGCACCACGACGAGACACACTAAAATTAGAAAGGTAGTAAGAAAAACAATCATTTTTAAAACGAAAAAGAAATTTATGACCTTTTAATAACAAAAAGGCAACCTTGTTTACTTAATCGAAACGCCAAGTGATTTCAGTAAATCAATCAAGTCTGTTTCATCCTCAAAAGAAAGGCTTAGTTTTCCTTTCCCTGATGGATCACAGTTGATCGCGACTTTTCTTTTTAATGAGTCTTGGGAAATTTTCGCAAAATTAGAAAATAGTTTTGTAGACTGAATACTTGATTGCCTAGAGATTGGTTGAGGATTTCGAATCTCTGCTACTGCCTTTTCGCATTGGCGAACTGTCCAGCCTTCTGAAGCAACCCGTTTTCCGAGTTGGTTTCTTATTTTTTCATCCTCCACTCCGAGGAGGACTTTTGCATGTCCCATGCTTAATTTTTGGGAGGAAAGTAAGGTCTTTAATTCCTCATCTAACTGTAATAATCGTAGAAAGTTTGTGATATGTGCCCTACTTTTCCCAACCCGTTCCGCAACTTGAGCTTGTGTAAGGTTAAATTCATTTACAAGCGAGTCATACCCCATTGCCTCCTCAACAGGATTAAGTCCTTCTCGTTGGAGGTTTTCAATCAAAGATAAAGAAGCGGAGGAAATATCGGTTGCCTTGAGAACCCGTACAAGGATTGTACTTCGCCCCAAGGATTGATGCGCACGCCATCTTCTTTCTCCGGCTACCAATTCATAGGAATCACCGACTTTTCTTGCCGTTATGGGCTGTAAAAGTCCTTCCGACTCAATGCTGGAAGCCAATTCGCGAATAGCATCGGGATCAATTACTTTCCTAGGCTGATAGGGATTGGGAACAATCGAATCGATCGGTATGGAAAACAAGTTTTCTTCGTCTGAATCATTAGTTGAATCGCTATCTACGATGTCAGAGGAATTTCTGATAGACTCTTTTTGTGTGGAAATGGGTGAAAGTGTTGGGTTAGAAGAAGAAACATCCTCCACTTTTGCTGCAGTTCCTCCTGCAATCAAACTACCTAACCCTCGACCTAACCTTGATGATGCTTTTGCCATAAATTTGACATTATTGGGGTATAAATAGTTCTTTTCCAATAAATACTTTTTTGGGATCTACAATCTGATTTGCATTAATAATCCATTTGGTTTTTGACTTGTATTTTTGGGCGATACTGGAAATTGTTTCTCCCTTTTCCACACTGTGTACAAACCCTGTTTGGGGGTAATCCTGATTAAATGTAGGAACTGGTGCTGGTTTAGCAGGAGAAGATTGAACCTGGTCAAAACCTTTATTCATTTGGGTAATGAGTTCAGTCATTTTCAAATCAATGCTTTTTTGCAAGGTAAGCTGGGATTTTTCGCTTTGAAGTAATTTGAATTCCAGTTGTTTCATACGCTCGCTCATCCTTTGAAGAACCTCGCTCGAAACCCCTGCATTGGAAGATTGTTTTCGAGTGGAATGCTCTAACTGTACTTTCAACTGAGCATTTTCTCTCCTTAGCAATTCCACTTCTGTACGAAGTCCCGCTAGTTCTCTCGTTACTAACTCCATGTCCTGCTTTAAATTCGCTACCCGAACCGTAATATCAGCGAATGAAATACTGGGTGCAAAAAGGAGAACCAAATATAAAATGATTACATGGAAACCCAATCGGGAATATTGAACGAAGAAATTATGAATTTTACCTACCACCAATATCAAAACTAAATATTTCCTAAATTGAAGCAAGAAATCTTTTAGAAAATCAGAAATCCAATTAACTAGTGGGTCAAATCCTTCATCTCAAGGGATTCAAGAATTTCTCCAAATGGAAAGTTGAAACCGCGAAGAAATTCAGAGACTTTTAACATTTTACCGCCCGGTTTTTGAATTTCCAAAATCCGAAGAACACCGTGCTTTGTACCAATTATAAAATTGCCCTCTTCATCTCTTTTTGTTTCTCCCTCCCGCAGAAAATCAGGATCACTTTTCGGTTCCGCTGATCCAATTCTAAATTTCTGCCCATCATGGAAAAAACTACATCCTGGCCATGCTTGAAATGCACGAATTCGATTTGATAATACTTGGGCCGTAGAGGAAAAATTTAGGTTTCCATCTTCTTTATTGAGTTTCCGGCAATAACTTGATTCCTCTTCCACTTGGGTAAACTCTTCCGCTTTTCCCTGAACAAGGCTGGCAATATTTCTTTTAATGAGCGGGACACACGATTGGGAAAGTTTGAGGCGCAAACTAGGTCCTGTATCTGTGCTCGAGATAGAAATCGATTCAGAATCAACAATCGGACCGGCATCCATACGAGGAATAATGCGCATCAGGGTAACGCCACTTCTAGTCTCACCCATGGCAATGGCAGTCTCTATCGGGGAAGCACCACGATATTGGGGTAAAAGTGAGGCGTGTAGATTATAGCACCCTGTCGGGGCCACGTCCAAAAATTGATTTTTTAAAATGTGCCCGTATGCCATCACTAAAATGGAATCAATTCTTTCTTCTTGGAGCCAATTGCATTCCACACCTGAGGGTTTGTCCGGACTTCGACAAGGAACGGAACGAGCTTTCGCCCAACTCTTAATTGGATTCTCTGACATTTTCCTCCCCCTACCCGACCTGCGGTCAGGCTGAGTAAGCACAGCACTTAAGCGAACGAAATTACATTCGTTATGCAAATATTCTAAAAATGGTAAAGCAATCTCATCTGATCCAAAGAATGCAACCCTGTAAATTTGATTAGACATTTAAGACAACAGGAAAAGGTAAAATAATCTATCGGACAACGAAAATGGCACAAAAAAAGCCGTCGAGACGGCTTTTTTGGAGAATATTTTTAAAGGTTAGACTTTCTCTTCCTGATACCTTTGTTCTTTACCGGCTAAAGAAAATTTAAGGGGACATCCAGAAAGTCCAAATTTCTGCTGAATACCTTTTTCCAAATACCGACGATATTGATCGTTTAATCGTTCCTCACGATTGCAAAAAAGTTTGACTCGAAATGGACGATTCTCAACTTGAACCGCATAAAAGACTTTAAAGCGTTTTCCCTTAATTTTAGCAGGAGGTCGATGCTCCCACATTTCACCAATTACTTTATTCAATGCAGAAGTTGAAAGCGTTTTATCCATTCGTGCATCTAGGTCGCGGGCGACTTGTAAAAAGTCTTTAATCGAGTATCCGGTGAGTGCGGAAACAAAAGAAATTGGAGAATCGGGAAGAAAGAATAGTTCTTTACGAATTGATTTTAAATAACTCTTTCTAAAATCCTTTTCATCCTCATAACCAGGAAGTGGGTCCTTTCGAAACCCGTCTAATGCCAAGTCCCATTTGTTTACTAGGATTGAAAGTGCTTTTCCCTCTTTTAAAACATGGTCTGCCATGATTTTATCCTGCTTGGTCACGCCTTCTCTCGCATCCAGGACAAGGAAAACTACATCTACAGATTCAATCGCCTTTTTAGTCCGTACCGAAGAAAAGAAATCAAGTGAACTATCAATTCTTTTGTGCCGTTTTAAACCGGCAGTGTCGTATAATCTAAACTTCCAATCCTCTTCTGAATTTTCGCTTTTGAAGTCCAAGTCTAACTCAACAGTTTCTCGAGTAGTTCCCGGTACATCACTCACAATTAAGCGATCCATTTCAAGCAATCGATTGCACAGCGATGATTTCCCTACATTGGGTCGGCCGATAAAAGCAATACGAGTCCTATCATTATCCCCCTCAATCGGTAGAATATTGCTAATTGGAATCTTCGATTGAATCGTGGTAATCAACTCTTCAAATCCACCACCATGTTCCGCAGACACTCCCACCACCGTTTTAAAACCAAGACGATCAAATTCGGAAATCGAATAATTTTTTTCAGGTTCGTCTAATTTATTAACCACTAAAATCGGCTCTTTGCCCATTTTCCTGAATTTTCGGGCTAAAGTCTCATCGAGGGGAATTAAACCTTCCCTGCCATCCACTACAAATAATAATAAATCTGATGCATGAATTGCGAAATCAGCTTGGTATTCAGTCGCATCCTGAATTTCCACAGAAGTCATTTCTGGTTGCATTCCAATCCCACCGGTGTCCATTAATGTGTAGCCTTCCGGGCTATCCGCTACCACAACATCCCGAGTTACTCCCGGGCGATCGTGTACGATGGAGATGCGTCGACCTGCCAGTCGATTAAATAAACGGCTTTTACCCACATTAGGGCGACCAACAATTGCAACACTTTGTGTAAGGCTCATAATGAGAGCATTTTAAAAAATAAATGGAAGAGGATTAAATCGCTGCAGAGTGGGCGTTTTCAGAATCAAGGCAATCAACAAATGATTCCATCCGATTTGTCGCCTCCACTAATTTCTCGTAAGAAGTGGAAAAACTTGCCCTTACATGATTGACCCCATGATCCCCAAAGGCAGTACCGGGAACCACTGCCACTTCTTGTTCTCGAAGTAAACGATGGCAAAACTCAGTTTCATTTAGGCCAGTGTTCGATATATCGGGAAAGGCATAAAATGAACCCCTTGGCAGATGACAACTTAATCCGATTTCATTAAATCGACGAATTACAAAATCTCGTCTTTTATGATATTGATCACGCATTCTCATCACATCTTCCGAACCATTCACCAGGGCTTCAATCGCTGCTTCCTGACTTAAAATTGGAGCACACATCATACAATACTGATGGATTTTCATCATCGCATCAATGAGCCAATCTGGACCGCAACCAAAACCAACCCGAAATCCAGTCATAGCAAAACCCTTCGAGAACCCATGCAACAAGAGGGTTCGTTCTTTCATTCCGGGGAGTGATGCAATGCTTACATGTTCGCCCTCGTAAGTTAATTCCGCATAGATTTCATCGCTGATCACGATTAAGTCTTTGTCTTTGGCAAATTTTGCTAAGCGTTCCAACTTTTCCCGATCCGCAGTACCACCAGTTGGGTTGGTAGGAAAATTAAGCATCAAAATTTTACATCCTGGTTGCCACGCTTTTTCGAAGGCTTCAGGATCGAGAGAGAACTCTTGCCCGGGAGTTGTTGCAACGGGGATCGCCTCGCCAAATGCAAGGGTAACACTTGGTGCATAGGAGACATAACATGGCTCGTGGTACAAAACTTTGTCGCCTGGATTGAGAATCGAACGCAGGGCAATATCGATAGCCTCGGAAACACCAACGGTTACTAAAATTTCCGAAACCGGATCATATTCAGGACCGAAAAAGGAGGCACAATACTTAGAAATTTCTTTCCGGAGCGAAAGGAGACCACGATTATCAGTGTATGATGTTTTTCCCTGCTCAAGAGCAAATATGGATGCCTCTCTAATTTTCCAGGGAGTTACAAAATCGGGTTCTCCAATTCCCAAAGAAATCGCTTGGGGCATTTCTGATACAATCGCAAAGAAATCTCGTATTCCAGAACGAGGTAAGCTTTTAATATGATCAGCAATGAAATTTTCCGGATTCATTCTGTTCTAGGGACTGACTGAAGGTTTTTCTTGATTCTCGGACTCTTCCTCGAAAATGTGACCATGATCCTTGTACGGGCGGAGGAGAAAGTGAGTGGCAGTTGAAAGCACTCCATCAATAGTGGCCAAGCGCTCCGAAATAAAAGAGGCAACGAATCTCAGGTTCTTTCCGGTAACAAATACGAGTAAATCATACCCACCTGACATTAAATAACAGGATTCAACTTCTTCAAACTTTGAAATTCTCATTGCCATTCGATCAAACCCGCCCTCCCGCTCTGGGCTTATTTTAACTTCGATTACAGCACGAACCTGTTCTAAATCGTGATGAGTTGGGTTCAACAAGGGCATCCAACCAAGCAAGGTTTTATTTTTGCGAAGTTCTTCCAATTCACTCTCCACATCCTCTTCAGTGCAACCCAAGATTTGTGCCAAACGCTCGGGTCGAGGATCAGCAGTTTCTTG
>CAJQKB010000015.1 GCA_905478775.1 uncultured Opitutales bacterium | reverse complement strand
CTGCATGCAATGAACGCGTAGGAAATTCCTTCGCTTACTTAGGCCTTCTTCAAGCCGGCAAAATACTTCCTGGCCGCCTCATTCACTCGGGGAGCCAATAGCATACTTGATAAAATCGTGGGAATTGCCATTAACCCAAAGGCGATATCCAAAAAATTGATAATCTCCGCCATTGTGGCAACAGCAGAGACGATAATAGTGAGCAGATAAAAGCCGAGCATGGGCAGTCGTGCCTTTTGCCCGAAAAGAAAGCATCCACACTTAACCACATAATAGGAAAATCCAAGCATCGATGAAAAGCTCAGGCAAAGCACACCGGCGAGCAACAGGTAAGGTCCAACTCCGGGTAATGCCTGTTCAAAGGCCTGGGTGGTGAGTAGAACACCATCCCCTTCACCCGATCTCCACACATCAGTGACCATCAGAACCAGTCCGGTGAGTGTGCACATAAGTAAAGTATCAATCACGGGACCCCACATCGCGACCAAGCCTTCCCGTATCGGCTCCTTGGTTTTAGCCGCTCCATGGGCCATCGCCTCGGTCCCCATTCCGGCCTCGTTGGAAAAAGCAGCCCGGCGGACCCCTGTTACAATTACCATTCCCAACGCCCCTCCTGCCACTGCCTGCCCGGTAAAGGCATCGGATAAGATCAGACTAAGAGAAGGAAAAACTCGATCGACATGGAGTAAAATAATTACCAGTGAAGTTCCCCCATACAATAGAACCATACCGGGAACAAGCCGGGCGGCAAAGGCACCAATCCGCTTGATTCCACCGACCACCACCATCCCGACAAGAACCGCAAGCAATAGACCAAACAAAGCATTCCCAGCCTGTACGGTATTCTCGGAGCCCACAAACCAGCCCTGTGGTTCGAAAAACATCGAACGTACGATTTGAGTAAGTTGATTGGATTGTAAAAGAGGCAGGCATCCAAACATTCCACATGCGGCAAAAAAGACCGCCAATGGTTTCCACTTCTCTCCCAGTCCTTCTCGGATAAAATACATTGGCCCGCCCTGCTCCACCCCGTTTTCGTCCTTCCCCCGGTACATCACTGCCAAGGAGCAGGTGTAAAACTTGGTCGCCATTCCGAGCAGTGCACAGACCCACATCCAGAATAAAGCTCCCGGCCCCCCTTGAGTAATCGCAACTGCCACTCCCGCCACATTTCCCATCCCTACCGTTCCCGACAGGGCACTGCAAAGAGCACGGAAATGACTAACCTCGCCGGGCGCATCCTTTTCCTGATATTTCCCAAAGAGCAATTGAAGGCCGTGCCCAAGGTATCGAAAGGGAGAAAAACGGGAAAAAAGGGCAAAAAATGCCCCACCACCCAACAGTATAAAAAGTAGGTTACCCCAGAGCCAACCCGAGAACGATGATAAAAATTCTGCCATTTCAATACCCAGGTTGTAGGAATTTCTAAATTGGGTCACGCAGGAAATGAAGTTATTTTATGCCAACAACTAAAAAGCGAACCGCACAAAGACTTACCAACGAGAAACTCGCGGCACTTTGTCATTGCGAGGAACGAACGGAAGGAGCGACGCGGGAACCCATCGTATCTCGATGGACGCTTTCGAGTTTGTCCATTCAGTTATTGAAGCACAGTGGATCGCCACGGGCTACGCCCTCGCGATGGCAAGCTAGTTATTTACCGCATTAATTTTTATAAAAACGCTAAACTTTTTATACTAATTTGAAGGACATGAATAATTTCTTGCTTGTGATAAAAGAATAATCCCATTGATTGAACTCCAATGATCGCACCAATTAATAATGAAGGCCCCAAAAATGTACTGGGCGAACCCTTACAACCCTGCTGTACCCGTCTGAACACTGGATGGTATCGTAATGGGAGTTGTGAAACCGATGCCAATGATGGTGGCCGACATGTAATTTGCGCCCAAATGACGGATGCTTTCTTGGCATTCAGTAAATCAATGGGGAATGACTTAAGCACCCCGATGCCAGAATACAACTTCCCCGGACTTAATGATGGCGACTGTTGGTGCCTCTGTGCCGCACGTTGGCAGGAAGCCTTCGAGGCGGGGGTACCGCCAAAAGTACGGTTGGCTGCTTGCGAGGAATCCGCGCTCGCAGTGGTGAGCCTCGATCATTTAAAAGCTCATCAAATTGTGGAACAATAAGCGAATACCCCTCTACTTTCTAATTTCGAAGACAAAATCTTTCCCAGTCTCGCTTAAGCAGAACTGATGAGCATGACTTCAACTAATTATAATAAAAGAAAAAACAAAAAATCGATTGCGGTACATTCTCTAGGTGGGCATTAATTTATAACTTGGTTACCGCAATCAAATGCAAAAAATAGAAAATGAGGTTTGGGAAAGGATACACAATGGCGACATCTCGGCTTTCGAGGAGTTGTATGACGGATTTGCCAAGGTTATGTTTTCACTTTCGATTGAAATTTTGGGAGATCGCTGGGAAGCGGAGGAGGTTATTCAGGATATTTTTTCCATTCTATGGAAAAAACCCGAGGCTTATTCTCCCGCTAAAGGTAAATTCAGCAGTTGGTTACTAGTCCTAACAAGAAACCGAAGTATTGACCGCTATCGTTCCAGAAAAAGGAGACTGGATCGTGGAGAAACCGATGAAATCCTGTCCAGTCGACCGGATCAAATGGATAAAAACGGAGCGGAGAAAGCAACCGCATCGGATGAACATGAACATCTGCACCGTGCCTTTACTCACCTCCCTGAAGAACAAAGACGAGTCATCGAGCTGAGTTATTTCAAGGGCATGAACCAACAGGAAATTGCCAAACGATTGGATTTGTCTCTGGGCACAGTTAAATCGAGAACACGATTGGCGATTGAAAAACTCCGCAATTCATTATCCACCCTCCGACTATGAACCCAAATTTAGTTCCCGTTTTTTTAAGCCAATCAAAAATGCAGATTGATTTGAGAATATCCCGCCTACACAATAGTAATTAATTTTTTACCTCCTTGGACACACTTACTCAAAAAGCCCTCGATTACACCCTTGGTGTTCTGCCGAAAGAAGAATCATTGCTCTTCGAGGCAATGTTAGAAGAAAACGATGAAGCACGTAATTCATTGGCCCAGGCCCAGGAAGACTGTGCCAACCTTGCCCTTTCCTCCAAGCCAAAATCCTTGGGGAAGGAAGTCCGCAGTCGAATTTTGGAAAATTGCCAACCGAGCTTATGCTTTGATTCTTTCTTAAGTTCTGAATCCATTCAAAAGCTTCATAGGAATTTCTCCCGTCAAGACGAGCGATACCAGGGAGGCGGAGGCTGTGTTCCGCTCAAAGAGATTCAAAGTTTGCAGGTGCAAGATGAACTCTATCAGTTATACGAAGATTTACTAGTACTCAGTCCTTTAGTCGCGGGCGACTCCAATGCAGCCGCGGGTGACATGTCAGGACTGCAAAAAGTGCTTCATAAAAGCCCCTCTTTTTCCCAGTCCGTTGACTCTCTCCTTTCACATTCAATTGAAGATGACCGTCCAGTTGCTCAGTCCGTACAACGGTCACTCCTTTCTTCGATGCCCTCTCTCAGTTTTTTCTCGGATCGATTAAAAGGAGATTCTTTTGCGATGGGAGATGTCCGCCGTCTCTTTTATCTTTGCCGGGATCAACTTAAAATCATGCGGGCATCTTTTGGAGATATTGACCCTCCCCGCTTGGTGGAGGATGAAAAACTTCGACTGCACAGTGCCGGATTACTCAAGACTAAATGGTGGGGTGCAGAACACGCCTACTTTTCATCCCAGGGAAAAGTTCGGTGTGGTCATTTCTTTGATGGGCCGGTGACAGAGCGCTGTGTTGAATTTGCTGAGTATGACGCCAACATGTACTGCCTCGCCAATTTACTTTCTCCTCGATCTGCGAATGGCGAATTCCATATGGAACTAATCAAGGACGCAGTACCGGACTGTATTTTGGCAATTGCTAAAGCCGAGACAAAAAAGGAAAAGCATGAGGAAATCGAGGAAATCGTCCACGGAATAAACCCTCTAAATCCTCCCTTTCAAAACGATCAAGTTCTTTGGAATCTAATTGAAGAATCAATGACCCGGGCTCATCAGCACGCCAGTCTTTCTGAGTTACGGGAGGCCTGCCTCTTTGGTTGCCAACGAATGGAAAACTCCACTTATCTATGGTTTGCCTGGCCGGCAATTGAGAATGCCCATGACGGGGCAGAAGCATGAACCTTTAGCCCCTTGCAATAATGTCCCAACGTTGCCTCGTGGGTAGGCTCCGCAATTCCCTGGGAACTGAATAATTCCCCCTTGTAATGGATTTCTTGGGTACGAACCGCCTGGTATGGGGTATGGCGGACACGAGCTGAAGTCGATACAGTGGCCCACTTTCGTCTTGCCCAAAAGCGGTACCTTTCCAGCAAAAAATGATCCAATGTACTGCCGGAAAATTCAGTACCCGATTGAATGGGTGCAAAGGATGCTCCGAATTCCGAGCGTGCTCTTGCGTGGGGTAACTTTCGACGGGAACAAAAAGTAATCCGCTTCGAACTAACTCTGCCTTCGGTCAGAGAGAGATTGTAGGGTAATCCATACATTAGCCGAGCACCCAGAACCGCAAATATATCGGAAGAATCCAGCGAATAAAACCATACGCCTTTATTACCCTGCTTATCTTTTACATAGGTCCGCAGGTTAATCTCCCAGAAAGAAGGCCAGGGCATCCAACTAATCGGGTTAATCCGCAACCCGCTCAACCGAAAGCCAACCACACTTAACCACGCCTGTCCCTCAAAAGTATCAATTTCCAAATCATCGGGGATCGATTGCCCAAGGTCGCTTTTGTCAATTGGCCAATGCAAAAGAAGTAAATCCTCCCAGTTTTGGAGCATGAAGGATTGAAGAAAGCGATCAGTCATGAAATGCCTCGTTGATTAAAGAGGATAAAGTTCGTCTAGTTTTTCTCTCCGGTATTGAAATATTTGTTGTAAAGTACGCTTCACAAATAGAAAATGAGCAATCGTTCCCAATATCCCAAATGGCATTTGATAACGAATTTCATCGGTCATTTTGGTTCCCTCCTCCACCTCTTCCAAAGTATGAGTATGAAGCCATAATTTGTAAGGTCCGACGCGTTGCTCATCCATAAAAGAAAATCCTTCTTTTACATATTTAATCTCGGTTAGCCAACTCGTCCAACCCAGAACCGGGATTTTTACCTTATATTCTAAAAGTAAGCCGGCATAAGCGGAACTGGGGAGTTCACCCACAATCTTAAACGCCATTTTGGGCGGTGTGATTTCATTCAAATTTTGTGGGACTGAAATAAAAGCCCAAAGTTTTTCCCGGGCAACAGGCAGAGTCTGAGTTTGTGTAAGCGTATGCATATCGATTATTGTATGGTTAACTTCAAAAATGTCCAACCCCTCCCTTGACGGATTCTTTTTTACTCCTAAAATAAAAATATGAAATTTATGAAAACATTACTTCTCGCTTTGACTTTAATTAGTCCATTCCTCTTTGAATTGCATGCCCAGGATTTCAAAAAAGAAATGGCGGCGATTCGAACAACTTATTCGCACACACCGGATAGAAGTATCGAAGGTACTGGTATAAAGTTAGGAATAGACCAATGGGGGATTATGAGTCCTATCTTTTTTCATAAAACCGAAAAATGGGCTTTGGGGGCAGGCTTTCGTTACGAATTGTCCAAGCTTGATATCTCGAATCGCTCTTTGCTCAATGAAAGTAGCCTAAACTCGATCGATCTCCCCATTTTTGCAGCACTGGATCAATCTGAACACCTGCAGTGGATTTTTCTTTTTAATCCAAGCCTATCGGGTGATTTTGATCATGTAAGCGGAGATGCGATGAAATATATGACTATGGCAGGAGGTCGCTACAAGGTAAGTGAATCCTTCCAATGGATCTTTGGGGCTTTTTACAGTACTGGCTTTAATGACAACACCTTCCTCCCAGGAATCGGTTTTTCATGGGAACCAACCGAAAACTCAGACTTTCTTTTTGCCGGGCCCTTTCTTCGTTATCGATACTCAATTACAGATTCAATTGATTTTATAATCGATGGGAAATATTCTAGTAATGATTGGAATACCTACGACTCAGGGGTGGAGAAGGATCTCTCCCTAAGTGGGTACCAAGTAACAACCTCATTACAATGGAACTTTTCAGAAAAACAGGCAGTATATGGAGGAATTGGATTTGAAGTGGCCCGAGAAATCGAAATTAAAAATGATGTCGGAGGAGTGCTCTATGAAAAAGATATCAAGAGTGCACCTTTATTCGAGATCGGGTATCGCTTCCGTTTCTAAAACTAAATTTGGTCAATAATTGCCTGGGCCGCATCCCAACCGGACATTGCGGCATTTTCAATTCGTTCGCCTCCAAAACTGTCTCCCGCTAGGCTCAACCGGTCCCAGGCGGATGTGTATTGAGTGGCTCCAAAGGTAACCAATGGCTTGGCAAAGCCCCAACGGTGGCATTTCCATTCAGTAATCTTGGCATTGAGACACTCTTCTGCGGCGGCCACTAATAAAGGTCCGCGTTCTTCATCAGGAGCGTCCCAAAATTGTTGGGAGTAAGAATCGACTGCATGAACAGTGCAGGCAGGAATCGGAGAAGTTCCCTTCATGTGGTTATCTGAAATCCAATCAATTTCCGTTGTCGGGTGAGTAATTGTTCCTGGGGAAGAAAGGGAGGAGGGACGGTCCAAAATTCCCAACAGGGCAAGACAGCGGGTGTAACGTACTGCTTCTAATTGATCCATTACCTTTGATTCTAATTCAAATTGGCTTCTTTGAAAAAGTTCCAGCATTTGAGGCACGGGAAGGGTGAGTACTAAATGATCTGCAAATAATTTTCGGTTCCCCCCACCCTTTTCATTAATCTGCCATTCTTCATCGAAGAAAATAGAATCAACAAAAAATTCTTTTTGAAAAGAAAAAGACCTCGCCAAAGCCTTCGCAGGAGCAGTCATACCATTTACACCACGGTATCGAATACTTTTGGGAATATCTTCTCTCCCTGCAATTGAATCATACCACGGAACTACTGCGTCCATGGATTGCCATTTTGTAAGCAATTCCTTCATTCTAGAATCCCGCACGGTGAAAAATTGTGCACCATGATCAATTCGAGCCCCAGCCATCCTCCTGGTCGACATCCTGCCACCCACACCGCGGCCTTTTTCAACCAAAACAACATCATGCCCCTGTTCCGCTAAGCGATACGCACATACACAACCGGAAATCCCGGCACCCACAACAACGACTTTCATATAATTAGAAAACTTTTAAGGATACTTTACATTATAAATTAAAAAGATAAGAATTATTCTACATCCCAGGCAATCCAGCACAAACTCAATACAAATGAAAAATACTTCCGAAGATTATACGTTCATTGTAAATTCACTGAAAGGACAACTCCCCAGTCTTCCCTTGGTCATGGATGAATTAATGACGATTATCTCGGACCCTAATGTCGCTCTTTACGCAATCAAAGACATCATTAAAATGGATCCCTCTATTTACTCACAAACCCTTAAGGTGGTAAACACCGTACAATACCGGGGTGAGGGAGAGTCCAGAATTACCAACCTTGATGATGCCATGCAAAGACTGGGATTGGAGAAAGTAAAACGGATTGCCTTGAACACCTCTGTCCTCACGCTTTTCAGTGGTGCAGAATTTACCAATAATTTTAGTCCCGAGACCCTGTGGACTCATAGTGTGGGTGTGGCGGTTGCAAGTGCAAGTCTCGCAGATTTTCTCCACTTTCCAATGTCTGACCAGGCATATTCCTGCGGACTGATTCACGATATCGGAAAACTGGCGAAGTTAAAATACGATCAGCAAAATTTTTGTGAGGAATTAAATAAGGCGAATGAACTAGGACTGAGTAATTTTCATACCGAAGTGACCCATCAAAAAATTAGACATGATCTATTGGGGGCCCAAATCGCAAATTCATGGGGAATTTCTCCCCTCGTTGAAGCAGTTGCCAGATGGCACCACGAGGAGGACCGTTCCAAGCGAACCGAGGTGGAGGATCCTGACATTCACAAATTGATTGATGTGGTTCAGTTTTCAAATTCTCTGATTAAAGAAATCAAATTTGGAAACAGCGGACATTCTCAAAAAGAAGTGCCCTCTCCATCGATCATGAGAAGATTGAAAATCAGTGAGGAAGGTCTCGATGAATTTGAGGAAAAATTAAAAAATGAATTGGAAACAGAAAAGGAACATATTTCACTTTTGAATAGAAAGTGAAGCTTGATTCCTTGGGTTTATCCTACGAACTTTCCAGAAGATCCGCAAAACTGAGCATGTATTCTACCACATGTTCCCGTCGATTTCTTTCTAAGTAACGAAAGCCGCCATTTAAATTCCCCAAAACCTTCCGATCGGATAAATTTTCTAATTGAACGATATCGGAGTGCGACAAACCATGTTTTTCAATAAAAAGGAAAATGTCATCCACCTTGTTACCCGTGCACGAGCAGTAATCAATTGCATGCTCTGACCACTCGTCCAACTGAAAATCCACCGATTCCACAATTTCTAGACTGCTCATCCCAGTTAGAGTTTGGATAAGGTGCCCGGCGTTACACTGGCCCATATGCCCCCATTGGTATTGGACATCTTCCTGGTCGAGTCGCTTAGAAGTTTCACGAAGGGCATCAATTAAAAAGCGATTAGTGAAAGACTTGTTAATTGTGTGGGTTCTTGTGTTTTTCATCAATAATAATGGTTGTAGATAGTAATAAAAACTAAGTTTTCAGAAATTTCAAACTTGATCGATTTACATTTCAGGTTCGAAACTTGGATTTAGATGATACAATCTTTTATTCTAACTTGGTGCAAAATGGGAATAGTATATTTTATAGTTCAGTTCAGAAATATCCAACTTTGAAGTACTAGATATTTAACAACACCCCGCTCCCGAAAATTTCCATTATGATTCAATTTAAATTCAGACCCTCTCACGAACGCGGTGCTCGCGACCATGGTTGGCTTCAGGCACGATTTTCATTTTCTTTCTCGGATTATTACGACCCCGAACATTCCGGTTTTCATTCCCTTGTGGTAATGAATAACGATATAATACAACCCCAAGGAGGATTTGGTAATCACCCCCATGATAACGCCGAAATTTTCACCTATGTAATTTCAGGTGAACTCGAACATAGGGACAGTATGGGAAATGGCTCGGTTATTAAACCCGGAGATTTACAATACATGAGTGCCGGAGACGGGGTTCATCATAGCGAGTTCAATCCATCCGATTCGGAAAAAGTTGAGCTTTATCAGATTTGGATGCTACCCAATCAAAAAGGTGGCCAACCCATTTACGAGGAAAAAAAACTCGGGAAAGACCAGGTGAAGAATGAGGTCAAAATTTTATTCTCCGATGATGGGCGTGAAGGTTCCACCCCCATTCGACAAAATGCCACCTTTGGATTTGGTCAACTTGAAGAGGGTCATTCCGTTTTACTGCAACCGGATCAGGATAAACCAAATGCGTGGATTCAGGTGATCAACGGTTCTTTGACCCTGGGAGATTTTCAACTTGGTCAAGCCGATGGCCTGGGTATTGAAAAGATCGATTATTCCCTCCCTATAAAGGCCGAACAAAATTGTAAATTTTTCATCTTCCGATTATCTGAAAGTGAATGAATTCCTTCACCGAAGAACTTTTTAGGGAAAGTAAGATGGGATACGATCTACCCGATGCAGAAATTGAATATTTTCCTGAATTTTTCTCGCGGGAAAAGTCTCTCAATTTCCTTCCCCAATTACTTAATACCATTAAATGGAAGCAAAACACTATTAAGATGTATGGAAAGGAAAACCCGGTTCCCCGGTTGGAGGCCTGGTATGGTGACCCAGGCAAAAGCTATGCCTATTCCGGCATTCGCATGGAGCCTACTCCATGGACTGATGAACTGAGGGAAATTAAACGATCGATCGAGGCCGAAGTAGAGATCTCCTTTAATTCGGTCTTAATTAATTATTACCGGGATGGTCAGGACCGGGTGGCGTGGCACAGTGATGATGAAAAAGAACTCGGAAAAAACCCGGTAATCGGCTCGGTCAGTTTTGGAGCGGAGCGCACGTTTAAACTGCGGCACAAGCGATACAAGGAGAATAACCTCAAGCAAAGCATTGTTCTTAAAAACGGTAGTTTTTTACTAATGAAAGGGGCGACTCAGCACCATTGGATGCATGAAATCCCTCGAACTGCCAAACCCATTGGGCCCAGAATTAATCTTACCTTCCGGGTAATTAAATAAAGAATCCTCGCTCTTATTTTATAGTGCTGAATAGTGGCATTTGCTTGCCGACTTAAAGGATTCGATTCAGCATATTGTGAACTTTAGTCCGTTCTGTAACGATTTATTACTGTGAAGCTTTTCCTCATATTCCTATCCATTCCTTTACTAACAGCCACCAGTCTATTGGCTTATGATTCTATGTATGAAAAAACACCTGTTGGAGAAATCAAAGTGCTCGAACTTCCAGCCCGCTTGGCATTGGAAGCCAAGTCCGGTAAGTCATACTTTGACGCAGATAACGGATTATTTCGAAAACTATTCCGTTTTATCTCATCCAATGATGTATCCATGACCACGCCGGTTGAAGCTGATATTAAACCTGGAAAAATGAGGTTTTTTGTCGGGGAAAAAGATATGAATAAAAATCTGCAGTCCAGTAGTTCTGTAAGGGTTACTAATATGCCTGCCCGTAAGGTCGTATCCATAGGCATCCGTGGAGGGTATTCGGAAAAGAGTTTCATTTCCAATCAGTCAAAATTGATGGAATGGTTTGCGAAGAATAATAAGTATGAACAAGATGGTCCTGCTTACGGGGTTTACTGGAATGGTCCATTTGTACCCGGTTTTTTGAAAAGGTCAGAAGTTCATATCCCCATTCGTACCCGAAAAAAAGAAAATCTGGAAAAAACAAAATGAATTTACTTACTCAATCCATCTAAACTTATGAAACTACTCACACTTACACTCATGACTGCGATCAGCTCCTTACACGCTTCCAATTTATACGACCATAAACTCAAAACGATTGATGGGGAGGAAACTTCTTTATCGGAACACAAGGGAAAAGTGATCCTCATGGTCAATGTTGCCTCAAGGTGCGGTTTTACCCGCCAATACAAGGGACTTGAAGAACTGTACCAAAAATACAAGGAAAAGGGATTAGTAATCTGTGGATTTCCCTGCAATCAATTTGGCGGGCAGGAGCCAGGCTCTGAGTCCGAGATAAAAGAGTTCTGCTCAACCAAGTTTGGGGTCTCTTTTCCCATGTACTCCAAAATCGATGTCAACGGTCCAACCCGTCATCCACTGTACGAAGAAATTATTGGGGATAACGGTCCCCTCAAAGGAAAAATCAAATGGAACTTTGGAAAAATCCTCATCGGTAAGGATGGAAAACCGATCGACCGTTTTGGCAGCATGACCTCCCCAAGTTCCGGAAAGCTTATTAAAGCGATTGAAAAATCGCTCGAAGGATAGAATTCCAGAAAACTTTTTTCCGATGCGTACTCACCTTTGTATTTCACTTTCTATATTCTTTTTCAACGGCTGTGTTAATATGGAATGGCGTGGGGGCATGATTCCCCATGTCGGATTAAGCAAGGATGCTCCTACGAATCGTCAAAATATCGTAAATAATTCAGAGCCATTACGTGAAAGTGCAAGCCAGTGGAATCAATATCGCGGCCCCAACCGGGATGGGCACATTCCTCCCCAGGGCATTGACATCAATTGGAAAGAAAAACCAAAAGCGTTATGGAAGGTATCAGCAGGAGCAGGCCACTCATCGATTTTAATCGCTGAACAAACGGTTTTCACGCTCGAACAAGATGGAAACAGTGAGACTTTATTCGCTCGCCACCTTTCAAACGGAAAGAAAAAATGGAAAATAGCCCAGCAAACCAAGTGGAATGATATGATGAGTGGAACCGGTCCACGGTCCACCCCCACTTTACTGGACGGAAAACTCTACACTCTTTTTTCAAACGGAGTTCTTTGCCGAGTCAATGCCAAGACCGGAAAACTGGATTGGGAGACCAAGACCATTGATTCAGACTACGAATTTCCAGAATGGGGAATTTCCTGCTCTCCGCTGATTTGGAACGAATTGATTATACTTAATTTGGGCGGGGAAAAAAGTGCGGTCCGGGCCTATTCCACCAAGGATGGAAAACTTGCCTGGGGGTCCGATTTACGCGGAAACGGAGTCTACATTTCATCCAGTGTTCTTAGCTTGCTAGGCGAAGATCACTTACTTGCCGCGGTCGAAGGAAAAATTGCCGGACTTAATCCCAGAACTGGAAAAACATTGTGGGAAAAACCTTGGAAAATTTTTCTTAACAATGCCCAAATTGCCCAACCCATTGCCTTGTCAAAAAACTCATTCCTCCTTGCCGCAGGTTATGGAAAAGGGGCTGAGTGTTGGAATATTTCAAAACGAGCGAATGGAAAATATCTTATTGAAACAAATTGGAAGTCCAAAAACCTGAAAGCTAAATTTTCAAATCCTGTACT
>CAJQKB010000014.1 GCA_905478775.1 uncultured Opitutales bacterium | reverse complement strand
CCGGTATGGGGATTATGTTTATGCACTATGGTGTTCATCCCACTAAAGAAGTGGCGGAGAAATATTATCGTGATTGGATCGGAGGATACTTTGATGATGATTTTTCCGTCAATCCATCCTGGGTAGCGAAAATCCAACCCCAAAAAGGTCACCCTGTTGGCCGAGGGGTGGGCTCACTTACCGCATACGATGAATTTTACTGGAATTTAAATTTTCCTGACCCCGAAAAATGTAAGCACTGCTATCCCCTTGCCACTGCAGTCCCGACTGAAAAAAATATGATTCGTTATGGCAGTTCTAAGTTTTGGAACAAACAGGCAGAAGAAAAGCTGGGCACTCCCCAAGCATTACTCTGGTGTTCAGATCCTGAAAAAGGAGCAAGAGGAGCCGGATTCGTTGGTGGGCATTATCATCGAAACTGGGCACTCGATAACTATCGGAAACTCATTCTTAATACCATTGCCTGGGTTGCCCGTATGGATGTGCCACAAGGTGGAGTTCCCTCACAAAAAGTTACCAAGGCCATGCTCAATCAAAATTTAAACCGTCCAGACTTTCCGGAGGAAATTGAATTGCCCACTCCCGATTTGTTAACGCAGGAACCAGGAAAAAAACCGATTCTTGGACCGGATGGAAGAATGCCCCCACGGGCTCCCAAAAAACCTAAGAAAAAATAAATCCCTGCTCCACTTCCGAATGAAACATTTTATCCCCTTCCTTTTGCTTACTGGTTTGAGTGCAGGTATTGCTTTTTCAGCACCTCCTAAAAAGTCAGTCATGGCATGGCCCCCATCAAGTAAATCAAATCATGTTAGCGTTGATAAATTTACTGTGGACCCAACATTAAAGGTAACCATGTGGGCAAAAAGCCCAATGTTGTATAATCCAACGAATATGGACATCGACCCATACGGTAGAATTTGGATAACCGAGGGGGTAAACTATCGGGAAAAACTAGGCATTCGCCGAAACGCGGGTGACCGGATAGTAGTCTTGATAGATTCTGACAACGACGGCATAGCCGACCAGTCCAAAGTCTTTCTTCAAGACCCATATTTGGAGTCGCCTCTGGGTATTTCTGTTTTTGATAACCAAATAGTTATTTCTCAACCGCCTGACATTGTCGTTTATACCGATATCAATCGGGATCTGAAGTTTGACCCAAAGGTCGACAAAAAAGAAGTTCTACTCACCGGTTTTAACGGACGCCAACATGATCATTCTCTCCATTCAGTTACCTCAGGACCAGATGGAAAATGGTATTTTAACAGCGGGAATTGTGGAGCGATATTTACCGATAATTCAGGCAAGACCTTTCGAATGAACACCAACTATCGGGGCGGAGCCAGCGAGAAATATTTTTATACTCCAACCCATGAGCTCAAAGGTGCAAAGAGTGATGATGGATATGTGTGGACTTCCGGTTTCAGTGTTCGCATGAACCCAAATGGCACCCAGGCGGAAATTATTGGACATGGCTATCGAAACAGCTACGAACAGGTGGTCAATTCTTTGGGTGATATGTACCAAAGCGATAACGATGATTATTCAAGTTGTCGAAATTCTTATGTTTTAGAATTCGGGTCTGCCGGTTATTATTCCCTGGACGGGCAGCATAAATGGCAAGCAGACAAACGACCTGGCCAAGCAATTCCGCGTGCTCATTGGCGACAGGACGACCCCGGAACATTTGATGCCGGTGATGTGTATGGATCTGGTGGACCAACTGGAGTAACTTTTTATGAAAATGGATCTTTGGGAGATAAATGGATCGGTACCTACCTCTCTGGTGAAGCTTCCCGGAACACAGTTTTTGGGTACAAACCCAAACCTCAAGGTGCAACTTATTCAATGAATCGCTTCAACTTTGTAAGTACCCGCTCCACTTCACCTTCCGTTAGTGATGAGGATCGGGATGAACGGGTTCACTTTAGACCATCCGATGTAGCGATTGGACCGGACGGTGCGGTCTATGTTGCGGATTGGTACGACCCGGGATCTGGTGGACACGCCACCCGGGATGAATCTTCTTCAGGGGCCATCTACCGAATTGCCCCTAAGAACTTTGCTCCCTCAATTCCTGAATTGAACTTGGGCTCCATAGATGGTCAAATCAAAGCCTTACTCAGCCCCACCCCCAATGTTAGGCACCTGGGTTTTCTCGCTTTGCAAAAACAGGGAGCGAAAGCATACAAGAAAGTATCCGTTCTGCTTAATCATAAAAATCCCTATATTGCGGCACGAGCCATCTGGTTACTTCCCTACCTGGGTAATCAAGGATTAAAAGAAGTCCATAAGCTTTTGGATTCAAAAAAATCTGTGTATCGACTCGTGGCTTACAGAAGTCTTCGTAGGTCAGAGCAAAAGCTTTTTCCTTATGCTGAAAAAATGGCGAAGGACTCATCTGCTGGAGTCCGTCGGGATGTAGCACTCTCCATGAGATCCTTCTCTTCAGAACAGGCAAACCCAGTTTTGCTGGAAGTAGCTAAAAGGTATGACGGTCAGGATAAAAATTATGTTGAATCCATTGGATTGGGTGCTGGCGGAAAAGAAAGTGCGCTCTGGATTTACCTGCGAGATAATCTTGGTTTACAGAATTCGTCAAAATGGGATGAAGCTTTTGCCCGAATCACTTGGCGTCTTGGCACAAAAGAAGCACTGACTGACTTAAAATCCAGAGTCCAGAATCAGAAGCTTGCGATGGAAGAGAGGCTTTTTGCGATTGAATCGATCGCTTTCATCAATCACCCCTTGGCTCCCGATGCTCTATTTACTCTGGGTCAAAGTGAAAATGATACCAGAATTAAAAATGCGATTACTCAATGGATTTTAAAACGAAGTATTACCGCGTGGAACCAATATGACTTGAATAAAAGACTCAAAAGTTCCGGAATTTACGACCCGGACAATATTCAACTTGTTCCCATGAGCACTCCAGAGCCCCCTCAAAAATCAAGTCTTAAGGTGGATAATATCGCAAAGCTCAGGGGAGATCCAGTAAAAGGAAAGACCAGTATCATGCGATGCACGATGTGCCACGAAGTGAACGGCATAGGTGCAAATTACGGACCACGCCTTGAAGGGTGGGCCGCCAAGCAATCCACCTCCGCAATCATCCACGCGATTGTTAATCCTTCTCAGGGAATTGCCCACGGATTTCAAGGGACAGAATACATACTTAAGGATGGAACTACCCTTCATGGAATAACTGAGTCTCGGGGTGATCCCGCTATTGTTCTTTCTCAAGGCGGGCTTACTCAAATGGTTCCCCAGTCGAAGGTTAAAAGCTCTAAACGAATGAAACGATCTCTGATGCTCTCTGCCGAACAACTAGCTCTTTCTCCGCAGGATGTGGCTGATATTGTTGCTTTTATGAAAGGCTGGGAATAGCAATCTAAAATTTCTAGGCAAAAGTTTATTCTGATGGAGTGTTTTAATTAGAATGAACCCCCAAGAAAAAGAGAAGCACGATCAATTCCTGCGTCTTTATGTTGAAACAGAAAGTTCATTACGAGGTTTTGTACGCTCTCTTGTTCCCACTTTAGAAGACGCCAAAGAAGTAATGCAAGGAACGGCTGCAGTGCTTTGGCGAAAATTTGATCAATTGGATTCTCCCAAAAATTTCAGGCGCTGGGCATTTGGAGTTGCCCGGTTTGAAGCTCTCTCCTACAGGAGGGATAAGGCACGGGATCGCCATGTTTTTAGTGAAGAACTGGTCATAAAATTGGCAAAGGATGCTGAAGATGAATCAGACCATTTTGATTTGGAAGAGAAAGCATTGGAAAAATGCATTTCCAAATTACCCGGAAAACAAAGAATTCTCATTCAAGAAGCTTATTCCCAAGGAACAAGGATCGATAAGATGGCGGAGAGAATTGGTAGAACTCCAATGTCACTATACAAAGCGTTACATCGCATTCGTATTGCTTTGGCTGATTGTATCAAAGCAGACTTAAAAAAACAGGAGGGGTTAGTATGAAGTCTTCGAGTGAAGAATTAGAGTTGATAAGGCTCTATCTTGATTCCCAGGCAACTACTGAGCAGATTCAATTACTCGAGCAAAAGATGCTTAATGACAATCAACTTAGAAAGGATTTTTTAGCCTACGCTCGAGTCGATGCTGCCCTTCCCTACACCCTAAATAATAAACAAAATGAAAATTTGGAGATAAATCAAAAGAGTATTTTCTTTCATTGGTCTTCATGGGTATCAATCGCGGCTGTGCTTGTATTTCTTTTCACTGTCAACACTGAGCTTTTCTATTCTGCTTCCACTTCTAAAAAACCAAACCTGCAAACCATTGCACAATTTGGAAAATTGGAAAACTGCAGATGGATGGACCCCAATCAACACGTTTCTACCGGAGGAACTCTCCAGGCAAATGACCGAATTGAATTATCATCTGGCAGCGCAGACATACACTTTAAAACCGGAGCCATAATCCAATTAAATGGACCTGCAATCATTGAGCTCAACACAGCCAATTCAGCCTTTCTCACCTTAGGAAGAGCAGCAGTTATCGCAGACACTGAAGATTCTCAAGGATTTTCCCTAAAAACACCAAGCTCGACCTTTGTGGATTTGGGTACGGCGTTTACTGCTGCTGTTGCCCCAGATGGGCTAAGTCGGCTTGATGTAACTCAAGGGGAAGTGAACCTAATCGCAGAACATGGACATACCCCCCGACTTATAAAAGCGGGAGAAACTATGTTTGTCGAACCAGGCAAACAGAAGATTTTAACTCGAATGGAATCGGGGGATGAATCAAAATCGTTTATTTTCCCCACGATTCAACCGCCAAGTCATAATGATTACGCCGATGCATCCCGTGGTAATGCAAAAGTAATCGTGGGGAAAGGAATACTCCGCAAACAGTCAAACTGGGAAGTCAATCCTCTGTCCCTGCTCGATGGTAAAGGTCAGAGCGAACCGGATTCGCCCCAAGAGTCTGTTTTTTTAGAAAAAGACAATAAAGGCAAATTTGGGAATTTACTTATAGACCTAGGTAAGGCCATTAACATCGACAAAATCAATTCCTACTCTTGGCATCAGCATCAATTAATTAAAAAAGCAAATAACAGAGCCACACAAAAATTCACGATTTATGGACTCGGCAACGAAGAATTACCTGATCTCAGCATACCCTTAAGCAATACCGGGTGGAAAAGAATAGCCCGGGTAAACAGCGACAGTTTTTTTGATGTAAAGGATTATATTGATCGACCCGCACAACAAGCTTGTTCCATTTTTGCTTCGAAAGGAAAAATCGGATATTTTCGCTATCTATTGATTGAAGTCCACGGTCCTACCTTTTTTGGGGAAATTGATGTTTTTGGAGATCAATAGATAACCATTGACCTATCTGATCTCAAACCCCGCTCCACAGGCATTCCTGCCGTACCTGCGAGTTGGCAAGGAATCACCGATCTGCAAATTGTTGCAGGACTGCACCGCTTGCCCGCCGAACCGAAAACCATCCTCAACGGAGGCACCTGGCCAGGTAAACGGAAGCTGCGTAACCTGTGCTGGACGGGTGGAGCCTACACGGCTCCCCTACTTTACCCAGGTGGCAAATTGTCGGTCGAAGAGTTTCAGAAAATCTTTCAGGCAGACATCGATAAATCAATCGACTTGGAAAAACGGTTGCCATAAAGTATGCGTTGTCACGCCATTTGGTTAAAAATATGTTGAGCCTCCAACCAGAATTACTTTCGATATAATTACCGGCTAATTATTAAATATATACGATGAAAAATAAATTTACTGTAAGTTGCTGCTTTCTTCTTTTCTCTCTCATCTGTTCCGGAGAACGGGTATCCTTATGGTCGGAAGGCAACATTCCAAATTTCCAACCCCAGCAAATTGCTGCCACCACCAAGGAGGTAAAAAAGGAAGGTTTTAAGCGCGAGGAGCATTCTATGCCCTACATCGAATGGTTCGATGCGCCGACCGAAAAAAATGGTGCCTGTATGTTACTCATTTCAGGTGGCGGTTACCAGAACTGCTGTGACTGGCGGTGGATTGATCGCGTCGCAAAAAAGTTTACCGATCTTGGGTATGTGTGCGTCAGCCTGACCTACCGCACTCCAAGGCCCCATGGATTACCTATTTATCAAAGTGGCTGGCAGGATGGACAACGGGCGGTACGTTTGGTTCGCCAGTCTGCCAAGCAGCGTGGTTTCGAACCCGAAAAAATTGGTGTGCTTGGTTTCTCCGCTGGTGGACACCTGACGGTATTACTTGGCACCAGTGCCCTCACCCCTGCCTACGAAGCTGTCGATGCCACAGACGAGGTACCCTGCCATGTCAACTTGGCAGTTCCGATCTATGTCGCGTATGCTCTCACGGACGGCCTTACCGGGCCCAATACGCGTGGTGGCAATACGATCGACGCCAAGCTTTCCGATGTATTTAAGTTTGACTCAAAGACCTGCCCTATGGCCCTTTTTCACGGCGGCACCGATCCTTATTCCCCCATTGGTTCCACCAAGATCTATCGACAACTCCGAAGAATGAAAATACCAGCCGAGGTCCACCTCTTTGCCGATCGAGGACACGGCTTTATGGGGGATCCAAACAAGGAAGAGAGTGGTACAGCATACGATCATTGGCTCGATCGGGTCTGCGAATTCATGCGACAGATGAATTTTGACGGGTGTCTCGGTAAGGAGGTCGATTTGATGTCTCGCTATTCAAGTGACAAGGCGCGGGGTGATTACCGCAAAGAGCCGATTTGGCCAAATGGTAGAATGCCAGATGTACAGACAAACCAATGCCAACCCTACCTCGAATGGCATTTCCCCAAGGATCCCAAAACCAAAGCCATTCAGATCATTTATTCGGGCGGAGGCTATGGTGGCAATAACCCGGACGGATTTGAAGTGACCCCGGCACGGCGTTATTTGAACGAAAAAGGAATGACGGTGGTGACGATGAAATACCGCACACCGCGACCACAGGGAGACTTAGCCAAACACACAACCGCCTGGCAAGACTTACAACGGGCCATCCGTATGGTTCGGAACCAGGCGAAGAAAGAGAATCTCGACCCCGATCGGATTGGTATTATGGGATCATCAGCCGGTGGACACTTAACCCTTATGGGGGCGACTA
>CAJQKB010000013.1 GCA_905478775.1 uncultured Opitutales bacterium | reverse complement strand
AAGGAGGTGAATATTCTCTCGATGGATCTCTGCCAATGAGGGTTCGGCCGATGGGTGGATTGCTCAATGTGCTAGAATCACATGGTGCAAAACTTGAGTTTAAGGGTGAAAAGAATTGTTTCCCTTTTACCATAAAAACAAATGCTCTATCGAATGAAGATTGGGAGATTGATGCCTCGGCAAGTAGTCAAATATTATCTGCTATTCTATTAATTAGTCCATTAATTCCTGGCGAAATTCGGCTTAACTTAATTGGTGAAACTGTATCAAGGCCATTTGTACAGATGACAGTAGAAATGATTCATCAATTTACCGAGAATGGTTCTCAAAAAATTACTCAGAATGGAAACAAATTCTTAATACCTGATTTAAACTTAAATATTGAAAGCGGAAATTATGCTATTGAGCCTGATGCAACTGCTGCTTCCTATTTTATTTCCCTCCCTTTGTCAGTGGGCGGTGAGATTGTCGTGCAAAACCTTCAAAATTGTAACTTACAGGGGGATATAGGTTTTTGTGAGGTAGTAAAAAACATAGGATTTCGTATTTCTAGATCTGAATTCGGTATCGAATCACGCCTGGATACAATCGCCGGGGGAGGAGATTTCGACTTCAATGATATTTCTGATACCTTTCTGACCCTTGCTGCCCTTTCACCCCTTCTTCAGTCTCCACTCAGAATCTCGGGCATTGCCCATACACGCAAACAAGAAACCGATCGGGTAAGTGCAATGGCAAATGAACTTCGAAAACTGGGACAAAATGTAGAAGAGGGCCACGATTTTCTTTCGATCCAACCAAGTTTAAATAAATTATCTAGTGTTTCTCCTGTTTCTATCAATACTTATGACGATCATCGATTTGCGATGTGTTTTGCCATATTAGGTTCTCACGATTTATTTAAAAATGGTAAATCGTGGATGCGAATCCAGGATCCCAATTGTTGTGCAAAAACTTTTCCTAAGTTTTTTCAGGTACTCTCTCATCTCCAATCTAACTGTATTTAATTGATGAAAAAATTCACTGTTATTGCTATTGACGGAGGTGCAGGTACCGGAAAATCAACAACTGCAAATCTTTTATCTAACCAATTTAACTTCTTACATGTTGATACGGGTTCTCATTACCGCGCGATTACCGCAGCTCTTTTAGATAGCGATATTTCACCTGTGGATGCTGCTGAATCTCCAAATTTAAATAAAATTAAATTAAATTCAGATATTACTGGCAAGAAATCAGTCATTACAATAAATGGTTTTAGTTTTCAGCAAAATATACTTCGCTCGGATAAGATTAATTCCAGTGTTTCGTCCTATGCTTCGATTCCCAGTATACGTTTACATCTTTTTAACTATCAGAAATCGCAAGTTGAATTGGCACGATCTAACCATTATTCTGGATTAGTTATGGAGGGTCGCGATATTGGTACAGTAATCTTACCTAATGCCGACCTAAAGTTGTTTTTGACTGCAGATGAAACAATTCGCTCTAAAAGACGCGAGTTAGATGGTGAATCAGATCAGATTTCTATCCGTGATCACTTAGATAAGACAAGAAAGATTGCCCCACTTACCCAATGTAATGATTCGGTTATAATCGATACGACACAATTAACAAAGGAAGAGGTTTTATCTCACATTTCCCAATTAGTTCATAATCTGTGATCACCTACACCTATCGTAGCGCTCAAATATTATCTTTTTTATACTTTAGAATTTTTCATAAGTTAGTAATTGATGGTTTAGACAATGTACCCTCATCTGGTGGTTTTATACTTGCTTCCAATCATTTAAGTTTTTTAGACCCTCCCCTCGTCGGTTGTAAGGTTAATCGCAATTTACATTATTTTGCCCGTGATTCACTATTCAAAGGCCCTCTTGGCTTTTTAATCAAACGACTGAACTCCATTCCAGTTAATCGGGGACAGTTAGATCTCGGTACGCTAAAGCATACATTAAGAGTTTTGAAGCAGGGGGACCCCCTTCTAGTCTTTCCTGAAGGAACGAGAAGCACAGACGGTAGTCTCGGTACCGGTAAAAAGGGACTCGGCTTACTTGTGCTTAAGTCCAAGTGCCCAGTATTACCTGTTCGTATAAAGGGTAGTTATGAAATCTTGGGAAAAGGAATGTTTTTTCCTAGGATTGGTCGAAAATTGAGTATCACTTACGGTCCTTTAATACCCTTCGATTCTCTATGTTCCGATCCGCTCTCCAAGGACAGTTATGAAGAAGTCTCTACTCAAGTTATGCGTGAAATTGGTCAACTTTAGTTTACCAATGAAACCTTGAAAATTCTCAAAATTGCGAATGCACAATTTGTAGTGTTTAAAATCGTTAAAACTAGCATGTTAATAGGCATTTGAAATGTCGAATGTATCTTAATCAGCATGTCAGTTTTATCTACCAAGGGCGGGCAAGAGTAGTAAGGTTTGAATTTGAACCTATAAATCCGCACAGGGCGTTTGAACGACCTGCAATGGTAATGTAAATAGATGATTCTTCATTTTGGTTATCGTAGGGATCATGAGAACCTTCAATGGTTGCTAGGGTGCGGATGTGACATGCTGTTCCCATTTGATTCCTATTTTACCTAGGTTATCAATTATTCTTTAAGCATGTGACTCTTCAGATACTGATCCCGACATTATGACCAATTTTATATTAGCCAAGGTAAGGTTTTAGATTATTAAAAATACGTTCTTCCATGGTCTGTGTTAGGTCTGGAAAAGAAAAGTTTTCGCCAGTAATTGTCTCATACAGATGAATATACCTAGCAGAAAGTTCCGTGACCAATTCTTTTGGTGCTTCCGGAAGAATTTTATCGTTATAGGGGTCGCAGTGTGCCTTGAACCACAGTCTTAAAAATTCTTTATCAATATTTTCAGGTTCCTTTTGATTATCTAATCTTTCTTGGAAACTTTCCTCTATCCAATATCGGCTTGAATCTGGTGTGTGAATCTCATCAATAAGTGTAATTTCACCATTTTCATCAAGTCCCATTTCATATTTTGTGTCTACAAGGATGAGTCCATGTTTGGATGACATCTCCTGACCTCGCACGAATAAATCAAGTGCTTTTTGGGATGCATATTCCCAATGGTCTTTCTCCATCCACCCTTCTGCAATAATTTCATCAGGCGATATTGCTCTGTCATGCTCTTCTTCTTTCGTGGTTGGGGTAATAACAGGTTTTGGTAATTTTTGATTTTTTACCATGCCATCCGGGAATTGAATTCCACAATATTCTCGGTTCCCTTCTTCATAAATTGTCCACAGGGAAGTACTTGAACTACCAGTCACAAACCCGCGAACCACAAATTCGATCGGAAATGGCGTACATTTTTTGGCAATGGTGACATTCGGATCAGGAAAATCAATCACATGATTGGGGATAATATCTTTCGTCTGATTGAACCACCAAGCACCGGTTTGATTGAGTACTTGACCCTTGAATGGAATCGTTGCCAATATTCGATCGAAAGCAGACTGCCTGTCTGTTGTTATGAGAGCAAAAGTTTTTCCCAAATCATATCTATCTCTAACTTTTCCTTTAAAGCAGGTACCCTGTTTTAGAGAAGTGGATGTAAGGCAATGGGATAGACTGTTTACAATTATGTCGCGATAATTATTTTTTGTTTTTAGTTGTTCGATCATTTTCAGAAAATGAACTAAAGCAGGAAATGAGTTAAATTAGAATCCCAAACGAAAATTTCAGCACAACCGAATCTTATTTTCGTTTCATTGACTAGTAAGCTTTAGGTAATTAGTGTTATGTAATTTCCATTCAATATTTAATTTATGACATCTGATATTACTTACGATCTTATTATTATTGGCGGTGGGCCCGCTGGTTACGCCGCTGCCATTCGGGCTGGGCAGCTTGGAAAAAAGGTAGTTTGCATCGAAATGGAGCGTGCTGGTGGAACCTGTTTAAATTGGGGCTGTATCCCTTCAAAGGCTCTTTTGAAAAGTGCCGAGTCTTTTCAGGCGGCATTACATTCCGAGGTTTTTGGTTTTAGTTGTAAGGAAATAGAAGTGGATTTTGAAAAAGTGATGGGTCGATCCCGTAAGGTGGCGAATCAAATGGGCGGTGGAATTGAATTTTTATTTAAGAAAAATAAGGTGGAATACATTGTTGGCAAGGGATTGGTCCATGCTGCTGGAATGGTAGAAATTACGGAAGGCGAGAAGGCTGGAACTTATTTGAAGGGAAGTAGGATAATGATTTCTACGGGTTGCAAGCCCAGAACTTTGCCTGAAATCGCAGTTGATGGAAAGAGAGTGATGACATCCCGGGAAGCTTTGGCAATGACTGAGCAGCCAAAGACTATCGCGATTATGGGTGCAGGTGCAATTGGTGCAGAGTTTGCTTATTTTTTAAATGCCTTCGGTACAAAAGTGACACTGATTGAAATGTTGCCTAAAGTCTTACCAGTAGAGGATGCTGAAATTTCTGATGCTTTGCATAAATCATTTGCTGAACAGGGAATTGATTGTCGGGTTGGCACCCGTGTTGACTCGGTGGAGGTTGGAGAAAATGGCGTTTCGCTTACATTGGGTAATGACGAGGGAAGTGAAAGCCTGGAGGTTGAATCCCTCTTGCTGGCAATCGGTGTAGTTCCTAATCTTGATGGTGCAGTTTCAGAAAAACTAAAACTGGATACTGTGAAAGGTTATCTAAAAGTAGACGAAAATTATGAAACTTCAGAATCCGGAATTTATGCGACCGGCGATATTGTCGGTCCTCCCTGGTTAGCTCATATTGCCACCTACCGTGCAATACAAGCTGTTAATGGAATGTTTGGTCATTCGCAACCTGTACCAGTTGATGCCTTTCCGGGTTGTACCTACTGTCAGCCTCAGGTTGCCAGTATTGGTTTAACGGAGGAGAAGGCAAAAGAGGAAGGTATCGAATACAAAGTCGGTAAGTTTCCTTTTGCGGCATCCGGCAAAGCGGTGGCGGTGAATCATTCAGAGGGCTTTGTGAAGGTAATTGTGGGTGAGAAATACGGAGAGATTTTAGGGGCTCATATTATCGGATCGGATGCTACCGAGTTAATTACGGAGTATGGATTGGCAATGAAATTGGAAGCCACCGTAGACGAGATTCATGGAACGATTCACGCTCACCCGACTATGAGTGAAGCCTTGGCTGAGGCCGCTGCTGCCGCCCATGGGGAAGCGATTCATATTTAATTAAATTTTTTCTGAAGCAACTTTTCTGGTTGGTAGCCCTTCTTTTGTTTGGGTCGGCGAATGCCAATAAAGTGGGGGTTAAAGCATGTCGCGTTATGACTTGGGTCCCTCCTTACGCGACAGATGTATGCCGGGCACGCTTAGATCAATCATTCGGAGGTATGGGGATGAAAGATGGTCTTACCCACATAGGACTCCAATTCTGGCGTCCTACAACTAAAGGTCAAATTAAGTTGGTTGATAATTTTAAGCCAATCGATGATTCAACCATTATAAACTTTCGTAAATGGGGTAATGCCCATAATGTGCGGGTATTACTTTGTGTTTATAACAGCACCCGAAATGGCTGGAACTGGGATTTAGCTAAAAACGTATTTGAAACGCATAGAAAACAATTCATTGCGGCCTTAGTTGCTGAAACCGTGCGACTTAAGTTAGGCGGGGTTGACATCGACTTTGAAGGGAAAGGAAAGTGTGAGGACGATAAGAAGGCATTTGTTAAGTTTATTATGGAGCTATCCATTGCACTTAAGGCGAAGGGAAAGGAGCTTACGGTTGATAGCTTTGCATATAAATGGAATGCACCAAACCAAGGTTGGTGGAAGTTGCTACTTCCATATGTTGATGCCCTTCATGTAATGGGTTATTCAGAAACCGGATCAAAATCAACGAGTTGGAGATCTTATGATTTCCTAAAAGCTGCCGCGGGAAAGTATTCCTCCAAACTTCTCATTGGAGTTCCCAGTCATACGAGCAAATGGGAGAAGGCTTCAGTTCAGGAGCACATCGAATGGATCGCAAAAGACCCTTCCGTTGGCCTTGCAATTTGGGATGCCCAGCTCAAAGATTCCAAATGGAGAACTAAGAAAGTTTGGCAAACGATTTCAAGAATTAGGCAGGGAGCAGATTTGAATGGTACCGGTACCCCCACTATTTCTTCTGAAAAGAATCAAGAGGTAAAATTGAAAAACTAATTAGCTTTCTCTGAATGATGCTCTCGCAAAATGTTGATTTTAGTAATTTTATTTAAATTTAAATAAAAATTTTAAATAGGTTTAAAAAATGTGTTATTGATAGACTGAAATAGCCTCATTTTTATACGTACATTTTTTAAAGCCGATCCAATGGGCTTATGATTCCAAAAGGTTTTTTCATCACATGGGTATAGATTTGGGTAGTCTCCACGGAAGCATGGCCGAGAAGTTCCTGAACGGTTCGAATATCTGCCCCACCCTCAAGCATATGAGTGGCAAAACTGTGGCGGAGCACATGGGGTGTGACCCGTTTTTCGATACCCGCTTTTTTCGCTGTATTGCGCACTGCATTTTGATATGAATTTTCAAGCGCATGGTGCCGGAGGAGTTCCTCGCCTCGAGGATTCTTTGCAAGTCGGCTATGAGGAAAAAGGTACTGCCAGCTAAGCTCTCTCCGAGCTACGCTGAACTTACGAGCGAGTGCTTCGGTCATACTTGCCCCGGCAAATTCAGCTTTGATATCCTTGGCATGCAAAATTCTAGCTTGTTCGACTTGTAGTTGTAAAAAATCAACCAAAGAAGTTGGTAGCACTGAGACCCGATCTTTATCTCCCTTGCCCGCTCGGACAGATAACTGACCGCGATCAAAATCTAAATCCTTAACCCGCAAGCGTAATAATTCATTTACTCGTAAACCTGCTCCATATTGCAAGCGACCCATTAAACGGAATTTAGTGGGTAGTAATTCCAGTAGGCGTGTCACTTCCTTTTGGGATAAAACAACAGGTACCCTTATTCTCTTCTTTGCTCGGGTCGCCCCCCGGAAATCTACATTTGGTTGCTCTCTTACATAGCGGAAGAAAAATAACAGAGCATTAAAACACTGATTTTGCCCTGTTGGTGATATTTTTTTCTCTTCCGCCAAGTAGGTCAAAAAATTAACAACTTCCCCCGCTTCTGATTCCATTACTTCTTTGGGATGGAGAAACGCCTGAAAGCGTCGTAACCAACCCATGTACGCTTTTTCGGTAGTGTAGGCAAGGTGGCGTCGGCGGATAGCACTTCTCAATTTCGGCCCAGCGATATCACGAGCAGATATTTCCTGAAAAAACCATTTTAATGCATCTCCCCATTGCTTCTTTTGCCATTCATTTGGTCTGGTTGGTAAAACTGCTTCTCGCCAAAAAACCTTTCCATTTTCCCGGTTGCTTGGTTCTCCCAGCCCCTTCTTTGCGCAATAACCAAAATACCACTTAATTGTAATCCACCACGCCTGCCTCTCTTCTGCATTCGCATTTGAATATTCTTTAAGTTGAACTTTTACCCACTCATGCATATGTCAAATAAGTAATACATGATTCATTTGCATGTTTAACAAGAAAATTATTTGATATATTTTAATTGGTTAACAGCTAAAAAAGCTTTAAAGTTTTCAAATTAAATAACTCTTAGAATGATTGCTTTATGATCAAATGTAAGATTCATTACAAAATATACATGATAAAAGTAACGAATAATATAAGTT
>CAJQKB010000012.1 GCA_905478775.1 uncultured Opitutales bacterium | reverse complement strand
CAGAGGGGCCAATAATTAAGTTACTGTGCAAAAAGAGAACGGGTGCAAATATCGACGATTTCTTTGGACTGTTCAAAGTGTTCTTCCATTGAAGCCAAGAGTCTAAACTGTGCACGCACACGGTCCAAGTTATGACCGTCTCTTTTTACTTTAAAATAGACATCACCATCTAAATAATCAGTCAGAAAACGGAGACCTAATTCATAGGTAATGATTTGTGGAGCCACTGCCAGATGCTCGAATTCAGAGGGTTCAAGAATACTACCTGCAGTCTTGAGGTAACCCTCAACAATTGCTTCAAAAGTTTCGGGCAAGAAGAAAATCTTATCCACTTCGGGCTCATCCTCCAATGATGAGCACGCTGCGGTGCGGACAAGGTCACCAAAGTCATGCAATACACACCCTGTCATAACCGTATCCAAATCAACCACACACATGCCTTCACCTGTTGTTTTATGAAGGAGCACATTATTTAATTTGGTGTCATTATGTACAACACGGGAGGGGAAATTTTCAATTTTGATCAAATCAGCCAACTTCTCACGGTCCATCGCAAATTGAATTAGGTCCGAAACTTCTTTTGCCCGGTCCATTTTATCTTGCTTGCAGGCCGATCGAAAATGTTCAAAACGCATGCGGGTATTGTGGAAATCCGGAATGGTCTCAATCAATGGGTCACCGGGCAGATCAGCAAGTTTAGCCTGAAAATCACCAAATGCTTTAGCCGCTTCATAGGCTTGATGAATATCTTCCGGTACTTCAAACGATCTTCCTCCATCCACAAACTTGGTAACTCTCCAATAATTTCCATTAGAATCCTTGTGAAAAAATCGACCGTCTTTTGCCGGGACTAAAGTAAGGCACTGAATCCCTGAACCTTCTTCCTCGATTTTAGAACGCAGGTGGCGGGTAACCCGAGAGAAATTATCCATCAATCCTTCCGGGTTCTTGAAAACATCGTGGTTTATTCTTTGGAGTGTGTATCGATTCAAAGAATCTCCGTCTTCGCAGAATAATAAAAAGGTATCATTTACATTTCCATTACCGTGCACTTCAGAGGAGCCAATGTATCCCTCCAAACTAAATTGATCCCCGACCTTGCTAATAAAACTCTTAGTGTGATTTGCCAATCTGAACGAGCTTCCAAAAATTATTCTTTCAGGTCAATCCTAGAAGAAGAGAGAATTCTTGATCAAAATTTTAATATCGCACCCGTTTTACGGAATTAATTGTATTAAATGCATATAAAACATATTGATAAATAAATGAAAATCTTCCGCTTCCTCCCCACCATTTTTTTCGGCTTCCTCTTCGCATCTGCCGAGAAACCAAATATTATTTTTATCCTTACCGATGACCAGGGTTATGGGGATGTCAATGCACACGGGCACCCATACCTTAAAACTCCGCACACCAATAAACTTCGTTCGGAAAGCGTGAGCTTTGACAATTTTTATGTCAGCCCGTCCTGCTCGCCCACCCGGGCTGCCCTCTTAACCGGCATGCATGAATTCCGTTCCGGAGTGACCCATACCATTGTACCCAGGCAACAACTCCATAAAGATGCCGTTCTCTTGCCCCAACTCTTACAGTCGGGCGGGTATAAAAATGGGTTCATTGGAAAATGGCACTTGGGTAACAAGCCCGGTCCGGAAAAGCGGGGGTTCGACTGGTGTTCGACCAATATGGGAGGCCCATCCAAGCATTTTGATGCCACCTTTATTCGAAACCAAAAGCGAATGGAGACAAAGGGATTCCGAGAAGATGTTTTTTTTGACGAAGCAATGACCTTTATCGAGGAATGCAAGGATGAACCCTTCTTTTGCTACCTTTCCACTTATTCTCCACATACTCCCCTCGCCGCTCCGGAAAAATTGATTAAGCCATTTCGGGATGCCGGATTAAACGATACCCATTCCACCTATTTGGCCATGATTGAAAACATTGACTATAACCTTGGTCGCTTGATGAAATTCCTTAAGGATACAGAGCGGGACCAGGACACGATCATCATCATGGTCAATGACAATGGTGTGACGGAAGGGTTGGATGTTTATAATGCGAACATGCGCGGGTCCAAGTGCACTGCGTGGGAGGGAGGAACCCGAGCCTTTTCTTTTTGGCGTTGGACTGGAAAATGGAAACCAAAAGTAATCAACAACCTGACTGCCCACCTCGATATTTTACCCACTCTATGTGATTTAACAGACTCTCCGGTTCCCTCCAGTCTTAAAAAGAAGCTCGAAGGATTTAGCCTACGACCACTGTTGGAAAGTAACAAACCAATCGAATGGAACCCCGAGCGCATTTTATTCCACCATGTGGCCCGATGGCCAAGCGGCTTTGCAAAGTACCATAAATATACCATGGCCGGCGTACGACAGGGCAACCATCTTATGCTTCGCAGCCACGATTGCGGAAATCCTGAATGTCTCCAATACATGAGCCAGTGCAAGGGCTTACGCAATGTATCGCAGGGAAGCAAAAATATGACTTATGCCTATGGTACCGCCCAGTATCATTGGGGTGTAAGTCCACGAGGACAATGGGTTTTGTACGATGTAAAAAAGGACCCCGGTTGCCAGAATGACCTCTCCAAAGAAAAGCCCAGCCTGATCACTACGCTATCTATTTCCTACGAGAAATGGTGGGATAATACTTTCCCTGAAATGATGGCCAAGGGGGGTGATTTGGGGGATCCAGGTGAAAGAAGGAAAATGGCCACAAGAAACATCAAGAAAGTACCCAAGAATAAAAAGTAACTGGATTGGAGCAATTTTGCTACCAACCAATCATGAATTCTGTGAAAGCTTGGCTCGATTATTGAAGATTGAAAGCGTTTTTCGCACCGCTTCTGTTCAAGGAGTAGCCAGGTTAAAAATGGGATTCGAATCCATTTTTAAATCGTAGGGGCGGGGGGGCTCGAACCCCCGACAAACGGATTAAGAGTCCGCTACTCTACCAACTGAGTTACACCCCCAAGATTTGATGCAAAGGTAGCTTTTATGGATGAGTGTTTTAAATATGTCAATTCATCTATAATCAAGCATTCAAATCCATTCTACTCCATTCAATAGGACTCCAATAAGTCAAAAATCAGGACTGTGACTGTTTTGATTCAAAGTAATTGAAAAAAAACGGATCGAGTTGTAATAAAATAATATGTTTTTTAACTCGTTCATTGCTTTTCTGGGAATTGCGGTTCTTTCCCATGGCAAAACTCGCCTTCCCCCCCTACCCATCTCGACCTTTTCAATTATCGCCCGGGATCAGAAAACAGGCGAACTCGGAATTGCAGTTCAATCTAAATTCATTGCGGTGGGCGGAGTGGTTCCGTATGCATCAGCAGGAGTCGGAGCGATCGCCTCCCAGGCATGGGGAAATGTTCTCTACGGCCCCCGGGGAATTGACCTTCTATCAAGCGGAAAGAACCCCAACGAAGTGATTCAAATTTTAACCAGTGCAGATCCGCTTCGAAATAAAAGACAACTAGCCGTAATTGGACCGATCGGTAAACCTTCCCACTACACCGGTTCCGAATGCCTGGACTGGGCCGGCGGGAAGACGGGAGACCATTTTTCAGTGCAGGGTAATCTGCTGGCAGGCCCTCGGGTAATTGAAGCAATGGCAAATAGCTTTGATTCAAGCAGTGGTTCTCTCTCCATCCGTTTACTGAAAGCATTGGAAGCCGGGCAAACTGCCGGCGGGGATAAAAGGGGCAAACAGTCTGCCGCTCTTTTGGTAGTTCGAGCGGGTTGGGGTTATGGTGGACTGAACGACCGGTTTCGTGATCTGCGTGTCGACGACCACCCCACTCCGATTCAGGAATTGATACGCATTTTTCACCTCCACCGAACACTATTTCCTCGCCCCGATTTAGGATCAAGAGTGAAAAAATGATTTTTTATTTTACCATCCATTCCTTCAATCCATTACCATGAAAGCAGTTGTTCTATTTTCCGGAGGACTCGATTCCACCGTTCTGACCTATCACTTACTCCACGAAAATGTGGAACTAAAACTTCTCTCGATCGACTATGGGCAAAGGCACCAAAAAGAACTATCCGCAAGCACTCAAATTGCCCTGTCCCTGGGGCTGCCCCATACCATTCTGAAATTACCCATGTTGGCTGAATTACTTGGCGGAAGTGCCTTAACCGATTCCTCCATCCCATTACCCGAAGGGCATTATGCCGAAGAGTCAATGAAGGCAACTGTAGTGCCCAACCGCAACATGATCCTGCTTTCCCTTGCCGCGGGGCATGCAATTTCTCTCCAATTTAATACCGTTGCCTATGCCGCACATGCAGGCGATCACACCATTTATCCGGACTGCCGACCGGAATTTGCCGACGCCCTCGACCGGACACTGAAATTGGCGGACTGGAGTGAAATTTCGCTACACCGCCCGTTTGTAAAGTGGAGTAAAGAAGATCTGGTCAGACGGGGAAATGAATTAGCGGTCCCGTTTGAAAAAACCTGGTCCTGTTACGCCGGCGGGGAATTTCACTGTGGAAAATGCGGGACTTGTGTAGAAAGAAAAGAGGCTTTTGAATTAGTTGGTCTTTTAGACCCAACAGAATATAAAGAATAACTTTTTACTGATGGTAACCTGTAGCAAAACATACCGTGACATTCCCTTGTCTCATCGTCAACCCAACCACTCGGGGAGATGCTCCCGGCTACATGGACATAGCTGGTCTGTCACTCTTACCTTCGGTGCAACAGAACTGGACTCCAATGGATTTATAGTCGATTTTGGCGAACTCCATTACATCGCAGATTGGATTGATGAACATCTTGACCACGGGACCATTGTTTGTAATTCCGATCCCCGAATTGAGGAAATTCGTGCCCTTGATCAATCCGGTCTGTTAAAAATTACCGCGATTGAACAGGCTTCCTGTGAAGGAATTGCACGGCATCTTTTTTCGGTATTTGATCCAATGGTCAGGCACAATACTGATGGACGTGCCTGGATACAAAAAATTCACCTCGAGGAAGACTCCCGTAATTCCGCCACATTTGAACCCGAAAAAAAGGGTGAGTGAGCTCCCCGTCTATGAACGATTCCACTCCTGGCAGGGCGAGGGTGTGCATTTGGGGAAATCCGCGTTCTTTATCCGCCTTCATGGCTGCCCCGTTCACTGTCCATGGTGTGACTCTGCTGGCACCTGGCACCCCGAACACAAGCCGGACAATGTCGATCGCTTATCCCCGCGCAAACTGGCAGAAGAAGCGTTCAGTTCCGGCTGTGAGATCGTCATCATAACTGGCGGCGAACCCGCCATTCATAATTTGCATGACCTGGCGTACGAATTAAACATTCGTAATCTTCCCGTTCATATTGAAACCTGTGGAGCCTTTCCCATTCGGGGAGAAATGGACTGGGTCACCCTCAGTCCCAAAAGCCTGGCCCTACCCTTGGAGGAAAACCTCCGCCTCGCGGATGAATTTAAAATTATCGTGGAGGACGAAAACAGTATTCAATACTGGGCTGAAAAATTAAATATCCCCCAGTTTAATGCCCCCACATGGCTACACCCCGAATGGTCCCAATCTTGTAACCATTCAGTTCTGTCCTCCATCACTCAATGGATTAAAGACAAAGGTTTTCCCTACCGGGCGGGTTTTCAAATACACAAACTTTTTCAGGCGGATGAACAGGACGAGCGCTCACAGCCAGTTGCCGCACTGTGCACCGAACCCAAAAAGTAAAATCATTTTATTTTTCTAATTTATGTGCGGTCGTTATTCCTGGGCTCAAAAAAAAGCCCTCCCTTCCCACTCGTCACTCCCCACTCCCCCACAGTCTGTCAGTTATAATCGTGCACCCGGACAGGAACACCCCATTTCGATCCAACGGGAAAATTCACGGGAATGGACATTGGCAAAATGGGGACTGGATCCTTTGCGCCAGCCAATGGTAAAACAGCCCAGCCCGATCAACGCACGGATTGAAACGGTGCTCGAAAAACCTGTTTTTCAAAATTCCATTCTTCACCGCCGATGCCTCGTACCCGCGGACGGATATTTTGAATGGCAAAAAATCGAAACTCAAAAATATCCCCACTTTCATTTCCTGCCCGGACCCCATTCTTTTGCCATGGCGGGTATTTGGAATGAATCAAAGCAGGGGGGGCAATCAAACATAACATTTGCAGTACTGACCCATTCCGCTTCTCCCGACATCCTTCCTATCCACCACCGCATGCCGGTAATTCTCAGGTCTGAAGATTGGCTGGATTGGATGTCCCCACAATCCAATCCCGATCTTTTATTATCCCGATATGCCCAATGTCAGCACACCGTTTTGGCGCACCAAGTCAGTTCCCGGGTAAACCGCGTCCATGAAGATGACCCAGGCATTACCGACCCATTTTCAGAAAAACAGACCACCCTTTGGTGATCTGATAGAGGGTCCGACTTTTGAAAAAACAAACTAAAACGGCCAGAGAGAACCCTGGAACCATTGAGGTAAACCAATTTTTTCAATCACAGGGTTGGAAACCATTTCCATTCCAAAAAAAAACCTGGCAGGCATACCGCGAGGGGAAAAGCGGATTGATCCACGCACCCACTGGAACCGGAAAGACCTTTGCCGTGTGGGCACCGCCACTCATTGAATGGATGAACCAGGGAGAACTTCGAAGGAAGCGCCCTGCCCGACTCAAAGTTCTATGGATAACTCCTCTTCGGGCATTGGTGGAAGATACTAACCGTAGCCTCACCGAACTGGTGGAAGGCTTACAACTGCCTTGGACTATTGAATCGAGATCAGGTGACACCACAGGCTCCAGAAAAGCAAGTCAGAGAAAAAAATTCCCCGCTGCTCTGGTTACCACGCCCGAGAGTCTTTCCCTTCTTCTTTCCTATCCTGAAACCAGGGAGTCCTTCTCTGAACTGGAGGCAGTGATTGTGGATGAATGGCATGAATTACTCTCCACTAAGCGGGGAACCCAGACTGAACTTTGCCTCGCCCGCTTGAGGAAATGGAACCCTTCACTGCGTACATGGGGCTTATCGGCCACCCTCGGCAACCTCAAGCAGGCAATGGCGGCACTACTGGGCAATGACAAAGAGGGCGTGCTAATCGAGGGAGATACCCGTAAAAAGTTTGTTGTCAAAACTCTCATCCCCAAAAACATGGAACGCTTTCCATGGTCCGGGCATCTTGGTGGTAAACTTGTGGAACAGGTCGCACAGGCGATAGAGAAAAAAACAACCTCGCTCGTCTTTACCAATGTGCGCTCCCAAACTGAATACTGGTTTGATGCACTGCTTGGCGTTCGTCCAGAATGGAAGGGTCAGATTGGGATTCACCACGGTTCAATCGACCGCAAGGAAAGGACAGTAATCGAGAACCGCCTGCGAAGTGGGGAAATCAAGGCAGTGGTCTGCACCAGTAGTCTCGATTTGGGAGTTGATTTTTCTCCCGTCGAACAGGTGATTCAAATTGGTGGACCCAAAGGAATTGCCCGGTTACTGCAGAGAGCCGGTCGATGTGGTCACCAGCCCGGTGCCACCAGTACCGTGATTTGCGTGCCCACCCAGGCGATGGAATTAATAGAATATGCGGCGGCTCGTAAGTCGATGGCGGAAGGAAAAATCGAAGAAAGAGAACCCCTTGATGCACCCTTAGATCTACTGGCCCAGCACTTAATTACCCTGGCACTAGGGGGTGGATTTAAAGAAGGAGAAACCATTTCCGAAATAAAAACGGCCTGGTCTTACCGTAACTTAACCAGGCAGGAATGGGATTGGACTGTTGAATTTATTGTACGCGGAGGAAAAACCCTTCAGGCATATGATCAGTTTAAACGAGTGGTGTTAAAGGATGGGGTTTATCAGGTACCATCCTCTTTAATTAGCCGCTTTCACAGAATGTCAATTGGTACCATAACAAGTGACCCCGCCATCACCGTTCAATTTCAGAAAGGAAAAACTCTGGGTACGATTGACGAGTCCTTTATCGCGAGGATTAAAAAGGGCAGTCATTTTTTCTTTTCCGGAAAACTCCTTACCCTCGTTCGAATAAGAGACCTGACTGCAGTGGTGAAACTGGCCCGTTCCGGAAAGGGAGTGATTCCCGTCTGGGGAGGGGGCAAGTTCCCCCTTTCCTCCGAGCTCGCTCAGTCGGTACGGGAAAGGATCGAACAATTTCGACTGGGCAAAACATCCGAACCAGAAATGAAAGCCATGCAGGGCACATTACAACTTCAGGACGAGGAATCCCACCTTCCCGCTTTATCGGAGTTTTTAATCGAAAAAACCATTACCAACGATGGAGTAAACTGGTTCCTGTTCCCCTTTGCAGGGAGACTGGCCCATGAAGGGCTGGCCTCATTAATTGCACACCGGATGTCACAACTGGAACCCATGACCCTGTCAGTTTCATTCAACGATTACGGCTTAAGCCTATGCTCCAATTCGGAAAAAGAGATTGATGAAACAACCTGGCGAACTCTTTTGAGACCGGAAGGATTGGTCGAAGAATTACTCACCTGTATGAATCAAAGCGAAATGGCAAAACGGCAATTCCGGGAAGTGGCCCGTGTGGCCGGGTTGATTTTTCAAGGCTACCCCGGTGCCCAAAAATCTATCAAACAGGTACAGGCATCCGGCGGTTTGTTTTTTGATGTATTTGCCAAGTATGACCCCGACAACCTTTTGCTCACTCAGGCAAGAAGGGAAGTACTGGACCGACAATTGGAAGCAAAACGACTCACAGAAAAACTAAGAGAAATTCAAAACCAATTATTTGTACTCCGGAATCCCGCAAAACTGACTCCCTTTTCCTTCCCCCTCTGGGCGGAATCTCTCCGGACCCAAATAAGCTCAGAATCATGGAGCGATCGCGTTCGTAAAATGGCCCAGGAATTGGAAGCGGGAAATTGAACAAATGAACACAAAAGTAGAAATCTCATGGCAGGGAAGAAACTTTTCTCTTTTGGCCGACCGGGCAATCCACTGGCCATCCCAAAAAACGCTCTTTATTGCCGACCCCCACTTTGGAAAAGCGGCAACATTTCGCAAATCCGGAATCCCCGTCCCCGAACGAACTACTCAGGATGACTGCGACCGACTTACTCAATTGGTAGAGGAAACTTCTTCCCGGACCATTATTTTCCTGGGCGATTTTTTTCACGCCCGAATCGGAAAAACCGAGGAAGTTCGAAAAATTCTTACCGATTGGCGAAAAAATCTTTCATCCCTTCAAGTTCATCTCGTTCGTGGAAATCACGATCTAAGTTCCGGCGACCCCTGGCCTGAATTACAAATTCAATGTCATCCCGACCCGGTTAATATTTTCGGTATTGAATGCAGGCACCTTCCTGTTCCCAGATCACAAAAGCCCTACCTTGCCGGACATATCCATCCCGGTTTTACCCTTAAGGGAAGAGGGAAAGACCAAATTCGTTCCGCCTGCTTCCATCTTAATCAGTCACAAATTATCCTTCCTGCATTTGGTTCTTTCACCGGGTTAAAAAATATCCAACCACTCCCTGGAGAACATATTTTTTTGACTAATGGGAAAGAAATTTTTGAGATTCCTATTACCGCTTAAGGTAAATACAAAAATTCATCTTTTTTATTTCTCATTGACAAAACCATCGCCTAATAGTGTTATATAGTCTGTCTAATGAATTAACTATTCATAACTACAAACCAACTAAATTCTTATGAAATATATCTTGTCTCTCTTGACTGTTCTTTCAATGTTACTTTTTACCTCCTGTGGTGGTGGTGAAGGTGAAGCTCATGACCACAATGGTTCCGACGCAGAGTGCTGTGGCGAAGGTGGCGAGTGCTGCAAGGATGCAAATGCTTCCGAGTAAGCTTAGCATTATCTAAACTTTTAAAAATCCCACTGCTTTCGAGCGTGGGATTTTTTTTGGCTTCGGTATAATTGTCTCATGCTAAGCAGCGAATAGAAAATTTCTTGATGAAGAAAAAAATTCACGTTTTTGAACCCACCTCCGATACGCTTGGTGCGGAAGTAACCATCGCCAGTCACCACGGAAGGAAGACCTTTCATTTAAAACGTCCACTCCCCCCAAAAGAACAGCCTCCACTGGCCATCGAGTCATTCGCAATTGACCCTGATTATTATGCGGAATTAATGCAGCGGGTGGAAACACTTCACCGAACCCGTAATGAGCCATAGTACTTTCTCTCCTCTCCATGCTTAGTATTTTCCAGGACCGCACGGAAAATACATCCCAATCTTTTATCTTCGCTCATTGGTTTTTTGGCCGTTGCCTTGGCTTGGTCACATTAACTGCCTTTCTTTCTTACTGGAGCCAGGCAGATGCATTAATCGGCCCGAACGGAATTTCTCCCTGGCAATTAGATCTTGAACGCATTGAATCCTTCCTGGAAAAAAGCGACACTGAGCAAAGTAAATTCAGTCTTCGTCCCACACTGCTTTGGTTTTCAGTTTTTGCCAATCACCACTTACTCTTTTCCTTAGGCACAATCTCATCCCTCGCTTTGGTGCTTGGCTTTATGCCCGGACCCGCGGCACTACTCTCATGGATTTTCTATCTTTCCCTCAGTGTGGTGGGCGAACCATTTCTCAGCTTTCAATGGGACGCTCTACTCCTGGAAAGTCTCTTCCTTTCAATTCCTTTTCTGCCCTTGGTTTCAAGACACCGAATTTCCCATCCAATTAAATATTCAAAATGGGCAAGGATTCTGGTTCTTCTGCTACTTTCCAAGTTAATGATCGAATCAGGAGTAGTTAAATTTACTTACTTTGATACGGATACAAGTAATGCATGGAGGGATTTTACCGCACTGGACTATCATTACTGGACACAACCCCTACCCCACACACTCAGTTCGTGGGTACACTCACTACCTTCGTGGTTCGACTGGATTTGTCTGAATGCAATGTACTTCATTGAAATCATTCTCCCTTTTTTCTTTTTTCTTCCCAAAAATGGGCGAAGGTTTGCTCTCTTCGGGCAGGTGATTCTACAACTGGCCATACTCCTCTCCGGTAACTATGGTTTTTTTAACCTGCTTACCCTGTCATTATGCATTCCACTACTCGACGATGGACTCGTTCCAAAAAGATTTCGTCACTCCACCGGCCTGGATAAAAAGCAAAAGAAAAAGATTATCCATACTGTTCATCTCTCCCACCTTGCCATACTATACTTTCTTTTTCTTACCACCGGATGGCATTTCCTTCAAGCCGACCTGCAGGGCAATCGTCCGGATTTAATCCAGGAATCGGACAAAAACTGGACTATTCAAGTCCGAAATTATATCCAACCCCTCCGTTCGATTAATTCTTATGGTTTATTCCGAGTCATGACAAAGACCAGGCCTGAAATCATAGTCGAAGGAAGTGCAAACGGGGAAGATTGGAAACTTTATGATTTTGAATGGAAACCAGATCACGAAGATGATGCCCCCAGTTTTGCCGGTCCTCACATGCCCAGGCTTGACTGGCAAATGTGGTTTGAAGGCCTTCGTGCGGAGCGGTATGTAAGTCAACCATTCCCAAAGTTTTTATATGGGCGATTTCTCAACATTATTGCCAATGGTGGCGGGCAAAAAAAATGTTTTGATCTAAACCATGTGCTTGGAGAGCAGGAAATGCGGGCATTTGCCCAGGCTCCGCCCCAGCAAAAACAAATGATTCTATCAAACTATCAAAGCGTAATGAATGCATTCATCCAACAATCCACATGGTTTGGAAAGTTCCTGGAAGCTTGCTTTGAATCAAATCTAGTAATTCTAGAAAAACTTAAAACGGTTCCATTTGTCAATGAATCACCAAAATTTTTACGAATATCCTTCGCACATTTTGAATTTCAAGAGAACAACAGCTTAGACAATGATGTAGTTTGGAAAGTAGATCAAATCTCAGGCAGCCAAATAATGCTTCAAAAAAAATAGCTATACCTGTAGATTTTCACCCCCTTGCATCTTGACTTATTTGTCGGGGATGTTTTTATATATCTTTCGCGAATTGGGGTAGTAGCTCAGTTGGTTAGAGCGCCGGCCTGTCACGCCGGAGGTCGCGGGTTCGAGTCCCGTCTATCCCGCCATTCGCAATC
>CAJQKB010000011.1 GCA_905478775.1 uncultured Opitutales bacterium | reverse complement strand
CACTGAATGGCGTTACATCGGAAACGCCAAGACTGCGGCGACCACCCGATGATTTGCCATATGCAAATACTTGTTCGGTAATGTGGTGTTTGATGATATCTTCGAGACGCTCATCGTTCTCGGGAAGAAATAAAGATTCCACGGTTTTGGCAGGAAGTTTTTTGAAGGCATCGTCCGTGGGGGCAAAGGTGGTATACAAGCTATGCATGTTTTGGAATAATTTTCCCTGGCGACTGGCGGTGATTGCCTTGGTGAAAATCGTAAATCTTCCGTCTTTTTGGAGACGTTGGAAGAGGTCATCAGTGGTAGGGGTGAGTACCTTGTCGATGAGGTAAATGACTCCGTTAGAGCAAGGTATTACTTTACCGGTGAAACGAGCATTTCCGATTGTTCCTTTTTTGTAATTAACCGAAATGAACTGACGGGTGGTCATCCGGAGAATGGAATATTTCTCAATAAAGATAGGCGCCTCCGATATTTCCTTCACATGGAACCCAAAAACTTCTTCCAAACGGTCATCATTACGAGGATCCAATAATGTTTGCACGGTTCCCTTGGGCAACTTTTTGAAAGCATCATCAGTGGGGGCAAATACAGTGTAGCTCGTAGAAGTGTTTTCAGATAATGTTGAACCAATTCCTGTCTTTTCGAGTAACTGTAGAAAGTTAGACAAATCCGGCATTTCCCGTATGGTCCGGCCTATGGTTTTGGCTTCGGCTGGGTTTGCGGCATCTAAAGCAGGAATAAGAAAGCACAGAAAAGTAGAAGTTGCCAAAAGAAGAGTGCGGAAAGATTTCATGGGAAGGTTTCGGTTTTTAAGCGTTTGTCCAAGGATAACTGAATATTTAATCTGTAATATAGGCGGGTCTTCCTTGAAGAAGACCCGCCTAAGAATTCGAAATTAAATTAATGAGCTGATGCAAGAACCTTATCGAAAGCATGACGCATGATCCATGCTTGGGAAGTTGGGCAGTGCTCGGCCTTAGCCCTGTGCATGGCAGTTTTGATTGTATTTGCGGCACTTGAGCAAACGGATGAAGAGCATTGCCCGAGGACTTCGTGTCCTGCTTTCATATAAAGGGCTGCAGTTTGTGAATGATGTCCGGAATTGAACATGTGTACGCCCTTGTGGATTGCCTGCTTAAGGATGTGGTTAGTATTGCTGGATACTTTCTTGGTTTCAGGAATCAAAACTGTATCAATAACATGGATGATTCCATTAGAAGTTTTGATGTTAGCTTTGATTACATTTGAATTATTAATCATCAAACTCTTACCACTTGCCTTGATGGCAATTTTTGCACCATTGACCGTTTTAGCGGAGTCAAGCTTGGCTGCTTGTTTTGCTTTCACTTTCCCGGCTACAACATGATAGGTCAGGATACCTGCAAGTTTATCTTTATTTTCAGGTTTAAGAAGAGATTCAAGGGTACATTTGGATAATTTTGCAAAAGCCTCATCTGTAGGGGCAAAAACCGTAAAGGGGCCTTCGCCTTTAAGGGTGTCAACAAGACCTGCGGCTTTAACAGCAGTGACAAGAGTCTTGAAACTACCGGCTCCTACTGCGGTATCGACGATGTCTTTTTTGGGAGCACCGAGTAACAGGGTGCCCGTCATTAATAGAGAAGTTATTGATAATATTATTTTTTTCATATGTTTAATTTAGGTTTAAATTGAGTGACGAAATTTGTGACACTAAGTAATTATTCGTTCGTTTTTGGAATTTGGATTCAAAAAATTCAAAAAAATCTGTTTTTTAAATATTTGTACTGTTGGACTTCTTTTTAGCATTCTTCATGACATTTGGGATCAGTACTCCATCAATGACATGAATGATGCCATTTGAAGCTTTGATATCAGCTTTTACAACTTTAGCTGAATTGATGAAAAGATCGTTGTCTTTGACAGATAATTTCAGGGAACCACCGCTAACTGGCTCGGCACTTTCAAGTTTCCTGGCCTTCTTGGCTTTCACCTTTCCGGAAACGACATGATAGGTAAGCAACATTTGTAATTTGTCTTTGTTTTCAGGTTTGAGAAGATTCTTTAGGGTTTCAGGCCAAAAGTTTGCAAATGCCTCATCAGTTGGTGCGAATACGGTAAAAGGACCCTCACCTTTAAGAGTATCAACTAAGCCAGCTTTTTGGACAGCAGTGACAAGAGTCTTGAAACTACCAGCTTCAACTGCGGTATCGATAATGTCTTTTTTGGGAGCACCCAACAATAGGGATGCCATCGTTATGAGTGAGATTATGGATGTGATTACTTTTTTCATGTGATTTAATTTAGGTTAAAATTTATGTGTCTACTATTTGACACCACATGAGTATTCGTTCGTTTTTTGAAATTAGATTCAAAAAAGTGAATTTTTTTAGAATCTTCAAAAAAGACTCTAATTATTTCTATTCGGGATTGTCTTGCTTGCTCCAGATTCTCGCCCAGAGCCAAGGTAATTGGCTCCAGTCACGAATAGCCTGAAGTCTAGTTGGTTTAGTAGGAATATTTTTTGATCCTTCAAGCTCTGCGACTCGGAATTGAAATACATAGTTTGGCTCGGATCCCATCCTCAAATCAGTCATGGCAATGGATCCATTATTTTCAGACATCGCAAAATAACCGCGGGTAAAATTTTCCAGTTTGGCAACCGGAGGATGTTCATCGATTCCTTTCATTAGTGACAGGTTTCTGGGATAGAAATTCACTGACAGCGGTGCATCTCCGTCGAATAGAGAATAGTAGGTCTCAAAATACTGGTCATTATGAATTCCCACCGTTCGCCAAAGTAGAGTGGTAAAAGGAGCGGGCGAGGATATGAATTGAGAGTAGGGCACACCCTGTTCATTTAATTTCTCTTCCATTTTTCCATTTACGAAGACACTTACCCCCAGTGCCCAAATCAAGTAAGCAAGGCTCAGGCTTAATCCGATAAAATTAAGTCTGTGATTTTTTAGAAACAAGGCAGCTGATACCCCAATTAAGATCGGGAGGGTAAAGAGGGGATCAATAATAAAGAGTGTGGGGACGGCAAGTGGGGTGGTGTCCAACGGCCAGAAGATCTGAGTCCCATAAATGGTGAACAGATCCAAAAGAACACTTCCAATGAGGACAACGAAGGTAAGGAGCATCCACTTATTAAATAAGGGCTTGGTGTTTCGATGAACTTTTGTGATGAGCCAGGCAAAAACAGGCGACAGGGCAGTGAGGAGAAAAAGAGAATGACTAAATCCACGGTGATACACAAAATCATCCACCGGACTGCCAAGCGGTATGAATACATCAAGA
>CAJQKB010000010.1 GCA_905478775.1 uncultured Opitutales bacterium | reverse complement strand
GCATAGTATGCATTACCTGCCGGGTCGGTAACCACCGAGCGTGAAGCATCTTCATTGGGTCCTCCCACGCAGATTGCTTTTCTGCTTTCGATAAGCGGTAGAGAATTCCCAAAGTTTATATTTTGTTGGATTACCCCAGACCCAAGTTGGATGGTATGGGATTCCGAACCAGCACTTCCAATGCGTCCGATATAGTTACCCTGTGCCGATTCGGTTTGAAGGGGCAGGGCACCAATTGTAATCGACCTCGTTTGTCCCGGATCTCCGCTATTACTTCCGGTTACCCAGACATTATCATTCACATCTATGTAGAGATTACCCGCTACAGGAATTGCCCATATGGAAGTAACCTCTCCGATCGGATCGATTTTTAAGAGTACTCCGGTAGAAGAATTTAAGTCAATGGTCTTGGTGCCATAGGTAAGTGATTGATTGGTTGTGCCCACAGTACCCATTGCCCAAGTGTCAGGTGATGAACCACGGGCAAGTTGAGTTATTGAATCTGAGCCATTCGTAGAGAGAGGGATAGACCACGCTAAGTCACCATTACTTTTTAGTTTCAATAGAAGTCCACTATTGGCTGTATTTGCAGAGACATTTACTCCATTGACACTAATTGTTCCCGAGGTGGTGGAGAGTGATATATTGACGCCTCCATCTGTGGTGGAAATCAGATCGGTGACAATAGAATCAGTAATGGATGTAATTGAAGTAATTGTACCGTTCGCAGATACTTTCTTAATCAGCATGGTTGAACCATTTTGATCAAGAAACCATGCGGCGGAACTATCATCGAGTAGGCTGACTTGTCCGATCGGATCAATCGCCCATAAGTTCGAACCAGATTGATTATATTGAGCTAGGTAACCTCCAGCATTTCCAGACAGGTCAAGATTTGTTGTATCGGCTGTAAAATTAGATGAATTTGAATCACCGGCTATCCATAGACTTCCATTTGCATCAGTTGTGATAGATTGAACGGTTTCCCATTGACTACCTCCAAGCGACTTGGCCCAAGCAATTTTGCCAGTGGAAGTAATTTTTGCAATAAATGCATCCGTTCCCCCACTGGAAGTGAGTGTAGTAGTTCCCATCGTTGTTGAACCAGTAAATGTACCGGCAATTGCGACTCGTCCATCGGCATCAGGAGACAGGTCAAAAATAGTAGAATTTGTAAAAACGGTAGTGAGGCTTGCATTGAAGTCCTGATCAAATCGGGTTGCAAAAGCAGTGGTGTTATTTGCATCTAAAACAGCTCCTGGAATAGAAAGTCCGTTACCCGAAAAAGACCCAGTTAGCCAAATGCCTGCATCAATATCAGGCTTGAGAATGAGGTTGGGAGCAAGACTTGTATTGTTGATGTCGGGATTACCTAAAGAGACTACCTTATCCACTAATCCGGTAGGTGCTACCCGTGCGATAAAAAGCTGTCCCGCGGTGCCGTTACCATCAAAGGCGGTTGTGCCAATCGAAAAATTACCTTCTGGTACAATACCAGCTGTCCATCCATTACCCAATGTATCGACAGTAAATACTTGGTTTATTGCTTGATCGCCTTCACCAATCCAACCCACATTGGTAAATTGTTCATCTGCACCAAGGTTTTGTCCTTTCGGGAATGTTTGAGTCCAACCGTGTGGCAATACCTCCGAAACGGAATATCCACCAGGGTAGAGATTCGTAAAGGAGTAGTTTCCTGCAGGGTCGGAAGTCGCATTAGGCTCGCCAATATCGAACTCACCGTTGTTATTATAATCAAGAAAAGCAGTCCATTCTTTAAGGATTTCTTCTCCTGAATCCTGAACAGTGTTGTGGTTTCGATCGAACCAAAATTGACCATGAATCTCACTCGGGCCAAATAAATTACGAACAGGGGCCGGAGTTTTAAGGGGATTGCTAGGAAGGTCGGTTGCAAGTTCGTTCACATATAGTCGGTAATTTGCAGGCGGTAAAATTGCGGGCAATTTTGCATATGCGGATTGTGTCGCATCGTCATAGACCACCGAAGCAAGTTCAATTGGTGTGGTTGTATTATTTTCGTTAACCCGATCCAAGCGAATGGAGCGAACATGAATAGATTCAGGAGCCATTCTCTCGTTGAACACGGCAACTACGGTTTCGCCTGGTAGTACAGTTGAGTTTTCCCGAGGGAAATAGGTGAGCACTTGGGGAGGTACTAAATCGTCGGCAATGGTTAGGGTATGTTCATTACTTGCACCAGGGCCTGGCCAATAGGCTTCATTTCCTCCTGTATCTCGAGCAATTATACGGAGGCGAAGAGTTGCCTGGTCTTTACGAAGTGGAACTTCGAGGGTATGGGCAAATGGATAGCCTCCATCGACAAAGACTTTTTCGCCGTCGACAAAGAAGTCCACATTTTTAACCTGGATGTCATCCTGAACGAAAGCTCGCAGAGTAAGGAGTTTTGCTTCTTCCACCGTTCCGTTCATGTCATTTAAGGTGACTGATAGGGTGGGCTTGATTCCATTGATGTCATAAGCCCGGTAGTTGACGACCTGTAGACCTTTGGTTCCGTCGGCGACGTAGGCAAGCCCGTTGTAGATCGAAACCGCACCTGCATTGCCGGGAGTGGGGAAACGGGTTTCAAAATTTTCCATATATCCACCTGCCCGTAAAAAATCTCCATTGTTTTGAACTGTGTAAATACTTGGGTCGGCTTGTGCGAACGCAGGGCTATTTCGATGTTCAAGTACAATGGCTAGACCAGAACCGTTAGAAACTGTCTGGCGCCAACCCCGTGAAGGTGTTTTGGTGCGTTCCGCTCGAACTGGAATTGTAGGATCAGAAAGATCTATACGGTTAAAACCCATTAAGTCGGTTACGTAGGCAAAGTCGTCTCCAACAAAAAGTCGTCTTCCTAATCCGTTTTTAAGTCCCCATTGACGATGTCCTGGAGTATCCACTGAGTTGCGGGGTAGAAATGGACCATCATCGTCCTTAAAGCGCCCGTTGAATGTAGGAATAGAATGTAATCGGCTTCTTTGTCGTTGAACATTCTCGAGGGCATAGAGCGAGTCCCCATTCATTCCGAGATCTTCGATGGTTTGACCTAGGTCAATTTCATCAATGTTTTGCCCACTAAAAAGATCGTAACTTTTAATTTTTCCATTTTCCAATCCGATAAATGCAATCTTACCAGCAACAGCAACGGCGTTTGCAGGTGATTCCTGCGGGATATTCCAAATCTGAGAAGGGCTTTCAATACTGGTTAGGTCTAGAACAGTCAAACCAGCTGATCCATCTGCAATAACCAAATAGCCTTCTGTGAGGGCAGCTTTTCGAACTGAGCCTGGAGTATTAAATGTGGATTGCTTGATCGGTCGAACTCCTGATCCAATGTCGAATATGTCCACCCCACTTGGCCCATTACCCAGAATGGCAAGGTCGTTTCCGGTGGTTACAAAATCGGAAAATCCACGAGAGGGAGCAATGGTAGCTAGAATACCAGTAAAAACAGGATTTCCTCCACTTGGGTCGGTACCGTTAAGGATTTCAAAACCGTCTGGTATTCCATCTCCGTCGGTGTCCGGTTGGCTTTTATTAGTACCGACAATCCGTTCACCCCGGTCGCTCAGGTAGTCAAAGTCACTGTCGGGTTTGTCGTCATGACAGAGTGGGATAGGGGGCACCGGACCATTCCCTCCATTGCGGGGGGATATAAAAGTAGTTGAACCAATGACAAGTGTGGTCGGTTCAAGCATCCATGCCTCATACCAGCTGTTGGGTCGTACGATCGCATCATAGGAGCCACCAGTTCCAACCCTAATTCTTTGGGCCGCAATCGGAGGGTCCCGAGTTTCTTCCGCTTCAGAGCCGATTCTCTTTAAGAAAACAAATGATTCTCCTTTGTAAATGTGCAGGTTTCCATTGAGGGTGGCATGGAGGAATTTTTGCCATGATTGAGCAAATTTTTTGAGCTGGTTATCGAGTCGACTATTTCCTCCAGGGATAGAACGGTATGCTTTTATTGTGGAACTAATTTCCTTTGCAATGAGGGATCGGTCAGTCTGTAAGACATCATGTCCAGAGATTCCTACGGTTTGTCCAATTAATGCGGAGAGTGAAACGGAGTAATTTTCCCATTTACTGATTTGACTCGAAATTTTTGCTTTTGCCCGATTTAAATCGTTTATAAATACCTGATGAGCAGAATTTATCTTGGTCTGAGCGGAACTATTTTTGGACGCGATAATTGCATTGTCTCTTATTGTTGCAGCGGTGCTTGAGAAAGTCGTCCAAAAATCTTCTGAACCAAGCAAGGACGAAACGGTGCGGGCAATAGTAGCATGACGCTTCGCATCTTTTTCCGCGTGAGTTCGGAATTGTTTCCAGTCGCTACCTCCGGCATTTTGAGTATTACCAAAGCGATTTCCGGCACCGAGTACATCTTTCGTAAAACTAAGGTCACTCTCATTTTGGCCGAAAATGGACTCTTCGATTCCTTCGGACAGCCTACCCAAGTTGGTGAAATCTCCCTCGGTAATTGCCATAGAGGCATGACTCAGTCCACAAGCTCCTTTTTTAGGTTTAGTGATACTGGGCCCTGTCGTAACTGCTTTGCCAAAAACTTGAGCACCTGGAGAAGATCCATGCCATCCAGGTTGTCGAATTCCCACGCCGGGGTCAGTTTCAAGGAATTTACCATCGGCACTTACTGTCATCGGTCCAGAGATTTCCCACACTCCAGTATCGTGGTCAAAACTCCATAAGGCAGATTTTGCACCCGGAGGGAGGTTGTCGACATTGGGAAAGCGTGCGGGTACAGGGATGTCAAAATTGGAAGGGCCATCTGTTTGAATGGTAATGACTAAAGGCATTTTTAAACTTTCGGGCAAAGGTTCGGGCAAACGATCAGGAGCAACGGGAGCCATGCCCACACTTCCACCAGTTGTACCATCGTCTGATTGTAACGAGCCTGGAGGGATGGTAATAGAAGTAGCAGCCAGCATGGACATAAGGTTCGAATCATTTCCATCCAGATATCCCGATGCAAAGGAAATATTTGTTTGTTTTGTGGCATCGACCGGCTTGAGGGCACCTTTTTTTACTAACGGTAAGAATATTTTTCCATCTCTGGGATCTGGTATATAGGTGCCGTTTTCTGCAAACTTTCCGTACTTGGTGGCTTTCACTTTTTTCCCTGGCACGGCTTCCCACGCCTTGCCCACGAAGGTGTAGTAGTCGCGATTGCGCCATGAGCCTTGCACTAAAGTTTCTCCATTAGGTGCACCCACTAAGCGACCATCGACCATAACAAAAAACCTTCCGATGGGTGCGGAGGTTAACTGGAAACTTCCATTTGAATCGGTAAAGACGCTCATGGCCTCCTCATTTCCTACGACAGTAATGAGAACTCCTGGTAAAGGTTTTTCACCATTCGAATTATCGGAGTCAAAAACTTGACCTTCTACAATAGTGGAGGGGTCACTTGCTTCAACACCTAGAGTCGAAAAAGTCCAAGTTTTAATTCCACCCTCCACGCCGTCTCCATCGACATCAATGCCTCTACCTATAAAATCAGTTAATCCTCCCCCGTTAAGGGTAACGGTTACTTTCGAGTTGGACGGCCAGCGAAAACCGTTCAAGAAAAGTGTAGCCTTCATACGGTCCGAAGAAAGTCTAGGTGAAGTCACTTGCAAGCTATCGCCGGAGTAGGCAAAGAACGCGTCATTAGTTAGCACAGTACCCTGGGCGAGGGGCATATTGAAGTGAATAACAAATTCTCTCGTGAGCGAGATATCACCTTCCCCTGCGTAAGGAAATGTATTAATAATTCCTGCAAAAGGGAGTGACTTGATTGATTCGCGTTTAAAGACAAACTCTAAGGAACTTTCCACATCAAAAGAATTAACGAGACCATCTCCATTAATATCTGCCTGCCATTTCAAAGTCTCAAGTTCGGTTGTAAAACCTGTTCCATGGATATGATTCACCATTTTGATGGTATCAACTAAGTTTACAATTCCATCTCCGTTCATATCTCCAACAATCCGTTGGGTGTTCGAAAACAATTTAAAAATCAATAAAAAGGAAATAAAAACATATAGTAAAACGCGCATAATGTAAATTTTAGATGTTATTTTTTAAATTGTGTCAAGGGTTGTAAAGTGTGATTATAAAAATATAAACCTAACTTTTTCCCATTTTCAATTCCCCTATCGTTTGAAAATCTGTAGTGAATTCCACCATATAGTCTGCTCAATGCTATTTCTTCAGCACAGGAGGAGAAACTATTGAATTCCCTTTTCTGATTTGGAAATTGATCGCTTTGAACTCTAAATTTATATTTATCACTGCCATAAATCTTGGAGAGAATGACAGCGGCGGTTCCTGAAAAAAAACTATGTGCGGATACATATTCTGGATGTGCCGGGCTTTCTAGCAGTGACTCCCATTGTTTGTTTACATACTTTGTAGACTGAGGAAATTGATCAGCAAGACGGATAGCATGTATTGGTCTCCACATATGGTAACGGTACTTACACTCCCAGGCGATGATACCGCTATCCGCGAGTGCAATGTTCAGCATTGCAAAAATTCTAGCTTCATCCAGTAAGCTATACTTCTCTGCCTTACATACTTCTGCCGCAATATCATTCCAATGACCCGGTGGAGTTTGAGTATAACTGAAGTCTTTCCAAAATTGGGCGATAAAAGTTTGTTCAGCCGATCGAATTTGACTGTCTTTACTCCCTAAAATTTTTACTTCTCTCAAGGAATCTAAAAATAGTTTATCTGTGGGATTAGGAGGAGGTGGCGGCATGAATTCATCTAATGACTTAACGGCAAATGTTTTTACTTTTCTCCAATGAGGTTGTTCAGGTGGACGAAAAAAGCTCGGAGTTCTTCTCCATAAACCGGGACTAGTTCTTGGAACATAGGTTACAGTAGTACTTGCCCCATCATTTTTCCTATGTTGTAAAAAAAACCTAGCTACTTTTTGTCCGAATAAAAAGGATTTATGTTTGAGGTCAGAATTTTCTTTCCGTGTGAAATATGCAAGTTTTTCAAAATTTGCAGCTCTTGCGGGGTGAAGGTTCTTTCCAATATAGCTACCACATCCTGCAATCACCGAATTTAAATCCCATGCGTTGAGATCATGATTATGGAACTTTAAATAAGGATGATATTTTTTTTCAAGACTATTTACCGCGTCATGAACTGAGATTGAGAAAATCGCCAAATTTCTAACCATTAGATTTGGTGAAAGAGATTCTTCGCGAACTGCCTTCAAGAACTCTGTTCTCCACTCAATGAATTCGGTCGGTTTTCCTAGTAGTGAAATAATGTTTAAACATAATAGAAAAACATAGAATATTTTTTTCATTTTAAAAGTTCGGTAACATCGCTTAATAAGACATCGAATGTAAAAAGTTAAGTGAATTTTTTAGTGTATATAGGTGTACCTATTACTTTTTTCTAGCTTGTTCACAAGAAATAACTGAATTAAAGATTTTATTCACAAAATTCCTTTGTGATTGAACATTTTCGATTCATTCTAATCAAATAGGAATATAAGTCCCTTCCTTATGATTCGTACAGTATTTTTAATCTCATTCCTTTTACTGCATTCTTTTTTTGCTTTTGCAGAAAAGTCTTTCACTCATGATGTCGTGATTTATGGGGGTACCTCGGCCGCAATTAGCGCTGCGGTACAGGTTAAGAAAATGGGAAAGTCAGTGGTGGTGGTTTCTCCTGATCAGTATTTAGGAGGTCTATCAAGTAGTGGTTTAGGATGGACGGATAGTGGAAAGAAAGAGGCAATTGGGGGGATCGCACGTGATTTCTATCATCGAGTATGGAGGCACTACCAGAGTGTTGATTCGTGGAAATGGCAAAAAATGGACGAGTATGGCAATCGAGGGCAGGGTGCACCTGCAATTGATGGTGACCGCAGGACGATGTGGATCTTTGAACCCCATGTTGCTGAATTGATTTTTGAATCATGGGTAAAGGAATATGAATTAGAGGTCTACCGAGAGGAAAGGTTGGACCGAGAAAATGGCGTTCAAAGAAAGGGGGGAGAAATTATCTCAATTTCTACCCTTTCTGGAAATACATACAATGGATCCGCTTTTCTTGATTGTACTTATGAGGGAGACCTTATGGCCTCTGCAGGAGTTAGTTATTTCGTGGGACGAGAAGCGAACTCAGTTTATGGTGAATCGTTAAGTGGTGTGCAGACTAAGAATGCGCGATCCCATCAATTCAAGGCGAAAATTGATCCCTTTATCATTGAAGGGGATCCAAGCAGTGGCTTATTAGCTCGAATTAGTTCGCAGTCTCCTGGCAAAGATGGACAGGGAGATTTTAAAATGCAGGCTTATAACTTTCGTTTGTGTTTAACTCAAGTGGAGGAGAATCGAATTCCATTTCCAAGGCCTGACCAGTACGACCCCACACAGTACGAACTCTTACTGCGGACATTGATTCAGGGTTCCACTCATGTATTTGGGAAGTTTGATCCGGTTCCAAATGCCAAGACAGATACGAATAACCATGGTCCATTCAGCACAGATAATATCGGAATGAATTATCTATACCCAGAAGCGGGTTATCAGGAGCGGGCGGAAATCATCCTCGAGCATGAAAGGTATCAAAAAGGCTACTTTTATTTTTTATGTAATGATCCTCGCGTACCCGAAGATATTCGCAAAAAAATGAACACCTGGGGGTTGGCGAAGGACGAATTTGAATCGAACGGTCACTGGCCGCACCAGATTTATGTACGAGAAGCGAGGCGCATGGTTAGTAATTTCGTAATTACTGAATTAAATCTACGCGGAAAGTCAGATACCCCGCGTTCGATTGGAATGGGGTCTTACACCATGGATTCCCATCATGTTCAGCGCTATGTAGCCAAAGATGCAAACGGCCTGTCGTATGTTCAAAATGAGGGCGATGTACAGGTTCATCCAGGCGGGCCGTATCAAATTTCCTATGGTTCTATTATTCCAAAGGCTGATGAGTGCAGTAATTTGTTGGTTCCGGTTTGTATCTCTTCCTCCCATATCGCATTTGGTTCAATTCGGATGGAACCGGTCTTTATGATTTTAGGCCAGTCTGCAGCGACCGCAGCCGTTCTTGCGATCGAGGAGGAAATTCCCGTTCAGGATATCTCCTACGACAAGTTGAAAACTCGATTGGTGGACGATGGACAAGTGATTGAATTGGAAAAATCAAACCGAGTTGCTTTTGGGCGGGGGATCGATCCCTCCCAAATGAGCGGTCTGGTAGTGGACGGTGCAAATTTAAGTTTCGAGGGGGAGTGGGTCGAAAGTACATCACTCCGTCCTTTTGTGGGCTATTCTTATTTCCATGATGGAAATGGAGGGAAGGGGATGCGATCAGCTTGTTTTCCGTTTAAGGCACCAAAAGAAGGCCGGCACGAAATAATGGTTTCGTATGTAGCTTCAGGAAACCGAGCAGGAAAAGTTAGATATGAAATTAAGGATGAAAAAAAGTTATCTTCTGTTGTCGTAGATCAGAGAAAAGAGGGAAGTACAGATAATTTATGGCATTCATTGGGTTCTTTTGTTTTTAAAAAGGGTGAGAAATATGACCTGAAAGTTTTTAATGAGGATACCGAGGGTTATGTAATTGTGGACGCTGCTCATATTATCCCGCTTGATTAGTAATCAATTGAAATAACATTATTTTGAAACTTTTCTTTTGTTCGTCCGTTTTTAAGGACAGAACACATGCAAAGCGTACCCAATCCTTTATTGTCTCATGGCACTCTACTTGAAATGAGTGAGAATCAAGATCGTGAGAATTGTTTACTGAGCGACGACCAGTTGCTGATGAAAGAAGTTGGGGAAAAATGTCCTGTTGCAATGGAGAAAATAATTACTCGATGGAAGGATGGACTCTTTCGCTTTTTTGATCGTTCACTTCAAAACAAGGCAGACGCGGAGGATTTGACTCAGAAAGTTTTTATTCGGGTATACCAATCAGCTTCTCGATACCAACCGAAGGCAAAATTTTCCACCTACCTTTTCACGATTGCAAGAAATTTACTAATCGATGAAATAAAGAAATCAAACCGTCAGCAAATTTCGAGTTATTCGGATGAATTAATCCAAGGCCAAATCGTGCAGCCAACCAATGAGGCACAAGAATGGAATGAAATACTTAATTTTGCCATGAAGGAGATACCCGAATACTATTCAACCGCATTATTACTGCGCGTACAAAGGGAGCTTAGTTATATGGAAATCGCAGATATTATGAAAGTGTCCGAATCAAGTGTTAAAACTTGGATTCATCGGGCACGCACTCATTTAAGGAAAACTCTTCAAGAATATAGAAAATAAGATGAAAAATAAGAATGATCCTGAAAAGGTAATTGAGGATTTCCTTTCGAATGAAAGTGCATCATTGAATGAAGGATTCACTGAATCACTTCTTGTTGATATTGAGAAACTCGACTTAGAAAATAAATCAGTAAGTCGAGGGGTTCATTATTTCATTCCTTTTGCCTCAATTGGAGTAGCATTTTGTGCATTATTATTTATCATCCCTTTATTCGATTTAGAAGTTACAGTTGATAATCAAGAAAACGTTGCCCTAGAGCCTAACTCCTTACCATCTTACTTAAATGATTCGGAGAAAATAATAATTGAAGATCTCATGGCAATTCCAGAAGAATTGAATGTTCCTGAAAGTTTTTTGAGTGAACAAACCTATGATTTGCTGGTGTTGTTAGATTCCTAATATAATAATCTCAATGAAAAATATTATTCCTCATTTCATTCTTTTTACTCTGTTCTTTTCATTGAATATAACTTTTGGAAGCGACGATAAAAAGCGGGATAATTCGCGGATGCAGAAATCAGAAATAAGGAAACACTTTTTGGATGAAAATCAGTCCAAGAAGACCTCTCGAGGAGTTCCGTTATTTCCAGGTGCCAATCAAGTCGATTTGCTTCGTTCGTTGTTGGATGCACCTCCTGAAAAGCTCAGGATTTTAAGACAAACGATTGAACGAGTTGAGGGTATGAGCCTGGAGCGAAAAAAAGAGATTAAACATCGACTTAGGAGTCTAAGGAACTTAAAGCCTGAGGTCAGAACGAAAGAACTCAAAATGCTTCGTCATCGACAAAATATCCTTGGTAAATATTGGCAAACCCTGGAGCCAGTAAAGCGAAAGGAAGAAATGAGGAAATTTTACAAACTGTGCTTGGCCGACCGGACTCAGTATTTTAATACTATCAAGGCAGAACATTAGTGTAGTCCTCTATACTATGGTTTAAATGTGAATAGGTTTGTTTTCTCTATTGAGAAAATTCTTCAATCCAGTGTTTTTGCCTTGCAGGGTGTGCTTGAAGTTTATTTTATTTTGAAAAATTTAATATTATTCTTTTTTTACCATGACTAAGAGCTACCAAAAAACCTACCACTATTCACGACGCACATTTCTGGGGGCAGCCGCGTCTACTGCGTTTGCTTTTAACTTTTTCCCGTCAAGAGTTTTCGGTGCAAACAGTAAGCTGCAAGTTGCGGGGATCGGAGTGGGGGGAAAGGGGAAGAGTGATTTTGATCATGCAGCGGTTCATGGCGATGTCGTGGCTGCCTGTGATATCGATTCCCGCAGGTTGGATGTAGCGTTAAGAAAGCATCCAGATGCGGTCAAATTTTCTGATTATCGAGAATTACTAAGCCAGTATGGAGATAAGATTGATGCACTTACAGTCAGTACACCAGATCATACCCACGCACCTGCAGCAATGATGGCAATGCAAAAGGGGATCAATGTGTATGTGCAAAAACCGATGACGCACACTGTTTGGGAAGCTCGTCAAATGACCACCCTAGCAAATGCAAAGGGAATTTGCACGCAGATGGGAAATCAAGGAACTGCAGAGAATGGCCTTCGTCAAGGAGCGGAATACATTCGTGCCGGAGGATTAGGGAAGGTGAAAGATATACATGCGTGGACAAATCGTCCTGTTTGGCCACAAGCTCCAACAATTACAGCTCGCCCAAGTGAGGCTGAGGATGTACCGAGTCATGTCGATTGGGATTCATTTGTTGGACCTGCACCGATGAGACCCTACCACTCCTGTTATGCACCATTTAAATGGCGAGGATGGTACGATTATGGCACTGGTGCGTTAGGTGATATGGCTTGTCATACCACCAACCTCGCTTTTATGGGATGCGAACTTACCCAGCCGACTAAGGCGGAGTCAGTAAACACGGGTCCTATTAATGATGAGACTTATCCTTCCTGGGCCAGTATTAATCTATATTTCCCCAAGACTGAAAAGCGTGGGCCAATCAAATTCCATTGGTATGAAGGAAAAGTGGGTAATAATGGGAAGGATAATAAAGGAGTGAAGAATCTACCCCCAATGGATCTTTTTCATGGTCAGACTCCTAAAAACAGTGGCCTTCTTATTGTGGGCACAGATGGGATAATGTATTCTCCCAATGATTATGGAGCCGATTGGTTGGTATACAAGGGCGGAAAATGGCACAAGAAAAATGAAGTTGAATTGCCCGAACAATCGATTGCCCGAAATGGTCGAGGAGACGCGGGGATGAAAGAAGAATGGGTGAAGGCAATTCGGGAAAACAAGCCTGAAATTGCTCTCTCCAACTTTAACTATGCCGGGAATTTAACCGAGGCTATTTTATTGGGTAATGTTGCGATGCGAGTGGGTGGAGAATTTAAATGGAATGCCAAAAAACTCACCACTAATCGCAAAGATGCAAATCAATTGATTTCTAAAGCGTATCGCTCCCAGTGGGGTTTTGTACCCGCTTAATACCTTTTTTTCTTTTACTCACTTTAGATTCTTTGCCTTTAGCTTGGCAAATGTATGGTAGTGTAGATTCAATTGTATAGAATTTATTTTATCTGAGCTAATTTCTGATAATTGGCATCGTTCGGGCTATGAAATTTGCTTTTGTAACCTATTGCTTCAATCTATGTAAATCAACCGAGCGTTTTAATTGTAAGCAAGGTAGTAATTGGCTTTTTTCTAATTAAATTGTAATGAATGTACCCTATTATCAAGTAAATGCATTTTGTAAGGATTCCTATTCTGGGAATCCCGCTGGTGTATGTATTTTAAAGGATTGGCTGTCGACTGATGAATTACAAAGTATTGCCGCACAAACACATTTACCTGAAACTGTATTTCTTTTTTTAAATTCCCCCAACCAATGGTCAATCCGTTGGTTCTCTCCGTTAGTAGAAATCGATCTTAGTGGGCACGGGACATTAGCGGCTTCTCATATACTGTTTGAAGAAGGTTTCTCTGAGGGTGCCAAATCAATATGCTTTTCTTCCAGTAGCGGAGAATTAAAAGTAACTAAGCTCGAAAATGGTGCCTTATCTTTGGCACTACCTTCGTTACCATCCCGAATCTGTGTTGCTTCCCCATTACTCGTTGAAGGCTTAGGAGCCTATCCGAATGAAACTTACATCGGTCTAGATTGTTTATGTGTATTTTCTGATGAATCAATTGTGCTGGATATGCAACCCGATCCCATTCTCTTAAAACGAATTACAGGTGCGCGTGGAATTATTGCTACTGCCTTATCTGCCGACCCCAAGGTTGATTATGTTACGCGCTATTTTGCTCCTGCTTGTGGGGTGGATGAAGACGAGGTGAGCGGTTCAATTCACTGCGTTCTTGTTCCTTACTGGAGTAAAAAGCTTGGGAAGGATACCCTTCGGGCAAAGCAATTATCTCCCCGCGGTACTTCATTCAAATGTGGGGTGAGCAAAAATGGAATATGGGTGGAGGGAAAAGCAGATACTTTTATGAGAGGGCATATCTCAATCTAGTTTTCATTTTTCCTTCGAGAGGAAAATTTTATATGTCTCATCTCAAGTTAGCTTTTGGGGTAACAATTGATTGGACGATTGAAAGAAATTTCACAGGAAAGCCTCAACTCTGGATTAAGAATATGGCTTAATTATAAGCATCATTGCGGATTTTAATTTTAGAAATCTCACTTTGTCCCTTGTCTCAAGATTAATTGAGATCAGTATTGATTATATGTCTTTCTTTTTTCGAAAAATCTCCATCCAGGTTTTCCTCCTCTTTGATACCTGCTTGCTTCCTTTTCTTTGCGAGGCAGAAAAAACGAAGAAGATTAGTTTTCATGATGACATTCGACCTATTTTTCAGGCCAATTGTAATGGGTGTCACCAACCTGCAAAAATGAAAGGAGATTATTTGATGACTCATTTCCTCTCTTTATTAAAGGGCGGAGAAACAGGTAAACCCGCAGTTGTTCCTGGTAAGCCTTTTGTTAGCTATCTGATCGATCAAATCAAGATTAACCCAGACGGATCTTCCGAGATGCCTAAAGGGAAAAATGCAAAGGCATTGCATCCCACAGAATATAAAAAAATTGTACAGTGGATTGTGGAAGGTGCGAAAGATGATTCTCCTGCCAATTCCGGGCCGAAATACAGCATGGAAAATCTTCCTATCTATGAAATACCGCCATTAATTCTTTCTCTCGATTATTCTCCTGATGGTAAATACCTTGCCCTGTCAGGTTTCCATGAGGCTATTATATACAAATCAGACGGGAGTTCGATTGTAAAAAGATTGGTCGGGATGTCCGAACGGATTGAAGCGGTTACTTTTTCTCCGGATGGAAAGAACCTGGCATTAGCAGGGGGACAACCGGGAAGAATGGGAGAGATCCAAGTTTGGGATTGGAGGGTCCAAAAATTAAAATTATCTCACTCCGTAACTTACGATACGTTATACGGGGTGTCGTGGTCACCGGATGGTACATTGCTTGGTTTTGGAGGGAGTGATTCATCAGTTCGAGTTATTCAGTCCACCGATGGAAAACAAATTTCCTACATGTCTGGACATGATGACTGGGTGAGGGGGACTGTTTTTTCGGAAGATGGAAATTCGATTTTTTCGGTAAGCCGTGACAAAACAGTGAAGCAAACTGATGTAAAAACAGAAAGGTTTATCGGTAATGTAACCACCCACACACCCGGGATTTTGAGTGGAGGACAGAATTCAATCGCGGTACGACCTGGGAAAACCGAGTTATTGGTGGGGGGTGCTGATGGTAAACCAAAATTATTTAGACAGGCGACAAAGGCGGCACCGGCAGGTGGAGGAAATCCCAATCAAATCCGTGAATATAAATCTCAAATTGGACGAATTTTTTCAGTCTGTTTTAATGCAAAAGGAAACCTTGGCTTTGCTGGAAGCAGTTTGAATGGGAAGGGAGAAATTTCTTGCTTTGAGATCGAGTCGGGCAAGGAACTATGGAGGAAGCAAATACCAAATTCTGCCATCTATTCTTTATCCTGCTCACCTGATGGTAAGACCTTGGCATCAGGGGGATATGATGGATTAATTCGTTTACACAAAATATCATCCGGTGAAATCTTTCGAAAATTCATCCCCGTTCCCATTAAGAAAAAGTCCGGACAGGTGAACAATCTACTATTTTCAGTAAAGCAATCTGAACAGTCTTTGGAGGTGACCGAGTCTTTAAAAAAGGGAGCTGAGGTTGAAAACCTTATTCTTGAACCCAAGACTATATCCATTTCCCGGGCAATTGATTATTGCCAACTTTTGCTAAGTGCAGACTTACAAGGAGGAGGAAGAGTGGATGTTACTCGCATGGCAAAATGGAGAGTAAAAGGAGGAATCGGGACTGTGAATAAGAGAGGATTATTTTCACCGAAGAAAGATGGGAGGGGCGTGCTTGTTGCCCATTTTGCAAATCGGGAAGTTTCAATTCCCGTTCAAGTTGCTGGAATGACAGCGAATTGGGAACCTGATTTTATCGAAGACGTAAATCCCATTATTTCTAAGCTTGGTTGTAACTCAGGGACCTGTCATGGGGCAAAAGATGGAAAGAATGGATTCAAACTCTCTCTCCGAGGCTACGATGCATTGTATGATGTTCGTGCATTTACCGATGATATGGCCTGTCGAAGGGTAAGCGTGGCCTCGCCTGATAGTAGCCTTATGCTGTTAAAAGCTTCGGGCAGGGTACCACATGAAGGCGGTCAATTAGTTGATTCTAATTCAAAATACTATCAGGTAATTAAAGCATGGATCGCGAATGGAGCTCCTCTTGCTACTAATGCAGTGCGAGTAAAGAAGATTGAATTATTTCCCCAGAATCCAGTTGTTCAGGAAATTGGCTCGACCCAGCAAATGAGAGTAGTAGCCAGCTTTTCCAATGGTAAGATACGGGATGTTACACACGAGGCATTTGTTACCAGTGGAAATGGAGAAGTAAGCGAACATGACGAATTGAGTTTAATGACGACACTTCGTAGAGGAGAGGCACCTATATTAGCCCGTTATGAAGGCCGGTATGCCGCAACTACCTTAACGGTCATGGGGGATCGTAAGGGATTTCAATGGAAGGAACCTTCCCACAATAATAAGGTGGATCAATTAGTAGCCCAGAAGTGGAAGCGGATGAAAATACTTCCCTCGCCAATAAGCGGCGATCTTGAGTTTCTTCGTCGGGTTTACCTCGATTTAACTGGTCTCCCTCCGAGTCTTGATCAGGTTTTAGATTTTACCAAGCAAAAAGGAGTTTCCCAGTTGAAACGAGATCAATTGATCGATCAATTAGTAGGGAGTGAAGACTTTCTTGAACACTGGACCAATAAATGGGCCGATTTACTGCAAGTAAATGGAAAGTTTTTGGGACGAGAGGGGGCAACTTCCTTACGCACTTGGATACGGGCAGAAATGGAAAAGAATACTCCCTATGATCAATTTGTTCGAAAAGTAGTAACTGCCTCGGGTTCGAATAAAGAAAATCCGCCCGCATCGTATTTTAAAATCTTGAGAACCCCCGAGGATACTATGGAGAATACAACCCATTTATTCCTCGCTACTCGATTTAACTGTAATAAATGCCATGATCATCCATTTGAAAGATGGACTCAAAACCAGTATTACGAAATGGCCGCCCATTTTGCTCAATTTAAATTGTCAAAGGATCCGGCTTCAGGGAAAAACGAGATTGGTAAGACTGCGGTTGAAAGAGGAAAACCACTTTATGAGTTTGTAAAAGATGTAAAATTCGGAGAAGTGAAACATGAACGCACGGGTGAGGTGGTAGCACCCGATTTTCCTTATCCGGCCGAATTTGCAGAGAAATCTGGAATGTCCAGGCGGGAAAAATTAGCGGCATGGATGACCTCACCCAGTAATGCCTATTTTGCAAAAAGTTATGTGAATCGAATTTGGGGCTATCTTTTCGGGATTGGAATAATCGAACCAATTGATGATATCCGAGCAGGAAACCCTCCCAGTAATCCAAAACTTTTAAGTTATTTAGAGAAAGAGTTTATCAAGAGTGATTTCAATATAAGGCACATCATTAAAATACTATGTAAATCAAGAACATACCAGCTTTCGGTCGGTTCCAATAGCTGGAATGTGGATGATACCATCAATTTTTCTCATGCCCACCCCCGCCGCTTACCTGCCGAGACTCTGCTCGACGCGGTGTATCAAGTAACAGGTTTCAAAAGTAAGTTTCCAGGAGTTCCGGCCGGTACCCGTGCCGCATCGCTGCCAGATGTGGGTATCAAGCTGCCAGATGGTTTTTTGGGAACTTTTGGCCGCCCTGCCCGAGAAACTTCCTGTGAATGCGAACGTAATGGTGAGCTTCAGTTGGGGCCGATTATGGCTCTTGTCAGTGGACCCACAGTAAACAACGCGATTTCAGACCCTAATAATGCAATCACAAAAATGGCCAAGGCTCAACAGGATGACCCCACATTAATAAACGACTTATTTCTTCGTATACTGAACCGTCCGGCAACGGAGAATGAGATCGCACAAAGCCTGCAATTATTTAACGATCAATTGCAGAACGACCATCTGAGTTTGATTAAACAATTGAGAGAAGAAGAGAGGGGTATCAAAGAATCGCTTAACGCAAAAGAAAGAGAGCGAGAACTTGCGATTAGTCAGGCCAGTTCTGAGATTAATGATTACAGGAAAAAAACTGCAAATGCGGTTAAAGTTGCTTCGGAAAAGCGAAAGCTGGAAATCAAAAAAGCAAAAGATGCGGTCACTTTATTTGATCAAACACTCCCGGCAAGATTGTCTAAATGGGAAGATGAGTATTCGAACGGAATAAGTAAGTGGGAAAACTTGAATATGGGGAAAGTTACTTCCCAAATGCCGGGGGTCAAATTCGAGCCTCAAAAAGATGGATCCGTATTCGTAGGTGGCCGAAGTGCAAAGGGTAGTTATGTTGTGAATACCACAACTAATTTATCCTCGATAACAGGAGTCCGAGTGGAGGCGATGACCGATCCAAGGCTTCCCAAGAAAGGCCCGGGACGCTCTCCTGGGGATGGGAATTTTGTTCTTACTGAACTCGAAGTTCATTCAAAACCCTCGCATAATTTAAAAGATTGGGAAGTAAAGGGTGATTGGAGCTTTGGAACAAGGGGAGGGGGAAATAAATGGTCCCCTGGATTACAAACAAATTTTCAAGAATCAAACGACAGCATTCTTTTGTCCCAAAGCATACCAAGTGGAAAGGTTAGATCGGGAAATTTTTATCATATTGGACCGTTTGTCGGGGTTGGCTTTGATGAAAAAGCGGGGCCGGAAATCGACTATACTTTTGATGAGAATAAGGTTTTTAAGCATGGTGCTATTGAACATAATTGGAAGGTAAGGACAGATTGGAAAGAAGGTGTGTTATATGGCACTGTTTTCTCCGCCGAAAATTCTTCTAATTATTTAATGAAAGTAATTAATGCGGATGCCCCTACAAAAATTCCTTTAAATTTGGGCAGTGATGACGGAATAAAAGTTTATCTTAATGGCCAGTTGGTTTTGGGAAATAATATCGGACGAGGTGCAGCTCCAGATCAGGAAAAAATAACTCTTGCCCTGAATAAAGGACGAAATCTTGTGCTTCTTAAAATTTATAATGGGGGAGGAGCATCAGGGTTTTACTATAAGTCGGGAGCAGAGCAAGTTCCTAAACCCAGTCTGACAATTGATCTTTCCTGTAAAAAGGGAAGTTTTGCGATCGAATTGATGGCGAAGGCAAAGAAATCTGCTGTTGCTCAAGTAGGGTGGAAAACAAAAGCGGAATCCTATTCCCAGAAAAATCTTTCCTCAGGCTTGAAGATTCAAAAATCAAGTGATTGGAAATCATACCGGCTCGATTTTGTTTCACTGCAAGATTTAAAGGGTATTCAGCTTTTACTGGATAATGGAGTAGCAATCCGTTCGCTTAAGCTATATCGAAATGAAGTCCCCCTTAAGCTTTCGTTTGAGAACGCTTTAGCCACATTTAGCCAGGGTGGATACCCGGTTGTATCGGCCGTAGATGGCAAGGTGGCTCCCAGTCGAAATGGGTGGGCAATTTCTCCTCAAATGGGCAATGTCCATTATGCCTCATTTCAGGTTAAGGAAAAAGTTTCATTTAAAGGTCCTGTTCATTTAACTTTTACATTAAAACAGCAGTTTCAAAGTGGTCAGCATTCTCTTGGCCGTTTTAGATTGGCCGTTACTAATGTCCCTCCTCCGGTGTCATATGGATTACCAGAGGAGGTGAAAGATATCTTTGCCGTTGCTAAAAATAACCGTAGTTCGGATCAACTTAAAACCCTTTCCGATGCCTTCAAGAAGAGCAATTCCGAAAGAGTATTGCTTGCCAAGTTGCTTAAGGAAGCAAGCAAGCCACTGCCCAAAGATGCTCAACTGGTAAAATTGGAAGGAATTTTAACGGAGGCAAAAAAGCCGATTCCCTTGCCACCTGAAGTTGCTCGTTTACGCAGAGCCGTTTCACTTAGCAAAGGGCACTTGCAAAATAAAAGGCTGATCGGCGCTCAAGATTTGACTTGGGCCTTAATTAACACACCTGCCTTTCTTTTCAACCGGTAGTGCGAAATAGTTACAACTTTGAAACTTTAAAAAACTAAATTAGGATAATATTATGATTGGAATACCTGGACAATTAGGACGAGATTTATGTGATGCTCACCTGCCGATGAGTCGAAGGGATGTGTTAAAAGTTGGAGGCTCAAGCATGTTAGGTTTATCCCTTGGAGCTATGTTGCAAATGAAAGCATCTGCGAATCCATTGGGTGGAGGTGGCCCGGGTTGGGGGAAAGCGAAGAGTGTGATCATGATATATTTACAGGGCGGACCCAGTCATTTAGACCTTTGGGACCCCAAACCAGATGCACCTGATAATGTACGAAGTATATTTAAACCGATTTCCACTAAGATTCCAGGGGTTAATTTTACTGAGCTTTTACCCCAGTTGGCCAAGGTAAATGATAAGTTCACCATGATGCGCTCAGTCAGTTATACACCGAAAGGACTTTTTAATCATACGGCAGCGATCTACCAAATGATGACGGGGTACACCACAGACAAGGTTAGTCCTTCTGGTCAGCTTGAACCGCCCAGTCCCAAAGACTTTCCTAATTTTGGATCTAATATTATACGGATTAAACCTACTTCAGAGCCAATGCTGCCTTTTGTTATGCTTCCTCGGCCTCTTCAGGAAAGCGGCGTGGTTGGTAAAGGAGGAACCGCTGGTTTCTTGGGCAAAGCTTATGACCCATATACTCTTTATCCGCCGGGTGATGATATGGATATGGAGAAAATGGCCAAAGTTCGGGTAGATGATCTACAGATGAGACCTGATATGTTTGGAGTTCGTTTAAATAGACGGGCTAAATTAAGAGATGCCATGTCCGATGCCATGCCTGTGATTGACAAGGCGGTAGAGAAATACAATTTAAACCAGCACTATGATCGGGCACTTGAATTAGTTGCATCAGGACGTGCGAGGGAAGCATTTGCACTGGATCAGGAACCTGACTCGACTCGAGATTCTTACGGGCGTAATACATTTGGACAGAGTTGTCTCCTCGCCCGTCGTTTGGTGGAGGCGGGAACCCGCGTTGTTGAGGTAATTTGGCCGAAGGTTGCGAATTCGGATAACCACTCCTGGGATACTCACAAGGATTTACCAAAACGAATGAAAAATCAATCTGCCCCTATGCTCGACCGCGGATTATCTGGATTAATGACTGATTTAGACCAGCGTGGCTTGCTTGATGAAACAATGGTCGTGTGCGTTGGAGAATTTGGCAGGAGTCCAGAAAAAGGGGTTAGTACATCAGGGAATGGAAACGATGGAGGGAGTCGTGACCACTGGCCCTATTGTTATACTGGAATAATTGCCGGTGCGGGTATAAAAAGAGGATATGTACATGGTGAGTCTGATAAGACTGGATCTGCTCCGCTGGACAAACCCATTCATCCCCGCGAATTATTGGCAACGATTTATCACGGTTTTGGGATTGATCCGGAAACGATTGTCTACAACCACTTGAATCAACCGCGTGAGTTGGTGAAAGCACAAGCGGTTACTGAGCTTTTCAGTTGATTGGAGAACTCGGTTTCGTTTTTACCTTTTGCTCATGAAAGCACAACTCTTCGCGTTGCGTTTTTTACTAGTACTGGAACTTTTTTGTTTCGTAGCTTGTCGCTCCAAAATTAAACCGGAGAGTGCGGATCGTGAAGTCCGTGAACTTTTGAAAGATGTTCCTGGTTTTAATTGGGAATTAAGTAATAAATCTAGATTGAACCCCCAGCAAAGTACTCCTTTTCCATTCGCTCCTCGCGATGATCCTGATTCGAGAAAGGTTACCGAATTAGTGCAGGAAAAAAGTGCTTATCCGGATGGTAATTCGACTGATTTATTAGTTGGTATTCAATGGAAGGATTCACTTCCAATCGATGAGGTTGGGGTTGTTCCATTGAATTTAGAAAATGCGATGTCCCTAGCGATATTGCATTCATCGGAACTTCAAAGGCAAAAAGAAAACCTCTACCTTTCCGCTTTGGATGTTACCTACGAAAGGTTTCGATTAGAGCCCAATTTATTTGGGGGAGTCTCAGCAGAGGCGGACCAGGAAAAGGGAGAAGATGAAGTGGTAATTAAATCACGGACTCAAGTGGGAATTCGCGGGATGGCAGGGCAGGGCGCCAATTGGGTTGTTTCATTAGCCAATCGCCTGACTTTCGATTTAAGTAATGGAGAAGGGAAGGTGGGTGGTTCCTTAGCTAATCTTACTATCACTCAACCCCTTCTTCGTGGTGCGAGTAAACGGGTTTACAAGGAAAGACTTACTTTGGCTGAACGACAATTATTGGCAGATGCTCGTAGATTAGAGCAATTTCGACAGGGCTTCTTTCTTGATGTAATTACTGGTAGTAATCCAGCGGAAGGAGTTGGTTCTGATGGGATTCCTCGATCCCCGTCTTTTTCAAGTTCTGTATCCGGTTATTTAGGATTGGTTCAAGAGGTACAAAGAATCAGAAATCAAGAAGCAAATGTGGCCAAGTTAAGGGATAGTCTTGTCCAATTGGAATCGGCATTTGAGGCCGGTAGGATTGGAAACCGACTTCAGGTTGATCAAGCAAGACAGGCACTTTATAACGGCCAAAGCGGACTTCTTGCAGCCAAGTCGTCTTTTGATAATAAATTGGATGGCTATAAAATTTTTTTAGGACTCCCTCCTGATTTAATGGTTCGTGTTGAGGATGATTACCTCGAGCATTTTCGCCTGACTGACCCTACTCTTGTAAAGATACAGGATGAAATTAACGAATTACTTCAAATTATTCGTAATCCCGATTTAAATCTCGAACTAGTTCAAATCGAAGATTACGGGAGACAAATAATGGCAATGAAGGATTCTACTGATCAAAGTTTATTTGGATTACAAAAAGATTTGGCAACGCTCGTGATTCAATTACCTCAACGAAAAAAATGGTATGAGAACTTACGCAATCGTTCTGATTTAAAAGAACTAGGAATGGGGAAAAACGCATTTCAAGATAAGGTATTGGAGCAAATGGTTGTGGATTTAAACAACACAAGCGTAAGGCTAAACGAAGAACTTTCCGTTCAATGGGATTTTTTGGATGAGTGGTTCAACTCGTTATCCACAACTCCGCCTGAGAATAAGAGAGGTATTTTGGCAAAACATTTAAATAATTTAACCGGAGTTGTCCTTGAACTTTCCCTTGCCCGTGCATCAGTCCGACTCGAGTCGATCGTGATGATTGAGGTGTCAGTTGATCCCAAGAATGCACATGAGGTTGCATCAAAAGAACGGTTGGACTGGATGAATGCCCGGGCAGCCTTAGTCAATACTTGGAGAATGTCGGATTTAGCTAGGGATGATTTACGTACAGATTTAGACCTTGTTTTATCCGGCGACCTTGGCTCAGATTCAATGAACTCGGGTCATTTCAACTCACATGAAGGAAGGGTGCAGTTGGGGATAGAGTTAGACACTCCTCTCTCGAAAGTTCGTGAACGCAATCGATACCAAGCTTCTTTAATTCAATACCAACAAGCGAGACGTCAATATTTAGCCTTTGAGGACAGTGTTTTACGATCACTGCGTCAACATTCACGAATGTCTAAACTCTATCAGTTGAATTTCGAACTGAGTCGTGCCGCTGTTCGTGGTGCAATTGCACAAGTAGACTTAGCTCGTCTACGTCTGAATGAACCTCCCCAACCTGGAAAGAATTCTCAGTTTGGTGCCACGACTGCTCGTGATTTGGTAAATGCATTAAATGATTTATTGGAAGCGAGTAATTCTTTTTTGAGCGTTTGGATTGGCTATGAAGCGATGCGGATGAGGCTTACTTACGACTTGGGAGCAATGCGACTCGCAGAGAATGGTCTATGGTTAGACGGTGGACCTATTTTATCACCGTAACCTCCTTTATCAAAAGTAATGGATTCCTTGATCCTAACTTGCTGAATTTTTAATTGTAGATTATTAAGGTTTGTTATTATGTTTCCAAAATCAAAAGCTGGTTTTATTTCGACCAAAGCACTCTTGGGCTTTGTGGGAGCCGGAATGCTTTCTTTTGCTTGGTGGATTACCGGAGATGAGTCGGAGGATAGCTTTGCCATTCAACCCCTCTGGGAAGAGGCTCGAGTGGCTGAGTTTGTTCTTGAAATAACAGAGCCAGGCGAGGTCGAAAGTGCAGAGAATATTGAAATTCGCTGCGAGGTTCGAAGTAGAAGTTCATCGGGGATTAGTATTTTGGAAATCGTTCCGGAGGGAACTCTCGTGAAGAAAGGCGATTTTTTAGTCCGACTTGATGATGCGGCACTTCAAAAAGACTTACTTCAACAGCGAATCGCGGTTTATCAATCTCGTGCGTCCTTGGTAAAAGCACGAGCAGATTTGGAGGCAGCAGAATTGTCTTTAGACGAATACTTATCGGGTTCATTTAAGCAAGAGGAAGAACAGCTCGAAAGTTCAGAGTTTGTGGGTAAAGAGAATCTTCGAAGAGCGGAGGAATATTTTCTATACAGTAAACGTTTAGCAGTGAAGGGGTATGTTTCCGCAGCTCAATTAGAAGCCGACCAATTTGCAGTAGAAAAGGCACGTAAAGAACTCGACCTCGCTCAAACCAAGCTGGAAGTCCTTCGGGTCCATTCCAAAAAAGCAAAAGTGAATGATCTAAACGCATCGATTCATACTTCAGAAGCAAAACTTAAGTCGGTAGAAAATTCTTATGAATTAGAATGTGCCAGAGAGAAAGAAATTAACGAGCAGATTAAAAAGTGTATTATCAATTCTCCATCAAGCGGAGCAGTTACTTATGCGAATCGTTCGAATTCAGGTTCGGATGATGGTATTCTTATTGAAGAAGGGAAATTAGTTCGAGAACGTCAAAAAATTATTCGCTTACCGGACGCATCACTCATGCGTGTTATTGCAAAAGTGAATGAAAATCGGGTGGAACAGATAAAGAAGGGAATGACGTGCTCGATCAGCATCGATGCGTTGCGTGGAATTGACCTAACTGGCGAGGTTGAATCGGTAAGCGAGTATCCGCTTCCCTCCGTGAGCCGTTATACCTCGCACATTAAAGAGTATGCGACTCATGTATTAATTGATAACCCGCCAGATGGAATTCGATCCGGTATGTCAGCAAAAGTATCAGTCCTGTCCGAAAGGATAGATCGGGCTTTACAAATTCCATTAACCGCAGTTTTCCTTAAAAATGGAAAAGCATACTCCTTCGTCAGTATTGTCGGTGAAGATGACTTTGCCTTACGTACATTGGAGCTGGGGCCTAGAAATTTGAGTAGGGTTGTAATACTGAAAGGATTACAAGAAGGTGAAAAAGTATTGGTTAATCCCGATTCTTTTATTGAACAGTATGCCCATTGGTTTACTGATGATGTGACCGCAGGTTAAGTAAGTTTTTTGCATTATTTTAATCAATGAGCTTTGCTTTTTCGGTTCGATCTCTGTCCAAAATCTATCAAATGGGCGAGGAAGAGGTCAAAGCCCTTGATTCAGTTGATTTAAATGTACCTGCAGGGGATTATGTCGCCATTATGGGACCATCAGGGTCGGGAAAAAGTACACTACTCAATTTATTAGGTTGTTTAGACCGAGCTACGGAAGGTTTTTATGAAGTGAATGGCTGTGAAGTCACTCAATTATCTGATAACGAACTATCTCAAGTACGAGGGCAATCAATTGGATTTGTTTTTCAATCCTATAATTTAATACCTTATTTAAATGTATTAGAAAATATAAGAATGCCCAGGGCTTATCTTCGGGGAGATAACGATAGTTTGTCAGAAGCTAAAGAACTTGCGGAGAGAGTAGGTTTGGGGGATCGTTTAAATCACCGCCCGCAGGAACTTTCGGGCGGTCAACAACAACGGGTTGGCATTGCCCGTTCGTTATCTAGTAATCCCGCCTTTTTATTGGCTGATGAACCGACTGGAAATTTGGATAGTAAGACGACCGAAGAAATCCTTCGTTTATTGGATCAGTTAAATGAGGAGGGTAAAACAGTGGTATTAGTGACACATGAAGATGAAGTTGCCCGCCGGGCCCGTCGAATTATTCGAATGAAGGATGGAAGGATTGTAGAAGATATCCGCACCCATCAGCCAGTTACTGTTAGAACAACCGTATCTCAATCAAAACCAAAAGTGGTAATTTCCTGGGGGCAACGACTATCCCGGTTTTGGCATAATCTTGGAAAAGCCGCACTGTTGAGCATTTGGACTCATCCAATGCGTTCCTTACTCACTGGCTTAGGAGTTTTTATCGGAGTTGTGAGTGTGGTTTGGCTACTTGCAATCGGGGAAGGAATTGCAGAAAAAGCAGAAGGTGAGATTATGGCACTCGGTGCAAATAACCTGATTCTTTCCTCAAAACGACCGCCTGAGTCAGAGCGAAAAAGCAAAGGGAACTATTTTTATTCCTATGGCATTACCGCAAATGATTTAAAGAAGATTACAGAGTTAATTCCACACCTATCCGCGATTTATCCCACTCGTGAACTTAATAATCGTCAGGTTTTTACAAAAGAAGGAAAGACAAGGGCTGAATTGCTAGGTTGTAATCCAAACTACCAAAAACTACATAATTTAGAAGTAAGCAAGGGTAGGTTTTTATCCGAATTCGATAATCAAGAATCGGCGGAAGTTTGTGTTTTAGCTACAGGCTTGGCTAAAACACTCTTTCCCTTTGGTGATTCCGTTGGGAATACTGTGAATATATCGGGCAATTTGTACACTGTTGTCGGTGAGGTGAGTCCTAAGACTGAATTGAAGGATACTGATAAACTGGGCTTTAAGGAATTATTTGATGATAATGTATACTTACCCCTTCAAACTGTTTGGAATAAAGTATTTGATTATTACTTCCGTGGGTATGACGGCACGCCTTTGGTTTCTAAGATCACGGTTACTTTGGAAGATCCAAATAAATTAATGACCGTTGCCCAAATGCTTCGTGATTTTTTCGCCAAAGAACATGACATGGAAGATTATCAACTCGCGATTCCATTGGAATTAATGGAGCAGGCAGAAAAAGCCCGGCTTACATTTGTTGCATTAATGGGACTTGTGGCAGGAATTTCTCTACTTGTTGGGGGTATTGGAATTATGAATATTATGATGGCCACCGTTACGGAGAGAACTCGTGAGATTGGGATTCGACGAGCATTGGGTGCTAGAAAATCCGATATTACTCTACAGTTCCTCATTGAGACTGTGGCCTTGTCTGGCCTGGGTGGATTATTAGGTATTGTCGCTGGATTTCTTTGCGAGCCAGCGTATGACTTTGGACTTGGTTTATTGGAAAAATTTACTCCAACCATTTTTGAATCTCTCCCTCCTTCGATGAAAAATATGACTCCGGAATTGGTACTTTGGTCATTACCCCTCGTTTTTCTAACTGCGGTTTTAACGGGTATTATTTTTGGGATTTACCCCGCTCGAAAAGCTTCTGAAATGAGCCCAGTTGACGCCTTAAGGCACGCGAGTTAATAAACTAGTTTACAGGGAATCCCTGTCTGCAGACAGGACGGATAAATCTTTGGTAGGCTTCTTTTCCAATGGAAGTGTAGCGCGAATTGGTGCTGGCAGGCCAAGGACCTCCATGATGTGTAGCGGGTCCAGGTGTTACCCCGGGAGGAAAACCATTCCACACCATTCGTCCCACTTTTGATTCGAGTTTTTGGGTTATTCTCTGAGCCAAAGGATACTCCTTTTTTGAACAATGAATACTGGCGGTTAAACTACCTTCACACGAATCTATGCACTGAAATAGGGAGTTCTCATCCTTACACTTAATCAATAATGAAGCGGGCCCAAACGCTTCAGTTCTCAAGTCGGTGTTTTGAATAAATTCAGTTGAGTCCAGTTCGAAAATTCTACAATAAGCTGGATTTTTAATACTAGTCAGTTGATTGTCATTAGTGGCCAATAAAGAAAGTTTTTGCTTAAGGAAATGAACTCCTTTTTCAAAATTCTCATAAACATCAGAATTAAGCATGGGGAGAATTTCTTGGCGTTCTACATTTTCCTTGATCTGATTAAGAAAGGGTGTGTTGCAATTTGAATCGATAATGAACAGGGCGCCCGGTTTTGTACACATTTGCCCCGCAAACAGAGTAACTGCTTGGATATAATCCGATGCAAGTTGTTCGGGGTGCTGTTCAACCTTGTGGGGGAGGGCGATTACAGGATTCAGGCTTCCCATCTCTCCATGAAAAGGAATGGGTTTTTTTCGTTGGGATGAAAGTTTAGACAATTTGGCTCCGCCCCGGAGCGATCCAGTAAAGGCAACGCATGAAGTATTGGGATGGGTTACTAAATTTTGTGTCACCTTATAATTTTGACCATGAATAAGTTGAAATGTCCCTAATGGAATTTCAGATTGCTTCATTACTTTGATGACAATATCGGCAAGGAATTGACAGGTTTGAGGATGAGCCGGATGAGCTTTAACTACTACCGTGCAACCAACAGAAAGGGCAGAAATTGTATCAGTTCCGATCACGGATATGGCGAGAGGGAAATTACATGCTCCAATTACAAGAACTGGACCGATTGGAATATTATTAGTAATTAGGCGGGGTGCATTAATTTTACCACCAACACTTTGAGTCGGCAGGTTATGCCATTCCTCAGATCTCGCAAGTTTTGCAAAAGTATGAATTTCTGAAACTGTACGAGACAATTCCATTTCCAGTCGTGTTTTGCCTAGACAAGTTTCATTTTGGGCAATCGTGACGATATCGTTACTGTTTTTTTCTACCTCATTACCGATTTTCTCGAGGAATTTTGCCCGGGTTAAACCATCTAATTTTCGAAACTTATTAAATGCTTGTTCCGCAAGTAATAAAGACTGATTAATTTCCTGTTTCGATGCGTCCGAGAAAAGAACTGGCACGGTCCTTAAAGATACATGCTTTCGTAGATATCCGCGATATTGCGGATGGCAAGAGCGTAGGCAGCAGTTCTTCGATCATTAATTTTACTATTTGAAAGCTCCTGTTCTTTTATTTGTGAATAAGCAACTCTCATGGTGTCGTCCAATCCTGACCGAACGAGGTCAATTTCATTAGGTCCAGCGAGTAATTTATTTTTAGCAGCTTCGGCAATCGATTTTCCAATTCCACTTTCAATGGCCTCAATAATTTTTTGCCCTTGGGCCTCAACAAAGCGTCTATCCATTCGGCCAAATCGAACATGAGACAGATTTTTGAGCCATTCAAAATAAGATACTGTAACTCCACCTGCATTTAGATAGGCATCGGGTATAATAAAAATTCCTTTTTCGTTCAGAATTTGATCCGCTTCGTAAGTAACCGGGCCATTTGCAGCTTCAGCTACAACTTTTGCTTTTATTCGCGGTGCATTTATGTGAGTAATGACTCCCTCCATTGCGGCCGGTATAAGAATATCACATGGATGTTCGAGAACGTCATTTCCATTCTTAACGAATTGTGAACCAGGGAATCCCTCTACTTTTCCATGTTCTAATTTATACTTTGAAACCGCTTCTACATCCAAGCCTTTTTCATCAATAATCGCACCATCACGTTCTAGAATCGCAATAATTAAAGCCCCATCTTCTTCCCTTAGAAATTTGGCAGCATGGTAGCCAACATTTCCCAGACCTTGGATGATAATTTTTTTTCCAGCTAAGGAGCCATCTAATTTTGCCTTTGCTATATCATCTGGGTGCCTGAAAAATTCCTGGAGTCCAAATTGCACTCCCCTGCCAGTTGCTTCCATTCTGCCTTCTACGCCTCCAAAGTGAACCGGTTTTCCAGTCACGCATCCTTGTGCATTTATATCAGAGGGGTGAAGCTTTTGATATTCATCCGCAATCCAAGACATCATTCTTTGCCCCGTGCCCATATCAGGTGCTGGTACATTGATTCCCGGTCCGAGTAGCCCTCTTTTATCCAATTCCTGAGCAAATCGCCTGGTTATGTGTTCGAGTTCCTCAATCGAATATTTTTTTGGATCTATTTTGAGGGCACCTTTCGAGCCTGCATAGGGAACACTTACTATCGAGCATTTGTAGGTCATTAGAGCCGCGAGTGCTTCCACTTCCTGCTGGTCCGCAAATGGTGCGTATCGGATTCCTCCTTTTGCTGGTAGAACATGCTCACTATGTGTTGCTCTCCAACCGGTAAAGATTTCGTAACCACCCTGTATCTCAACTCCAAATTTCATTTCGCAAATTGCGTTACAAGTACGAATTTGCCTGGCAAGCCCTTTGGGTAAATCCAATGCAGAAGCTGCTTGGTTAAAACTGCGATCTACACTCTGAAGAAATGTGGTTGGGTTCTCTATACTCATAGTGAATTCCTGAAGTAATTTTTTATATCAGGCAAACTCGAAGTAAAAAGAG
>CAJQKB010000009.1 GCA_905478775.1 uncultured Opitutales bacterium | reverse complement strand
AGCAGTCTCATTTGAGCAGAACTACAATTGTTGGTTATTTTTATCATCATGAAATCAAATGCATCTTCAATTTAATCGCCCGGCAAGAAGAATAAAAACGATTAAGGATTATCTTTTTCAAGGAAGAAACCAGTGGGTGCATCAAACCTCTTTCCATCCTCTTGCTTGTTTATGGTAACCTTTCCAATTGAAGTAAAACCTCGCTTTTTCCTTTCCTTGGTTATGGTAATGGTATCCCAGGGCCCTTTACTTTTATCCTTTTGCCAGAGTCTGCCCGTACCGTTAATGAGGTCAATCTCTTTGAGATTCAACTCAAGCTTATCATCATGCACAGTGACGACCATGTAATTCGGCTTGGTGGTACGACCGATTAAACCTCCGTGAGCTACTTGCTGGATTCCATCTTTTTGCGTGCAAGTCACGGCATGGACTTCTCCGCAAAGATAGAGATCAACGCCATATTGAACCATTGTCTTCCAAAAATCGGAATCTCTCCCCTTAACAGTCAACATACCGGATGAACTAAAAGTTCTCACCGGGCGAAGGATGGGGGTGTGCCCCATGACCACAATATGATCAACCTTCGGCCGGTATTTCCGAACCACGCGTTCAAACCATTCCAATTGTTTACCCGTAACCCCCGCTGCAATCTCTCCCTGTTTGCTCTGTCCCTCCTCAAACACATCGACCGAAACGAAGAGCACATTCTGATGAAGCCAATAAAAAGCGGTACCTTTCATATGGTCAGGTCCATTGGGAGGCATCTTGAGGTACCGACGAAAGGCATCCTTGTAAAAGGGAACCGCATCCGCAGCAGTTCCCCGCCATGGATTATCCCGGATCTCGTGATCACCCAAGGCTGCATATACTTTAAGCCCGTGCTCCTTAAACCGTTGTACCCAGCCCGGATAATACTTCTCCGCCCATTTATCAATGTCTTGTTTTTGCGTTCCCCAGTGCCCCATCACCAGATCACCCGCCACCATCGCAAAAGCAGGGTTTTCTTTCTTCATTGAACCCACAATAAACCCAAGAGCGTCTTCCCAACCTTTCTGGGGATACTCGATATCGAAATTAAGAAAATCGGGTATACTGACAAAACTCCAGGGCTTCAAGCCATCCCTTATGGCCTTTGGCTTTTCGCTCAAAGAATTTGCTTCACTATGTTCATCTTTTTTGAACGCAAGGCGTGAAGCGATCATCTCGTAGGTTGCATTTTCACCTCCGACAATTACTTTGCAAACATAAGTTTCTTTTTTGGAAATGCCCGGAATTTCAGCTTCGTAGCGTTTCTTGCGGGCATCCGAATTCAGGTTCCATTCAGGGTGATAAATACCGGTCTTCAAGTAAGGCGTATATTCCTTACCGATCGTACCATAGACATTGGCTCCCCTTTGATCCAAAACTTGCTCTCCCTCTTTCCAAATACGCAAGAGACCATCCTTCCCCGGTGACCAGTTGGCATGAATGATCCAAGCGACCCATTCCCCAAGCTCCAACGGTGTATCCAAATTGTGGATCTTTCTTTCCGGATTCTTTTGCGGGGAACCAAAGTTCTGCCGTGCCTGCCAATTCGAATTGTTGATACGAATAGAGAGATTGGGATAGGTCGAACGCCAGTTACCTGGTATGGCGTGCCATTGAATGAGGATGTCAGACGCTTCATTGGGATCGACCTTCCAATTCTGGGGAACATAGGACAGGATGCCGTACCACCTTTCATTAAACCCCTTTTCACTGGGTAATGAAATCTCAGCCCGAAAGGAATTAGGTTCCCGGGGAACGAAGAATCGGACGGCCTGAATCCCGCCGACCATTCCCGGTGCATCCACTATCCTCAAGCGATCCGGATTTGCTTTGGCCAAGCCATAACGGTCATCCTCCGAAAGCTTCCATTTATTAAAACCCTGTCCACCGAAGTCACTTTCGAAAAGGATCGGTTGGTTGTAGTCGAACACTTGACGGGCAGAAAAGCGTCGCTCACTTGCTTCCTCATTCAAAGAAACTTCTTTGGACAACACTCCGGATATCAAAGTAAACAATAATAAAATGACTATCTTCCCAAGTCTCATATCTCCAAGCATCCTGACAATTTCATCTCCAAATAAAATTATTGTAAGTGCCAATCCACCCCGTCCGCCATAATACTTTGATTAATCTTCAATAACTTCGCTTTCAACTTTTTAAGTAACTCAGGATTATCAGAAGCAATATTTTGAGTTTGGCCCGGATCTTTGTTCAGGTCAAAAAGTTGAAAATCCTTATATCCTCCATTCTTCACCCTTGGTATCCAGGATTCCTGAAACATATTGGATTGAGAGATTTCATAATCCGGATTGGCCACCAAGGAGAAATCACCATCCCGCATCGCCACCATTGGACGGGACTTTTGCAAATGCCAGAACATTGGTTGATGACGTTGAAATCTATTGATTTCGCCCTTTAGCAAGGGCGATAAATCAGAACCATCAATCGCACGATCTTGGGGCACCTCCAAATGTAATAAGCCACACAGGGTCGGGAGTACATCAACCAACCCCGCTGGTTCTTTCACCGTCCTATTTTTCTTGATTACCCCAGGCCAGGAGAAAATACCGGGCACCCGAATTCCGCCATCCCAGTTCGAACCCTTTCTTCCCCTCAAATTCCCGGTCCGATCGTCCCGGTAGCTCCCATTATCCGATGCATAAATAATCAGTGTGTTTTCGCGGACGCCCATAGTCTTTAATTTCTCCACCACCCGACTGATCGCACGGTCGGTATTATCAATTGTACCGGAGTAAATGGCGGCCTTGTCTTTGAGTTCACCATAAGAAGAAACAATCTCATCCGGTGCGGCAATCGGGGCATGTGGTTCGTGAAACCAAATATTCAAAAAGAAGGGAGCCTTGGGGTGCCGGTGATTATCCAACCAATCAATCGCCTCATCCGCCACCAACTGACAGGAATACCCCTCCAACGGACCGACCGCCTCTCCATTCCGAATGAAATTATTCGGGTTCTTATGACTGGGCGAGGCATTATTCCAAGTGGTGAACCAGTAATCAAA
>CAJQKB010000008.1 GCA_905478775.1 uncultured Opitutales bacterium | reverse complement strand
GGTAAAATAATTATGAAAATCCATCCTCTTATAACCAAAAGGGATTTAGGGAATAAAGAAAACGGAAAAGAGTACATGGTGAATAAAAAATGATTTTGGGAACAACTTCTTCTTTCCCTCTCTAATTCGGTGTGTGATAACCAATACATGAATCTATTTACGCTCATGATCGGGGGAGCGGCCTTGTTTATTGCAGGATGTGCTGCATATTTTAGTGTCCGAGGAATTGCACTTACTTTTGGTGCCGTGAGTTCCTTCACCATTCCGATCATCGTGATGGCTTCAAGTTTAGAGTTTGGCAAATTAATTGCCGCGTCTTTTCTTTATCGAAACTGGCATACCTGTAATAAAACACTTCGGACTTACCTCCTACTCGCGGTATTTCTTTTAATTGGAATCACTTCGGCAGGAATCTATGGATATTTATCACAGGCCTTCGAAGAGACCATTAATCAGGTGGAAGGATACGAGAAAGAGATCGCCAGTATTCAGCGTCAACAGGTTGAATATGATCGATTAATCGATGCTTATCGAATGTCGGGGAAAAAAGGCTCACTTTTACGGGAAGAGAAGCAGGGGGAGGAAAGGACCCGTTTAGAAGAGTACATCAAAGAGAGAAGGGAAGATATCGGATCAGCGGAAGAAGCGAAGACACGTCTTGCGAAAGAAACCGATCAAATGATTGTGGGGGTCCGTGAGCGAAGGGAAGAAGAGAAAAAAAGAATTGAGGATTTTATTAAAACAAGAAGGGTTGATATTGCATCTTTGGAAAGTCAAAAATTACCTTACAAAGAGGAGGTTGATGAGCGAATAAAGCTCGAAATGGCAAAGGAGGGGAAGATCAACGAAAGAATTGCCCAATTGGATGCTGCCGTAAAAGCGTATCAGGACAAAGGGGCGGGAGGTTTTTTAAAGGAGGACGGATTTAAAAAAGCGGCTCAGTTATTAAAAACACAGGCTGAAGAACGAGACGGATTGCGAACCAGCCTCCAATCAATTACAGACGCTTCCACTAATGCAAGAGACGACCTGGATAAACGATTTAAAGCACTGGATGACAGAATTGTTCAGGCACAGAATGAAATTGCCGAGGCAAATACTAAAATTACCACTCTTACGACAGGGGGAGCGGAACAGGCTGATAATGTAAAAACTGCCCTGCAAAATCTTCAACAGGCACGCTCTTCTGTGGATGACCGGATTAAATCGCTAGAAAGTGAGATCGCGGAAGCGAGTCGAAAAATTACTGCTCTGAGTGAAATTGGTTCTGTTTTTGGACCCGAAAGTTCAGCGGAATTAGAAGCAAAAAAAGCGGAACTTTTTTCCAAAAAGGAAGAAGCAGAAAGAACTATCCTCGAACTCGGTAGCAAGATTAGATCCACTGATATCGGTTCCTTTAAATTTATTGCCCGTGCTTTTGACTCGACCGTTGCTGAGGCGGAGGAGACCGGAAATCCGCTTATCATAGAGGAGGTAATGGCCAAGGCAGTGAACCGTGTCGTGAAGTGGTTTATACTTCTTCTTGTCGTCGTTTTTGACCCCTTGGCAGTGACTTTGGTGATTGCTTACAACGCTTCCCTACTACGAGGAAAGAATCCTATTCCGGTTGAAGCAGTCCAAGAGGGCACTGATAAAAACTCATTTTTCTCCATTGGGAATATCGTAATTCTTGTTCTAGTAATAGGGCTGCCTGGTTGGTTTTTATATCAAAACTTCTCGCGAGAGGAGGGCATTGATTCCCAAAAGGTCGCGAAATCTTCATTTCTGAACAAGTTGTCCGCCCGTAAGTTCGATGACCGTGCATTCGCCTATGTACCGGAAAAGTCATTTGGAGTATTTTCATTTTCTGGTTTGAGAATGTTGGAGCAGGTCGGTTTGCCGAAAATTATTCCGAATGATTTTTCAGGCGACATTCCCTTTTTAAATAATTTATCATGGAACCCGGAAGAATGTGGAATTAATCCGCACGGACGAGTTCTTTATTTCCTCAAGTTTCCGAACGAGGAATTTATCGAAGAAAGAGAGCAGGATATTACTTGGGGATTAATTATACCGATTGGTGATCAAAATCGCTTACGTGAATTCATTCTCCGAAAGCTCGAATTAAAGAATTTGTCTAATGAATGGAAAATCGAGGAATTGAATTCCCCCAATTTGATTTCATTTCACCACCGAACATCTCACATTTCATTGGGAATGGATGATCAATGTCTGGTCATCTTATCTTCCTGGTGGACGGATCAAAAAGACTCAGATTTTTTAGCCGATGAACTTGGGCAAATCTTTATTAATGGACAAAATTCAAATGCAATGAATTCTGCTGTAGCTAATAAACTGACGGGAGATGATTATGATGTCGGACTCTCCTTGCTAGGAAAGAATTTCTTTAAGTCATTCAGTAAAAATGCGGAGGAGGATGAACTTTTTGCAAACTTTAAAGATTTTGTCAGCTTGGATTTAAATGTAAAAGCAAAGCTCGAAATGGATCAAGTATCGCTCGAAGGACAATATGAGTATGAAAATGAAGTTCTGGATGCTGGTTTTGGATTAAGGATCGCAGGTAAATTAGATCAAATTAGAGAAGGACCGCAGTCTGTATCCCTCGATTCAGTTTATGGTGAGATTTTAGAGATTTTTATTCAACGTCTCGATTTTCAAACGGTTAGTAATTTAATCGAAAGAATAGATCTTTCTCAAACAATTGGATTTGATCAATTCACTGACTTAAAGGTAAAGAGTCGAATAAGAGGTCAGAAAAATGGTACTATTTCGATGGTTCTTGAAACTTCTGAGTCCGGAGATCTCGCTCTTTGTTCTTTGATCGACCTTTTAATCGCGGCATTAAATCCTTTTCCCGATTCTACTGATAAATAATTTGGTGAAAGGAATGAATTTCTCTTGGCTGGCTGGTTTGATTTTAATTTGCTTATTTTCAAATTGTGCAACCACTCCTCCGTCTCCAATCGAAAAACAAGTACATTCTCCAAATCAAAAAAGCACCCAAGATTCTACTGTAAGTTCCAGTGAGTTAATTAATAACCAGGATGTCGTGGAACCTGGTCAGTCCAGTTCTGGATTGGAGAACATGGAGGGGGCAGAAAAGCAAGTTCGGGAAGTCGTTACAGGTCTCGACAATATTGACCTGGAGGAGGGTTTTGATGAGGGAACTGCGATCGCTCCAGTCGATCAGCGAGGAGAAATGGAAAATGATAAAAATGAAAGTGCTCCACTTTTACTTGCTAACGAAACGACTTCTTCAGCGGAGCAATTAAAGCAGAGTATAAAAGAGAATGCGGTCGAGAATTGGCAAGAAGCCAATACCGGAGGAAAAGAAATGGACGAAAATATCGGCGAGGATCTTGATACAAAACCGGACATCACCGATCTGGTAATAAGTGCAAACCCACCATTAAATGCCAAGGAGGATTCCATTGAAATAAAATTAGGAGAGGGAAATGATTCCAATGAGGAATTTTCTCGGGTGGTGAGAACTGAAGACAATGCGAGTAAACTGGAATCTTATTTTGATCCCCAAAGAAGCTTACAATTAAAGAAAATTAACCTTAATCCCGGTCAGGAAAAAGAATCAAACACGAATACAGCACGAACCAATAAATTAAGTATTTCCCCTTTGGAAACTGGTAGTGTTAAAGAGCCGGACCCTGTGAGTCAGACTGGAATTAGCCTAAAGCTTGATCTCGATTCCGGTTCAGATGATATTCCAATTTCTAAAAAAAATATAAATCTTTCTCTCCCTGCAGAATTTGATTCTGTTGATAAGAATGAACTTAATAATAAACAAAAGGTTACTTTTGATTCTGTACAATCATCGATTCTAAATGAGGAAGCAGTACAAGGAAATAGCAGGGTTGGCTTTCAAGAACAGAAAGTCCGCCAAGAGTTGGAATGGGAGTCCACAAAATTACAGGTTGGATTGAGGGAACAAACTGAAAGTCCGATTCTTCGTAAGCAAACCACAAATGATAGAGAAATTACCGAACCGAATTATTCTCCCAGGAAATATGGGCATATCCGCACTTTCTTAGACCGGACAAAAAAAACACAAGAATTGCGGGCAGGGGGGGATCATTCTCAATTCGATCGTACCCAAAACTATTTGAATCGAGAAAGTAATACAACGAGCCCGGGAGGGGTAAATCGCCGTAATGACCTATTAGGAAACCGTTATGAGAAAACGCAGGAATGGATCAAGAACCGTGGGCGATCACAAACTGAGTTAATCCTCGAATGAAAAAAACTCTCCCCACTTCCTGGATGATGATTATTTTATTTCTGGTTGTATTGCTGGTCTTTGGGCAACTTGCCGGACTCTTTTTTGAAATGAGTCATCTTTTGAAAGACTTTACCATTTTCGACTACTAAGAATTCATTAGTCGATGCGGTAAATAATTCGCATGTAATATTTTAAGTCTAACTCTTCTTTACTTTTTGCTGGAGTTGAGTTGTAGGTTCCGTCTAGTCCAGTTCGAAGGTTCCAGTTGGAATCTTTATCAAGTGGGATCACGAGGGCAGTATCTTTACTGATCAGGTAATCCGATAGTTTCTCAACACTTGGGATAATTGTAATATCACTTTCTAAGGATAAAAGATCTTTAATTTTGTGAGAATATTCAAATCCAAAATCCATCGCAAGAGCATCCACATTTTCTTGTCCGGTTACGCTATATTCTTCGAACCGGAAAGCTAAACCGGAACGAAATGATAATTGATAGGTTCGATCGTTCATCCACGAATACTTCAGTCCTAATGCACTGGTAGAGCGAAGGTCGAGTTCTTCGAGTCGGTCATTTTCCAAGTCAGTTTTTGCATACCATGAGAGTTGCTCGAAGAATCGAGAGTCATATTCAATTCCCAACTTGGTTTCGTCCACAATTACCTGATCCTTCTTGGTTGAATTATTATAACTCAAGTACATATCGTAATTGCGGATCTTATTTCCATATTCACTGTCTAATCGAGCCCCTATGCCAAAGTTTTGGGTGTTGCCGGATGAACCCATGAAGTCAAAGCCCAAGGAGTTCTTCCACGACATGACGAGTGCGTTTGCTTTTTTTTGCATTTCCACCACAAGTGGGTCCTCATTCGAACTGGGCCAGAGATGGCGAACTTCTTCAAAGGTGGGGGTTAGTTGGTTTTCTTGGATGAGAATTTTGGAGTCATCACTTAGAAGAATTTTACTCTCAAATGTACGATTGTCCTCGAGACGAACTGAGATTTCGTTCTCGGTGGATATCGATTTGATTTCGTTTGTTGGAATCCTGATTTTTCCAGCAAAATCAGTTTGTAAGGTCAGGTTTCCATCTTCAAATAAGATGAGTTCCCCCAGGAGGCGGGAACCATTTTTAGTAATGATTTCATCGGCTGATAAGCGAGCATACGAAAAGAGAGCGATGCCTAGGAGTATTAAAAAATGGGTCATAATGTTTCTCATTTCAACCGGGGGGCCACTTCATTTGTCTTCCTCCGAGTAGGTGAACGTGTAAGTGGGGAACGCTTTCCCCGCCCTCGGACCCATTATTAATTACAATCCGAAATCCTGCTTCAAGATTTTGAGTTTGAGCTAATTTTCGAGCGGTAAGGAGCAAGTGGCCCAAAGTTTTTTCATCTGATTCTTCCGCCTGAGAAATTCGGGTAATTTTTCTTTTAGGGATAATTAGAATGTGGGCGGGGGCTTGGGGTTCAATATCCCGAATCGCAATACAGATACTATCTTCATGCAGAATATCCGAAGGAATTTCCCGATCGATAATTTTTTCAAAGATACTTTTCATAAATCTTTATTTTGCACTCCATGCACGTAGGGAGGAAAGCCAAAAGTATTCAAACGCAGTTTCGTCTTTTAAATTTACTTCTAATAGACCCGAAACTTTTTCTGCAAAATACACAACTTTGACTAATTTCCCTGCCACTTTTTCAAGTGGTAGTCCGGAGCGGACTACGAGTGTCCTCGATCGATCAATCAAGCCTTTCATTAGTTGTGCCCGAATCCCCTTGCGAATCGATGTTTCAATTGCATCTTTTTCTTTATCTTCGACTCCCTCAGGCAGGTTTTTCGAATTTTTTTTCCATTCCTCATCTGCAATTTGCTTAATTATCGTAACCAGCCTTTCCACAAGTCCGTAGGCTGCAAAAACGGGGGTTACCCGATCATTTTTTAGTTTTTCGCGGTCTAATAATTGTAAAACCCATGCTTCGTACAGGGTCAGCCATTCTTGCCACAAAGGATTTTCGATTTCGTTATTCTCAGAGGGGAGCCTGACTTGCAGGCACCTGCTTCGAATGGTAGGGAGCGTGGAGTAGGGACGAGTCGTAGCAAGTACGATGTAAGTGCCTGCTGGAGGTTCTTCGAGTGTTTTAAGGAATGCATTGGCGGCTTCTTTGCGCATCCGGTCGGCTTCATGGATCAGAGCCACCTTACAACCGCCTTGATTCGAGGTACGATTCAATTCTGAGATTAGCGATCTTGTGTTATCGGCGGTAATAATTCTCATTTTCCCACTCGGGCGCAGGTGAAAGAGATCTGGGTGCTCACATTGTTCCTCATTCATTCCGAGGATCGCGCGGATTAGCAGAATTGCTTGTTCGTCAACAACTTGAAGGTTTTCGCCTTGAAAAATCAAAGCGTGATGCAGAGCATCGGATACGAACTCAGTCTTTAACTTCTCGGTTTTTTGATTTGCTGCACTCAGCATTAAGAAATGAGTTTAGTCTTCGTTGAAAAAACGAGAATGGATTTCGTTCCAAATTAGAATTTCAATTTCCTCAGGCTCACCTTCTCCGTCGACGACGAAAAATCGTTCAGGAAGATTACGGGCAAGGTGAAGGTATCCCTCCCTGACTTTTCCATAAAATTCAACATTTTCCTGTTCCATTCGGTCAGGCATATCAGAAATTCGATGCTTAATTCTTTCCAAACCGACTTCGGCAGGAATATCGAGAATTACGGTAAGATCGGGAACTACATCTCCCACCGCAAATGAATTGATTTGCGTTACCGGATCATCGGCAATTTGTCGTGCTACTCCTTGGTATACAGTTGTGGAATCTAGAAAACGGTCGCAGAGAACGATTTTTCCATCAGTAACTGCGGGTAATATGAGCTCACGAACTAATTGTGCACGACTAGCTGCAAAGAGAAGGAGTTCAGTTTCAGGAAAGATATTCTGAGAAGAATCGGCATGCATTAACAAATGTCGAATATCTTCTCCTATGATTGTACCTCCTGGTTCCCTCGTTACCACAACATCTCGATGATCAACATCTTCCAATCGATCTGCTAAAAAGCGAATTTGCGTAGATTTTCCACATCCCTCCGATCCCTCGAAGGATATTAATATTCCGTTTTCGTGACTCATGAAGCTGGTTGGTTATGCTTGTCTTAGTAAATTGATGACTTGGGAAGTGGAGGGGCTTTGGGCCGTCCGAACATAATGACCGGATGTACAGGTTGCCAATGCCAGGGAGGTGAGGGGAGAGAATCCGCAAAGACGGGCAGCGGAGAATCCTGCGTTGAAATGATCTCCTGCACCGGTTGTTATCTTAGGGTTCTCGGTAAATGGTCCGGGTGTCCACCATGCACCATCTTTGGTGGCACAGGCTGCGGATTCAATTGGGTGAACTACTACGCAGGCAATTTCGAGTTTTCGTCGAATTTCAGTCGCCATGGAGCAAAGTGCCTCCTCCTCTTTTCCACCGGTTTGTAATCCTAGAGTATCACAGACTTGGAGGGCTTCGTTGAAATTCAGTCCAAGGGTAACCTCCGCATGAGCTTGGAATCGGGAAATTACTTGAAGAACCTCACGAATATCTTCAGAAGACCTTTTGGCGGGATCAGTCAGGTCAAAAAAGAAATTGCGTGTGTCGATGGGGGGGAGGTTGGGCATGATTCGCTCCACAATTTCGAGTAAGATCGAAGTCATCTTGGGGATCATCGTCCAATTAACGATGGAAACTGATTGTGCCTTTGCAAGCATATCTGTGAATGCTCCCTCACCCGCAACCTTAATTATTCTTTGAAAGTCAATCTCCTCGAGGCTTCTAGTGTTTCCCAGCATCAGCTTTCCATCCTTAAATTCGAGAGCAGTGGTAATACCAGGGTCAGCCAATGAAATCGCATCTGTTTTGCGGGCAAATTCTTCAAAGACAGGATCTATAGTAGGGCAGCCCAACGCACCGATGTAGCGTACATTGAGACCTAATGAGTCATGTGCATTTGCCATGATGGGGCCATTCCCTCCGAGTTTATCAAACCGGGGAAAGAGTTCAATATTTGCACTTTTTCCGGCGGCGGCTGAAATTCGTGATCCTAGTGCATCAAGTGTTTCGATTGCCTGGAAGTTCTCATCTAATCCATCTCTCTTATCAACCGGGGTTACAATCTTATCCACAAATCCATCCAAGCCGACTACCGAATTCATTCCGGAGGGGTTGAAAGTCTTTTGTTTGAGCTCTTCTAATATCTGATTGGAAACTTGCATGTGAAACTTTGATTAAATTTCTTTTAACATGGGGGCAAACTTAATCGAAGTATATTGATTTTTCCTTCTTCCCATTTAGATTTTAGTTGATCTCATGAAAATCAGAGTAAATATGTTTTTTGTGGTGTTTTATAAAAATTAAAAATGACTGATATGATATTATTAACTTCTTTGGATTCGAGTGCTTTTATTTTGGGAAGTGCTGGTTTAATTGATTATTTTATTGATTCCAATAATGCGGGTAAAGTAGTCATTTGCCTTTTGGTGGTCATGAATTGTTACGCTCTCAGCTTAATGTGGAGCAAGCACCAGTTATTTAAGAAGGTAAATACGAAAAATGCACGTGATGAGAAGCGCATTAACGATCTGGATAATATCTTTCAATACGATGATGCCCTGTTTTCTGGAGGGGGGAGTCCCTACCTTAAAATTTGTTCCCGGGCAATGGCGGCAGCCCGTAGGACAAATGATAAGGGTTCCATCCGAATGAATTATGTTGAGAATGCGATCAAGAGAGCACTTTCTGAAGTGGGGGAAGAATACGAGGCTAAAATGTACTGGCTCGCCACCATTGTGTCAGGTGCTCCATTCCTTGGACTTCTCGGTACTGTATGGGGAGTGATGGACGCATTTGGGACGATGGAGAGTGGGGGGGCTACAATTGAGCACCTTGCCCCAGGGGTCTCGGGGGCACTTCTTACCACAGTTGCAGCCTTGTGCGTGGCGATTCCAATTGTATTTGCATACAATGGATTGTTGGGGACGGCTCGATCCTGCATGACTAAGTTGGAGAATTTTTCCAGTAATTTAGCGGATCGAATCGAAATTGAACAACAGTAGTCGAGCCGAATTCAATTGAGATCCAGAATTTAAATTATGGCACGCGATTTTAAAAGGCCTAATAAATTGGCAGTTATATCAGACCTGAATGTAACCCCTTTGATTGACCTGGCCTTTTCACTGTTAATTATTTTTATGATTACAACCCCGGTTATCGAGCAATACAATCGTATCGATTTACCTTCTCAAAACTCCGACAGTAATCAAAAGCCTCCGGAGCAGGAGGACAAATTTATTACCATCGATTCCTCCGGTAATTATAACTGGGGGCAGGATTCTGTCTCACAAGTTGAATTGGAATTACTTCTCGATCAAGTCGCAAAAGGTACGGGGGATCAACCGACTATTCATCTGCGTGGTGACCGAACGCTACCGTATCAGGAAATAATGGATGTCATTAATATGTTAAAGTCTAGAAACTTGACCAAGCTTAGCTTGGATACAAAAGCGGGATAGTCATTATTATACCTTCTTAAATCATGAGTTCCTATCAAGATAATAACTCATTGGCACTACGCAATTTAAAGAAAAATCTTGGTGAAATTGTTCGTGTCGATGTCCAGTCATTGCATGATGCATCCTTTGATGGTCTAAAAGTTTCCTTTTCACCGGAGGCCGTGATTTGCCCGCAGCAGGCCACGCAAGTGGGGGAAGTCCTGCGACTCGCGAATGAATATCGAATTCCAGTGACGACTAAGGGAGCGGGATCTTCTCTGACTGGTGGCGCTACTCCAATCAAAGGAGGATGGGTATTAGATGTATCTCAATTAAATAAAATTGTAATTGATGCTGATAATATGAACGCTCGTTGTGGACCAGGGGCAGTAGTGGGAGATATTCAGGAAGAATCAGCGAAACTAAATTTATTTTATCCGCCTGATCCTTCCTCGAAAAATTTTTGTACCATTGGAGGAAATATTGCCTGCAATGCCGGTGGATTGAGGTGTGTAAAATACGGAGTGACCCGAGATTACATACTATCTCTTTCAGGATACTTACCTACTGGTGAGGCGGTTCAATGGGGAAGAGCGACACGAAAGTTTGCCACGGGATATAATATTCGAGATTTATGGATTGGGAGTGAAGGTACACTGGGAGTGGTCACGGAAGCAGTTTTGCGATTAATTGGTAAACCAATTGCTCAAAAAACATTTTTGGCTGCCTTTTCAAGTGATTCGAGTGCATTGCGGGCACCAATTGAGTTGGCCCGCCTGGGTATTCGTCCTTCCATTCTTGAATTTCTTGATAAGTGGACAGTAGAATGTGTGCAGAGTTTTACCGGTAAGGAGGTATTTGCTGGCTTATCCCCCCATCCAGTTCTTCTCATCGAATTGGATGGTGATCCATCTTCGATTGAGACCGAGTCGGTTCATTTACAAAAGTGGTTAGAAGATTCTTCACTTTGTTACTTGAGTGCAGATTCAAATGAGAAGGCCGAGGAATTATGGGAAGTTCGAAGGAAAGGCTCTCCGGCGATGAAGAAATTAGCCAATACTAAATTGAATGAGGATGTAGTTGTCCCCTTAAATGAACAGATTAATTTAGTGGAATGTGTCCATGAATTAAGGAGTGAATTTAACTTGAAGATTGGAGTTTTTGGGCACTGTGGAGATGGTAATTTACATGTCAACTTTATGTATAACCACGAAGACCAAGACGAATCGAGTCGTGCGGTAGAGGCACTAACCCGGCTTATGAAAAAAGTGCATGAATTAGGCGGAGCGATCAGTGGTGAGCATGGGATTGGATTGGCAAAAACTCCCTTTGTTCGCATGCAATTTAATGATGCGGAGTGGAAAACAATGCAGGCGATCAAAAAAACTTTAGATCCCCATGGAATTCTCAACCCTGGGAAGATTTTTGACATTTTTAATCCATGGGATCAAAAGAAAATTACTACAACCTTACCTTGGGAACATTCCCACGACGAACCTGAACCCGAACCCGTAACATCATGAAAGTTATAGCCCTCTTCACCCTTACTCTTTTTTTTACGAGCCTAGGAATTGCGCAAGCCCTCCATCCATGGACTGATTTGCAAGGGCGTACCTTAGAGGCATCCTTTATGAAGTCGGACGGGGTGACTGTTACGATCAATTGGAATGGAAAGGTAGTCCCCATACCTTTGGCCACTCTTTCGCCAGAATCTCAGGCACTTGCTAAAAAGTTATCTGCTCCGAGTGTATCGGTAAATCCGTTTGATACTATTAAAGCCCCTGCGAATCCAAAACAGTTACACCCATGGACTGATCTTCAAGGGAGAACATTGAAGGCTGTTTTTATAAAATCAGATTCAAGCACAGTGACCGTGGAGTGGCAGGGCAAAGTGGTGCCGTTACCACTCTCTAGTTTGAACCCGGAATCAAAGGCATTGGCAATGAGACTAGGAGGTGGGGCTCAAACTAAGGTGGAACCCGTTGAGAGCAAAAAAGAAGTGGCAATCATGAAACCTGCTGGCAGCGGCAAACTCTCATTAGATGCGGAGCATAGTTGGCAAAGTTCAACAGGAAGTATAATTAAGGCGAAATTTATTTCAGTGGAGGGAGATAATATCAATTTAGCTCTTTATGGTGGCAGATCGGAGCAGTCGATTCCACTGGTCAGATTGTCGGAGGATTCAAGAAAATTAGCCAAGAAGCTACAGGCTATGCTTGCCCAACAAAATAAACTGCAACAACAATTGGCAGGTAAAAGAAAGAACATGAAAGTGCCACCATTAGTGGAAGCTGACCTCGGGAAAAGCCACTCATGGAAAAGTTCGGATGGGAACGCAATTGAGGCAATTTTTGTGGCCGCTAATGAGAAGGGGGTTACATTATTGATGAAAAATAACCCCAACCGTCCTTATGAGTTGCCATGGGTAAGACTCAGTCCTGAGTCTCAGGCTTTAGGGGAGGGATTGAAGAGATTAAAAGAGAAATTAATGCCCAAAAATCCAGCTATATTGCCTGTAAGTGGAGGTACATTATCAAGATATGGGGACGGAAAATGGAAGGGGTATAATACTGTACTAGAAAGTGCAGTTTATGATGTGGCTCTTCACTCCAGTGGTAATGTTGTCAAGGTTTGGTTAAAAAATCAAGGTAAGGAAGGAGATACTGCCTTGGGAGAACGAGCGAAGCGAGTTCCTTTAAGCGTGAATTTTCGTGCGTATTATTACCTCAATCCCGGGGAGCGAAATAAGCAATGGAGGCATCGAAAAATTGTTTCTTATGAAAATCCTCCCAAGGTTTCTATGGATCGAGAGGAAACTACGATTCGTGGAACTTTGGATAATGGTTCGACTTTTGAATATGTCATGCAAATCAACCATAGGGGATTGAGTTTTTGGGGAGAAGTGGATGAAAAAAAATCGGGTGAAAATGCTACTATTTTCAGCATTGCCCTTTATTCTCCAAACTTCATACCCGATGTGGCCAATAAAACGATGAAAGAAATTGAGCCTTTAGTTGGGGATGGTTGCTTATACATTGATCCATTAGAATCAAAACGGGCAAAAATTCCATTGCTAGATAAATGGACTGATGTACTCGGGAAATTCAGTGGGAATGCATGGAATCCAATCAAGTCTGCTGAATTAATGGGTTTTCCTTTTGGGTCTCATAAAATAAAAGTCACTCCTACGAGCCTAAGTGGAATGGTTTTTAGATGGGGCAAGGGGTACAGTGGAACTTTTCCATTCCAGGGAATTCACTTGGTGCATAGAACTGAAGATTCCTACGAGGCAGCATCTTCTAAAACTCCAAGTGATTACAAGAAGCGTTTGGAGATTCCAAAGAGCAAGAGGCTTAATGTAAATATTATTAGAGGTCGGGGATAGATTGAAGATTTTATTTCTTTTTCTGTTCCTCTTTTCCCTTTTTTCCCTACAGGGAAGTGAAATTGTTCGGGTAGCCAGTTTTAACCTCAGGAATTACTTATCGTGCGATCGAATGGTGGAGGGAAAGTGGCGACCAGATTACCCCAAACCTGAGATTGAAAAGAAGGCAGCTCGCTTGATGATTCGCTCCGTCAATCCAGACATCCTAGTTCTACAGGAGATGGGGGATTATCGTTATTTAGTAGAGTTATGGGCCGATTTGAACGTGACGGGCGGTCCCTTTTATCCCTATGCAGTTTGGAAGCCTAACAGGGAAGAGAAGGAGGTTCGCCATCTTGCTTTATTTTCAAAATACCCCCCCGTTTCAACGAGTAATCACCTTGACCTGACATTTCCCTACTTTGAGGGATCAGCAAATTCTGGGCGTGGTTTGCTTGAGGTTAACTTTCGACAATCAGGAGTAGGCTTTTCTTTATTTAACTTACATTTAAAAAGTATGTGGACGGAAAGAAAAGATGACCCACAGGCTCGAATTCGCAGGGAAAAAGAAGCCCGGACTATGCGTAATTTGATTAGAAAAAAATATCCGCCAGAGAGTAAGCCTAATTATTTAATCGTGGGAGATTTTAATGATCATAAAGACTCCGCTGCCCTCAGACGTTTTACCACAGTGAATGACACTGTTTTATCGAATGCCATTCCCTGTGCAGATTCAAGAGGTCACTTTTGGACCCACTATTTTAAGAAGCAGGATAGTTATTCTCGAATTGATTATATTTTAGCAAGTCCCAGCCTGATGAAGTACCATCTGCCGGAATCAGGAAGAATTATGGATTTTAAAACGAGTGGAATTGCATCCGATCATCGCTTAATCTACGCGGATTTTCGATTTTAGCTTTAGTCACCTTAGTAAAAATGTAGATCGGTGCTAGTAACGCCTTTTCGGCATGGACCAACAGATTCGGTTTGCACTACATTGTTAGCTTTAGTTGATTTCAAAATTTTGGGATAACGCCAAGAATCATCAACTATGATAATACCTCCCTTTTTACTAATGAAATTCTGGGATATTTCGAAGCAAATTTCTCGGGCTGACCAAGTTGACTCTGCACCGAATCCATCTTCGCCATCAATCACAATAATATCAAATGTGGATGAGAGAGATTTTGCATAAGGAGAATGTTGAAATTTATCTGGAGATTCTAAATTAATTTCTCTTTGTAGAATCGAAGCATTGGTTAGTTTTTTTTCCTGAAGAGTAGATTTTACTAGTTCTGTCCATTTCGGATTGTTTTCAACAGAAACAATACTGTTTACTAATTGGGCGAGAAAAACTGAGGATCCGCCTGAACCCCATTCAAATACATTTTTTTGCTTATTTAAATATAACTTAATTTCATTGATACTTTCAAATGTCCACCATGGCAGCTCAAGTTCTAGCAGGCTATTGGATGATAACGAAAACTTTAAATATGGAATAAGGTAAGAGGGATTAAAGACAAGGTTTCGGCATACTTTAAAAAACCTTTTCTTGTTTGAAATGTACATGATTTAAGTTGAGCCTACTACTCTATGATAATGTTGAGTGTTCGACTCCGTAAATCATGAGTATTTGAATTAAGTACAATCCTGCCATAGGTTTTTCTTTTCAATCATATCGCTTACACAAGAGGGGAGGCTTTCTTTCCAGCCTTCTTCCCGATTACAAACTAATTTAAAGATATCCCGAGAAAAAAGGTTCATGTTTGTCCGGTCACAATTTTCAATGGTAACAAGAAAACCGTTTTCTCGAATATATTTATATAAATTACGGAGATTACCTGCCACAAGAAGGTTATCAATCGTGAGTAGTCCATCCTGTTCTTCGACCAAATCTGTTTCCACATTATCACCAATTCCCATTTGTAATCGATAGCGTTCGAAGTTTTTCAATTCGATCGGATAAGCATAAATCTTCACATTGTCCTTAAACAGTTTCCCAAAGGCTTCCAGGATGCCCCCTTCCAAGTTGGAGTAGTAGTCTTCTTTGAAAATATCGGCTAGATTATTGAGACCTAATACTAGACCAATTGGTTTTTTAACATATCTTCTCAGGTAGGAAGAGAGTTTGAAATATTCCAAATAATTCGAAACCAACACACCATATCCGCATGAATTAATTACTTCAATTCGAGAGATAAAGTCATCATAGTCGATGTCCCCCTCATTAATGAGACTTCGAAGAGTCAATTCCATGAATACTTCCACACTGCTTTCCTCAACATCCTCGCGAGCAACGAATTGAACCTTTGCTTTTTCAAGCATATCTAAATTAACCTTGGTGAGTGGTCGAAAGCTTCCCCGTTCAATTAAGCATGCTTTTTTGTATAGATTCTCTGAGGGTTGTACCACATGACCGGAAGAATTGAACATAATGGCATGAGTCAGACCTTTTTCGGTGAGTTTGAGGCACAATACCCGATTATCAACCAAGTCGAAGGAGGGGCCATTAAACTCAATCATATCGACCTCTATTCGGCCGATACCCAAACTGTCGCTTAAACTATCAATAAATGCATCTGGGTCATGATTAAGATGCATGGCGCCGTATACTAAATTAACCCCCAGGATTCCGATTGCTTCTTGTTGGAGTTGGTTATCAGTATCCAGCATTCGGACATGGAGGATAATATCGTGATGCGGCGACAAGGGAGAAATTTGAAACCTGATCCCCATCCAACCATGGCATTCGTTTGTTTTACTAAAGTTGAGTGCAGAAACGGTATTGGAGAATGCAAAAAAAGTACTTTCTCCGCCCCTCGCATCCGATAGGCGTTCGTCTAAAAGCTCATATTCATGAGCCATCATTTGAACGAGCCTCTTTCGAGACACATATCGACCCGCTTCTCCGTAAATTGCATCGCTAAACTTCATGTCATAGGCCGAAATGGTCTTCGCTACGGTTCCTGCGGCTCCGCCCGCTTGGAAAAAGTGACGGGCCACCTCTTGCCCGGCACCAATCTCTGCGAATGTGCCATACTTGGAAGAATCTAAATTGATGCGGAGTGCTTTTCGATCCGCTGAAAGCTCTTGGTCGTTCATACCCAAGAATAAATGTGTTCTTTTTTCGATACAGGCAAAGTTTTTCTTCGACCTTCGTCAAAAAGAGGTGTTTTCTTGCGAAAGTTATATGAAAAAATTTTTAAAAGATGTATTGAAAAGAATGGCGGTCACCTTTGTGTCGACCATTCTATTTTTGTTAATCTCCCTGTTCTTATTTGAGGCTATTTTTTCCGCATTATTGGATAAAGACAAACCGGAAGCAGTGAAGGGTTCTTACTTGGTTCTCGATCTTTCTATGAATTTGACTGATCGCCCGTCCGAATTGAGCCTTGAGGACATTACTAAAGAAGCGATTACCGACGAGCGAAAACCGCCCAGTTTTCATTTGAAGGAAGTTCTCGATGCAATCGAAAAAGCACAGACCGATCCCAAAATTACAGGGATTTTTGTCAAGGGAAGCTTTAGACCTGATGCCTATGGGTGTGGGTACTCGGCAATTCACGAATTGATTCAGGGGCTTAAGGATTTCAAGAAAACAGAGAAGCGAATTCTCGGCTTTTTCTCCGCCCCATCGCAGTTGGATTATTTAGTATATTCAATTTGTGATGAATTACACATGAACCCAAGTGGAACATTAATTTTAAATGGATTAGCGAATGAACAGGTCTTCTTTGGAGAAGCTTTTGAGAGGTATGGAGTGGGAGTCCAAGTTGTTCGGGTAGGAGAATTCAAAGGTGCAGTTGAGCCCTTTATCTCGACCCAATTCAGTGAGGAGAACCGAATGCAGATTGCTCGTTTATTGGAACTACGCTGGACTAACTATTTAAACACAATTTCTCTGCATCGCGGTATTGAAAAAGAGGAATTAGTCATGGAACAGAATCAAACCTTTCTTTTCTCCCCTGAGTCTTGCAAAGAAAAAGGATTGATCGATTTTATCACTCCTCATGGGAAAATGTTAGACACTCTATTGAAATTAGGGGTGGAAGATGAAGATTCGGAGGAATATGCCCATGTTGATCTTATCGATTATGTGGATCGTTCTTCCTCTACTTTAGAAAAAGATTCTTCCCCGGAAATTGTCGAAGCCAAGCTCGCCCTTGTTTATATTGAAGGTACTATTGTGGAGGGGGGGGGAGACGATGGCTCGACTGTGGGAGGAGATGAAATTGCCCAGCGCATTCGTGAAATTGCAAGAGATGACGATTACAAGGCCATTATCTTACGGGTCAATAGTCCTGGTGGAAGTGTCTCTGGCTCGGATGCAATTTTGAGCGAACTTTCTCGTGCCCGGGCTGGAGGATTGCCCATTGTAGTTTCCATGGGGTCAGTTGCAGCTTCTGGCGGATATTGGGTTGCGATGGATTCGGACAGGATATTTGCCCATGAACAGACGATTACTGGTTCGATTGGAGTGTTTGGATTGTTGCCTAATGTAAAGGATCTAATGAAAAATTTCAGTCTTCATTGGGATGTGGTGAAAACACATCAATCAGCAGATTTAATGGGTGTATCCCGACCGAAAACTTCCGATGAATTAAGTATTGTTCAACAATATGTGGGTCGAATCTATGATCGTTTTATTAATTTAGTCAGCTCCAATAGAGACATTAATGCAAGCCGAGTTGCCGAGATTGCCCAGGGTCGTGTTTGGATGGGGGTAGATGCACTAGAACTAGGTTTGATTGACGAACTGGGTGGATTGAAAGAAGCAATTGCTCATGGGGTGGCACTATCCGGAGTGGATGAGTATGAAATCGTTGAGTTTCCTGCACTTCGAAATCCAATGGATACCATTACAGAAATCTTCGATGTTCAATCATTCAGGATGAATGGTTCTGCACACGATTCTCCATTTCTTCGCACGGTAAAAGAAATGAAGGGTTTTATTAAACAAATAGAATCTTTAAACGACCCCAGGCATTCCTACTCAATTCTTCCCTGGTATCGTGGAGGTTTTGGTTTTTCACAATAATTCATATTTAACTTTATTAATCCACCTATGAAAAAAGAAGTCACACTAGTCAAAAATTGTCTTGCCACTATTATACCCGCCGGGGATGAAGTTACTCTTGCCGAGGGAGTCACCTACAGCATTGCCCAGTCTTTAGGAGGGTCTGTCACTCTACGCGATGCCAATGGAATGTATCGGGTGGGGGAGGGCGAACTTTCGGCACTTGGGGAAGAGATTAAAAAGGAGGTTACCGCGGAGAGAGTAGTAGAATCGAGCGAGAAGCCCTTTAGCGTGGAGGTGGTATGGGATGCATTGAGAGGATGTTATGACCCTGAGATTCCGGTTAATATTGTCGACTTAGGCTTAGTGTATGATCTCAAAATAAGTGGAGAAGAAGACAGTAGGATCGTCGAGGTAAAGATGACTTTAACCGCACAGGGATGTGGTATGGGGCCGGTAATCGCGGAAGATGCCAAAACTAGAATTGAAAGCCTCCCTCAAGTCAATGAAGTGACTGTCGATATCGTATGGGAACCAGCCTGGAATCCTAGAATGATGTCAGAAGAAGGAAAAAAAGTGCTCGGATTAGAATAATTTTCTCGGACTAATTTTTAATATCATAGCACAGGATATATTCCTGATCGCGAAGATATAACTTTCCATCACAAATTACAGGGTGTGTCCAAATTCTTCCCTTGGGGTTTCTTTTCTTAGTTTGTGGAGAAATGGTAAACTCACCATGTGTTTTCCATCCTGTTGGACTTGCATCTATCAGTATCAGTCTGCCATCTCCTTCTCCTTGGCAGTAAAGTCGGTTATCTGCATAGGCGATCGCACCTTTTCCCAGTGCTTTTTTTTCATTCCATATTAATTCACCAGTCTTGAAATCCTGGCATGCCCAACCCACTCCGTCTGAATAACCGTACAGGTGCTCTCCGACTTTAATTACTCCGCCATGATGGTTTTTCATTACTTTATTTTCATAAACATTGGTCGGATAGTTATCGCCTAATTTTACTAATTTACACCCCACTCCATATCCGGAGGTAACATATACATGGCCATTACTAAAAATGGGGGTTGGAATTACTGCCACCTTTCCCGGCCATTTTGACTTCCATAAGACAGATCCATTTCCGGGGTCAATCCCCACAATGTTTTTCATAACTAGTTGAACATATTGTTTTTTGCCCTGGTGCATGATTGAAATGGGGGAAGAGTACTGGGCTCCATCAGTGAAACTTTTTGTCCTCCAAATAGTCCTTCCTGAATCTGCATCGAGGGCGGCAATTGCTCCGTCTTTCCCTCCGGGGGTACAAATTACTTTCCCTTGGTCGACTAATACAGATTCTGTGTACCCCCACCCGGGGACTTTTCCACCGAGGTCATCAACTAAGCTTTTTTTCCAAACTTGCTTACCATTTTTCGCCAGAACACATAGTAAGTTTCCTCTTGCTCCCAGGGCATAAATTTTACCATTCGAAATAGTGGGACTCATCCTCGGTCCATCCCCCCATCCATTTGTAAGAAGTTCACCCACATGAACTTCCCATAATTTTTCTCCTGAAGATGAATTATAGGCAAGTAGCATTTCTTTTTTATCGAACGCACCCATTGTGTAAAGTGAGCCCGCTTGCACAGTAACACCTGAGTATCCGAGTCCGGCATCATTCACGGTCCACATTTTTTTCGGTCCGCCCTCGGGCCAATCTTGAAGAAGGCCCTTTTCCATTGTCACTCCTGTTCGATTTTCTCCACGCCAGGAAGGCCAATCGACCGACCAAAGAGAAAATGAAAAACAGGTAAGTATCAAGAGACTAAATAATAACGATTTCATACTGTAAAGTTTTTAGCTCATTAAATGAAGGGCAACAATAAATTCGATTCCCATTGCATATTTAAAAACAAAGAAGGAGTCACCTTAGTGACTCCTTCTCAGTTAAAGTTTGATGGTTTTAATCACTTTGCTTTGATTTTTCCCACTTTTTTCCAACGACCAGATTTGGCAGAATCCAATACTGCTTCGCAGATATACTGGGTTTCCAATGCGTCTCTAAAATCCGGACGAAGTGGACGTTTTTTACGGGAACCATATCCTTCCACGAAATCTGCGAATTGATTGATGAAACTATGCTCGTAGCCGATATTTAGACCAGGAACCCACCATTTATCCATGTAGGGATGCTCACCGCCGTTATCACTTACATGAATGGAACGCCAACCACGTGTCTTAGGATCCTCTTTGTCGTAATCATAATATTCAAGACGGTGTAAATCGTGTAGATCCCAAGCAAGGGAGCCATCTGCACCATTGATTTCAAGAGTATACAATGCTTTGTGACCGCGTGCATAACGGGTCGATTCAAAAATTGCGAGCGATCCATTAGCAAAGCGAGCAAGAAATGCACAGGCATCATCAATCGTGACCTTTTGCTTCTTTCCCGTCTTGGCATGAACGCGTTCCTTCACAAAAGTCTCAGTCATTGCACTGACTTCAACAATCGGACCATTCAACCAGATAGCAGTGTCAATGCAATGGGCAAGAAGATCACCAGTGACTCCACTACCGGCCACCTTCGCATCTAATCTCCACAAGCCTTCTCCTCCTTGGGGGAGATCGGTATTAATGGTCCAGTCTTGAAGGAAGTTCGAGCGGTAATGATAAATTTTCCCTAAACGACCTTCTTCGATCATGTTTTTCGCGAGTGAAACAGCTGGTACACGGCGGTAGTTATACCAGACCATATTGGGAACTTTTGCCTTTTCGACTTCACGAACCATTTCCTCGCCTTCCTTACAATCAAGTGCGAGTGGTTTTTCACAAAGAATGGCCTTCCCTGCTTTGGCGGCAGCGATTGCAATTTCGTGGTGTACATTATTGGGTGCTGCGATGTCAATTACATCAATATCGTCACGATCAATGAGTTTCCGCCAATCAGTTTCAACTGATTCGTATCCCCATTGGGAGGCAAATGCTTCGGCACGGTCTTTATTACGAGCGCAAACCGCGGCAAGTTGAGGTTCATATTTTAAATCGAAGAAATTGGGTACCTTACGAAATGCATTCGAATGGGTTCTTCCCATGAATCCGTAGCCAATTAGTCCAATACGTAATGGTTTTTTTGTAGCCATAATTTTATATATATAAGTTTAGTTAATTAAAGGGTGGGAGAAACAAAAAAACCATATCCCAAAGGATATGGCTTTTCTTGTAAAGTTAAATGAAAAGAAATTTTACAATTCAACCGGTTTATAACCGCCCCTGTTTTTGAAATACATAATTAAAACGATATAGCAAATGAGCATAAAGAAAGGAAAGATAGCAACACTCTTGAGTGAGCCTTGTTTTCCTTTTTGAATACTTTCTTCCACTTCAGCTTTCTTTTCACTAGCAAGTTTTCCCACCTTTTCATTATCTACGGCAGTATAATCACCCAAGAAGTAAGTGCTATCCTTGGAGATTGATTGGTAGGTTTCAACAGAAGATGCTTCCTCTACAGAAATTTTTATTGAATCTTCGGTTAATTTTCCGATGACTGGACCTCCTAAGATCCCCACTGCGAGCATACCAATACCTGCAATCGCGTTAAGAGTAAGAGCACCGCCTTTTGGACACTGCTCCGAAACAACACCAAGAGTGGTCGGCCAGAAGAAAGTTTTACCAAATCCATAAAGGGTGGCACAGGCAAAAACCATTACCAATCCAGAGGCTGTGCTGAGAAGATATAAACCGGCGATTGCCAAAACCGCTGAAGTTGCAAGCAAACCGAGTGGACCGAGCTTGGCCACGATTGGACCCGCGAACCAAAACCGGAGGATCATCATAATCGCAGAGGTATAGATGAGTACCCAAAGTGGATGCTGGCCAGCTGCTTTCATGGGTTCTTCCATTAAGCCGGATATGGCTCCATCAGTTCCGAGCTCAGTGGTCGCCAATGGAATCATGATGATACACATAAAAATCAGAATAGGACGCCCTAGGGACTTACAATAAAGTCCATAAGCAATGGTGGCTACTGCAGTTAGCCCGTAGACCATATTGTCTTCCCATCCGAATACCATACCTAGCTGACGAAAGATTAAATAACCAGCAATCAAAGCTCCAATCGCACCAAACTCAGCAAGCATTTCTTTGTAAGTGGTACCCGATGAAACTCTTTCATTAACTGGGAATCTAGCCTTAAGAAGCATAACAAGATAAATAACAGCAGGGATCGCAATCAAGTAGATCAGGATACGCCAGTCTTCGGCAGCCTGTTCTCCAAGGAGGATTGTTAAGATCCCACCGATTACCAATCCGCCTGGCCATCCTGCATGCAAAATATTGAGCCATTTTGTTTTATCTTTACTAAACATAGTGGCAACTACCGGGTTGATAAATGCTTCCACCGTACCATTCCCTAAGCCCAAAATGATTGAGCCCATGTAGAGCAAGTCGTACGCACTCGCTTGTGCCTCCTTCAGTGCGTCTCCGGATAAACCTTCCGCTGTCACAACACCGTACGCCTGGAACGCAAGGACTGCGTAAAGGGCGTAGCAAATAAAGCTGAAAAACATGGCCGCGCGATAACCAATTTGATCGATGATTAGACTGAAAACGATAATACTAATCGCGAAGGGCCAGATACCTGCACCAAACAACTCTTGTGCTTGAACTTGATCCAAACCGAAAGTGGTGGGCCAAAAAGGTTGGGCATTTACGAGAAATGCTCTCGTTATAAATGCAAACGCAGTTGTGATGAGGGCGATAAAGCACCCCCAAAACAATTTCATATCAGGTTGTGAATCTTGATTACTCATGATTTTATTTGGGCTGTTTGGTTAGGCTGTTAGTTAAGTTAACAATTTTGATCTTTTCAAATAATTCGATCATGGCAAGCATGAATCAGTTCACAAAAGGGCTGAATTGTTACTTAAGTATTAAGATTTGTTAGCTTTTCCCCAGCTGTCTCGTAGTGCGACAGTCCGGTTAAGTATTAGTTGTCCTGCACTCACAGAATCTTTATCTTTACAAAAATAGCCAATTCTTTCCAGTTGGAACGGGAGTCCAGTTTCCATTTCGTTAAGACTCGATTCGGTAAGGCATGAATCAATTACCTGGAGGGAATCAGGGTTTAAGTTCTCTGTAAAGTCTGCTCCATCTTCAGTATCTTCAGGATTAGGTACAGAAAATAATCGATCGTATAATCGAACTTGAGTGGGGGTAGATGTCTTCGCATCTACCCACTGAATGGTTCCTTTGACCTTCCTGCCGTCGGGGGAGTCTCCTCCCCTAGATTCGGGGTCATAGGTACATATAACTTCAGTAATTTCTCCTTCCTCATTTGTCAGAAATTCTTTGCAGGTTACATAATAAGCATATTTTAGCCTTACTTCTTTACCCGGTGCTAAACGAAAGTACTTTTTGGGCGGGTCTTCCATAAAGTCATTACGATCAATAAAAAGTTCACTGGAAAATGGAACTTTTCGGGTTCCTTCTTCCGGGTTTTCGGGGTTATTTACCGCATCAATCTCTTCGGACTGACCGTCCGGGTAGTTTTCGATAGTAAGTTTGAGTGGATTTAAGACTCCAAGTCTTCGGGGAGCTCTTTTATTTAAATCCTGACGTAAGCAATGTTCTAAAAGTTCAACTTCGATGACATTTTCCCGCTTCGCCAAACCGACCCGCTCTGAAAAATCAAGAATTGTTTGAGGAGAAAATCCACGTCTTCTCATTCCTTGGAGAGTGGGCATGCGAGGATCGTCCCATCCGCTTACATGGCCTTCTTCTACCAGACGAAGCATTTTACGCTTACTCATTACCACATAAGTCAGATTGAGTCGGGCAAATTCAATCTGTTGTGGATGGTGGATTTTTAAATTCTCACAAAACCAATCGTATAATGGGCGATGATGTTCAAATTCAAGTGTACAAAGCGAGTGGGTAATGCCTTCAATTGAATCTGACTGTCCGTGTGCAAAATCATAAGATGGATAAATTTTCCACTGATCCCCTGTCTTAGGATGGTCTTTATGAATGATTCGGTAGATCACGGGATCGCGGAGATTCATATTGGGAGATGCCATATCAATCTTGACCCGCAATGTTTTTGTACCCTCCGGAAAAGCACCCACTTTCATTTTTTCAAAAAGGTCGAGATTTTCCTCGATTGTCCGGTCACGAAATGGGCTGTGTTCTCCCGGTGAGACTAATGTCCCCCTTGCTTTTCTCATCTCTTCAAAAGAAAGGTCACATACAAATGCTTTATTGGACTTAATTAAATCCTTGGCCCATTCAAAAAGCTGGTCGAAGTAATCCGATGCGTGAAAGAGCCGTTCCTCCCAATTGAAACCCAGCCATTTAACATCATCCTTTATCGCTTCGGCGTATTCAGCCTTCTCTGCCACCGGATTGGTATCATCTAGCCTAAGGTTACAAAGACCACCAAATTCCTGGGCAATTCCGAAATTCAAACAAATACTCTTTGCATGTCCGAGGTGTAAATAACCATTTGGTTCAGGAGGAAAGCGGGTGTGGACTGCACCTTTGTTTTTTCCGCTCTCTTGATCCTCTTTGACCCGCGTGCGAATAAAATCTAGATTTTTTTCAATATTTTCTGAACTCATAAATTAATTGTAATTGGAATGTAAAGAGTGGGGCGGATATTAATTAATTCGGTCACCATATTGTATCCGGTATTGTTTTTCCAAGGACTTGAGTCCTTTTTTGCTGAGTCCGGCTCCTTCAGATGCGAGTAATTCAAGAGCTCTTCGAAGTCGTATACGAACCAAATCCACCCCGAGTATATTCATTGAATCAAAAATGGGGAGTGAGACATTACTGCCGCTGATTGCCTGGAAGAATAGGGGTAGGATTTCCTTTAATTTTTTTTCTTCCTTTTCCGCAATATTTTGAAAAACCTGTGCAATATTATCCCGATCCCATGAGTTTATCTTTTCCAGTTCCCATTCACATACTTTGAGCAATTTACTGGCGTCACTTGGTTCAATCTTTCCAATGAGCGAAGAAAAGTGAAGGGTCGGGTGTTCATCAAAGAGAAAACCAGCCAAGGGGATAAAGTCAGAAAAATTTTCTAATCTCTGGAGAGCATGGGGAAGAATTTTTTCGAGGAACTCGGGGTTAAGTTTCCATTCGAGCAAGCGTTTTACCACTTCCTCACCAGTTAATTTTTCTCGAAGATATCGACCATTAAGCCATTTTAGTTTAGCCAAATCGAAAATCGGTCCGCCCAGACTCATTCTTGAAATGTCAAAACTTTCGGATAATTCATCTATTGAAAAGATTTCTCGTTGATCTGGTAAAGTATACCCCATCATTCCGAGGTAATTACTCATCGCTTCTGGTAAATACCCGGCGTCCCGGTAATAATTTATTCCCGTTGGGTTTTTCCTTTTGGAAAGTTTCGACTTATCTGGATTTCTCAGAAGGGGTAGATGTGCAAATACGGGAGGGTCCCATTTGAAATATTCATACAGTAAAATATGCTTTGGCGTACTGCTAATCCATTCCTCGCCACGGATCACATGAGAAATTTCCATTAAATGATCATCGACTACATTGGCAAGGTGGTAAGTTGGAAAACCGTCCGATTTCTGTAAAACTTGGTGGTCGATTTGTTTCCAGTCAATTGTCACTTCTCCGCGAAGTTCATCATTAAATGTACATTGTCCTTCCGATGGAATTTTTAGGCGAACCACATACTTTTCCCCTGCGTCCATTTTTCTTTGAGCTTCTTCCCTGCTCAATGATAAGCAATGTCCGTCGTATCTTGGAGTTTCTTTTGCCTGCATTTGCTTTGCTCGGACTTCATTCAAACGCTCGGCAGTGCAAAAGCATGGATAGGCATTCCCCTGATCCAGTAAAAGCTGGACATGTTCGGAATGAATATCTTTTCGTTCACTTTGTCGATAAGGCCCAAAATCACCGCCCCGGTCGGGTCCTTCATCCCATTTAATCCCGAGCCATTGGAGCGATTGAAGAATTGCATCTTCAGATTCTTCCGTGGAGCGTTCCTGGTCAGTATCTTCTATTCTTAGGACCATTTTGCCTTGGTTCTTTTGAGCAAAAGCTAAATTAAACAACGCCATGTAGGCTGTGCCCACATGGGGAGCGCCAGTTGGGGAAGGGGCGATTCGAGTTCTAACAGGACGGGTCATTGGTAAAAAAAGATTATTATGCTAATGATAACAGCGTGGATAGACGAACAAATTCTAACCATCGATATCTTGCAATCTAAACCACCAAGGGTTAGGGAATTAAATCGTGAAAATATTAATTGCAGGTGCAAACGGAAAAGTCGGCACAATTTTATGCGGTAAATTATGGGGTGTTTCCGGTTTTTCTCCTGTCGGGTTAATTCGGGATGCCCGTCAGCAAACAAAATTTACCGCACTTGGAGTTCCCTCTGTTCTGGGCGATTTGGAAGACGGCATTGCCTCATTCCTTCCGGGGCTTGACGCGGTGGTATTTACTGCCGGCTCTGGCAATCAAACTGGTCCGGAGAAAACGACCGATGTAGACCAAAATTCTGCGGTTCGATTGATAGGGGATTGTGAAAGTGCGGGGGTAAAGAGATTTATTATGGTCAGTGCGATTGGAGCAGACCCGAATAGTAACTCTCCCCGGATCCAGCACTATTTAAGAGCAAAGGGCGTTGCCGACTCAAGACTCCGTTCCTCGCAGTTAGATTACACCATACTTGCTCCCGGTACCTTAATCAATGAACGGGGGACAGGTCGGGTCCAGGTGGCCGAAGATTTAGGCTTTCATGGTTACTTGCCACGGGAAGACTTAGTAGACTCGATTATCGAATGTCTCAAGAATTGGAACAGTATTGGAAAAACCTTACAGATCGTCTCGGGTGGACAAAAGGTAAGGGATGCATTGATCGAACTTATTGGGGGTGGGCTACCCCCGATTGCATAGTTTGTTTGAAACAAATCTTGTCTTTTTCAATTAATGAAATATCAGAAAAAGATGCTTATCATTAAATTATTGCCCATTTTTTTAATATTTAACTTTTCTTTCGCCGTACCTAACTCGGTCAAGACGATAAATTCAAAATGCCCGATCTCTAGTAAAAAAGTAGATCCTGCTCAGACATTATCCTATGGAGTTTGTTGCGGAAACTGCCTTAAAAAAGCGGCAGCCAATGTGAGTGCCTTTATCAAAAAAACTAAACCGAATAACAAATCCTGTTCTTTCTCGGCAAAACCAGTACGAAAAACTCTCACTATCGGTTTTTGTTGTTCAAAATGTAAAAAAAAGGCATCCTAAACTTTTTTTTAAAATTGGATTTGATTTAATCGCACAAAATATTTTAAGAAAGACTCCATATGGGGTTTTTTTTTGCCCTTAATTATCGACAGAACTCTGCATGCCTAGAAGAAACGACATCAATCACATTTTAATAATCGGGTCTGGCCCAATAATCATTGGTCAAGCTTGCGAGTTTGATTACAGTGGTGCTCAAGCCTGCAAGGCTTTGCGGGAGGAGGGGTACCGTGTCTCTTTGGTCAATAGTAATCCAGCCACGATTATGACCGATCCAGAGTTTGCAGACGCAACTTATGTCGAGCCACTCACTGTTGAAAGTGTTCGCAAAATAATCGAGAAGGAAAGACCGGACGCGTTGCTGCCTACTCTTGGCGGACAGACAGGACTCAATTTATCTCTTGAATTATTTCATGCCGGAATCCTCGATGAATTCGGAGTCGAAATGATTGGGGCAAAACCGGAAGCAATTAAAAAAGGCGAGGATCGTGAACTATTTAAGCAGGCAATGCTTGAGATTGGCTTGGATGTAGCACTTTCTTTTTCGGTGACTTCATTTGAGGAAGGACACGATTGTATATCCAAATTAGGTGACTTTCCGATTATTTTAAGACCTGCCTTTACCCTGGGTGGAACGGGAGGGGGGATTGCTTACAATCGCGAGGAGTTTGATGAAATGCTTCGCATGGGTCTCGATGCTTCTCCCATCAATCAGGTTTTAGTGGAAGAATGTCTTCTTGGTTGGAAAGAGTATGAGATGGAGGTCATGCGCGACTACAAAGACCAATGTGTGGTTATCTGTTCGATTGAAAATTTCGATCCCATGGGGGTTCATACAGGAGATTCGATCACAGTCGCACCTGCGATGACACTGTCGGATAAAGAATATCAATTAATGAGAGATGCCTCATTTGCCTGCATTCGCGAAATTGGCGTGGAGACAGGAGGAAGTAACATTCAATTTGCAACGGACCCGAAGACTGGAAGAATGGTGGTGATCGAAATGAACCCCCGTGTTTCCAGAAGTTCGGCACTTGCTTCTAAAGCAACTGGATTTCCTATTGCCAAATTTGCGGCGAAATTAGCGGTGGGATATTCGCTGGATGAATTACAAAATGATGTGACCAAGGAAACACCAGCCTGTTTCGAACCATCAATTGATTATGTGGTTACCAAAATTCCCCGTTTTACTTTCGAGAAATTCCCAGAAGCGGATTCGACTTTAACTTCAGCGATGAAGTCCGTTGGCGAAGCCATGGCAATTGGGCGTACTTTTAAAGAATCTTTTCAAAAAGCCTTGCGTTCTTTAGAAATTGGACTGCAAGGGTTTGAGGCAGGTAAATTGTCTGAGATTGATTTGGATTCCTCGTTGATCCGAGCCGGCGTAAAAAGGCCTTCTGCCGAACGTCCGCAGTACCTTTACTGCGCGTATGAATCAGGAATGACTGCTGAGGAAATCTCACAGAAATCTGGAATTGATCCTTGGTTTACCGCACAACTGAGTGAAATTTATTCTCTCGAATCGATCTTGAAGGAAACCACTTTAGACGGGGTTGATTATGAATTAATGAGAAGTGCCAAGGAGTTTGGTTTTTCGGACCGTCAACTAGCAGATTTTTGGTCCTGTGAACCTCCCGCGGTTAAAGAACGCAGAGAATCATTAGGAATCCACACGACTTTTAGATTAGTGGATACCTGTGCTGCTGAGTTTGAAGCTTTTACTCCGTATTTTTACTCCTCTTATGGTGATGAGAATGAAATTATTCGATCCAGTAATAAGAAAATTATGATTCTTGGTGGGGGGCCGAATCGAATCGGGCAGGGAATTGAATTCGATTATTGTTGTGTCCATGCCTCCTTTGCTTTGAGAGAGGCTGGCTTTGAAACAGTAATGGTGAATTCTAATCCAGAGACAGTGTCCACAGATTATGATGTATCGGATCGATTATATTTTGAACCCCTCACTCTTGAAGATGTATTGGAGGTTTACCATCAGGAAAAGTGTGACGGTGCAATTGTTCAATATGGTGGACAAACTCCCCTTAATTTGGCCAGTGGATTAGAAAAGGCTGGCGTTAATGTGATCGGAACTTCGCCCGAAAGTATTGACTTGGCGGAGGATCGTGAGAAATTTAAGCAAATTCTGAATCAGTTAGGTCTTAAACAACCAGATAATGAAACTGCCCTCAGACCGGAAGATGCAAAAGATGCCGCAGCACGTATTGGGTACCCCGTTTTGTTACGCCCTTCTTTTGTCTTGGGCGGTCGTGGAATGTTCATCGTTTATGACGAGAATGAACTGGAGAAGGTGGTGAAGGAGGCATTTGCGGTGGCTCCTGGTAAACCGGTACTGTTGGACAAGTTTCTTGAGGAAGCAATCGAGTTAGATGTGGATTGTATCTCCGATGGCGAAACTACGGTGGTCGGGGGAATGCTTCAGCATATTGAATTTGCAGGAGTGCATAGTGGGGATGCGGCAATGGTTCTGCCTCCCCATGAATTAGCAAAGGAGATGATTGATGAGGTCCGACAAGCTTCTCATGATTTAGCAAAAGCCTTGGGGGTAATTGGCTTAATGAACATCCAATTCGCGATCAAAGGAGGTGAATTATTTCTGATTGAGGTAAATCCTCGTGCTTCACGAACAATTCCATTTGTCAGTAAGGCAATCGGTGTGCCTTTAGCTAAATTAGGGGCTCGTGTAATGGCAGGTGCCAAACTGAAAGACCTTGGTTTTACCGAAGAAGTTATCCCCAAGCATTGGGCGATTAAGGAATCTGTTTTTCCCTTTAGCCGTTTCCCCGGTTCTCCGATTGTACTGACACCAGAGATGAGAAGTACAGGTGAAGTAATGGGGCAGGACGAAGATTTTGGAATTGCTTTTGCCAAGACTCAAATGGCTGCCAAGCCCTCGTTACCCCTTGAGGGCAATGTTTTTCTAAGTGTAAAGGATTCCGATAAAGAAAAAGCCCTCCTTGTTGCCCGGGGATTATCTGAGCTTGGCTTTTCTTTTTATTCCACTGAAGGAACTGCCGCCTTTTTACAAGAACATGGGATAGAAGCAGAGAGTGTTTTGCGTATCAGTGAAGGGCGACCCAATGTCGCCGATTTGATCAAGAATGGGAAAATCCATCTCGTAATCAATACCCCCCTTGGATTAATTCCAAGACGGGATGAAAATGGCATTCGTAGCCAAGCTGTCCTGCACGGTGTTCCAGTAATTACTACACTAGGCTCCGCTTTTGCAGCGTTGGATGGCATTCGTTCGCTTAAGGATCGAAATTTTTCGGTGAAGTCTTTGCAGGATTATTCCAGGTCCTGATTTTTCATGAATTCAATTACTGCCCTGCTTTACGGATCGGATCGACCCGGAATTGTCGCAAGGGTGGCTGGATGGATTCATGAACGCGGAAGCAATGTACTACATGCTGACCAACACCTCGACCGTCAGGAAAATGTTTTCTTTCAACGGGTTGAATGGGAATGTTCCTTAGGAAGTGACCCGGTAGAGGAGGGGACTGCTTTCCAGGAAATGGTACAGTCTGAATTAAGCATGACTGTACGGATAGGTTATCATAATGACCGGCCCAAAATTGGGGTAATGGTATCCAAGGCAGATCATTGCCTGCACGACCTTGCATTGCGAGTCAGATCAGGCGAGTGGAATGCTGAATTAACTGGCGTTTTGTCCAATCACAGAGACTTAGAAGACATTTCCGCCTCCTATCAACTTCCCTTCCACTACTTCAACCTGACCTCAGAAAATAAGAAGGAAGAGGAAGCCAAGCAAATTCAATGGATTCGTGATCAGAAAATAGAACTGTTGGTGTTGGCCCGGTACATGCAGATTTTAAGTAAAGACTTTCTCGTAAATGTAGGTTGTCCGGTAATTAATATCCATCATTCCTTCCTTCCCTCCTTCGCGGGTGCGAAACCCTACCATCAAGCTTACACTAGGGGTGTGAAGTTGATAGGGGCAACTGCCCATTATGTAACCGAAGACCTGGATGAAGGTCCGATTATCGGACAGGATGTCAACCGGGTTAGTCATCGACACGGTCCAAAAGATCTAATTGAAAAAGGACGCGACCTTGAAAAGTTGGTTCTTTCCACTGCTGTCCGTAGGCATTTGCAAAACCGAGTACTGGTTTATCAAAACAAAACAGTTGTGTTCGATTAACCGGATACGGGTATTATTTTCTTCTCCTTTTTAATATCCTTCCCACCTTTTCAGCGCTGCAAAAAGGTTGGTTTTTACTACGGGGAACTAGTCCTTTGTTTACTCTCCCTGGTGATATTTGATTCGGACATTATAATTTTTTTTTGTTTCACCCAGTCTTGTGCAACTTGACCGATCCCGTCTGAAATACTAGGGGTGGTATTATGAAACATTCTGCAATAATGCTCTTCTTGTTTGTATTCTCAGTTTTAGCCAAAAAACCGAATATACTATTCATTCTCACTGATGATCAGGCACCTCATACCTTATCCAGTTATGGTAATAAAGTATGCCAAACACCGCACATTGATAAGTTGGCTTCTTCGGGTATGGTTTTAGATCAGGCTTATCATATGGGGTCAATGAGCGGTGCAGTCTGTTCGCCATCTCGCACCATGATTATGAGTGGTCGCACACTTTGGAACTTACCTCCCCGTGGCAAAAAGCATCGTAAACAGGAAGAGGGAAGGGGCCCGAGAGTAGAGATTCTCCAAAATACCCTACCAGCAGTATTTAATCGTGCTGGATATGAAACCTTTAGAACATGTAAAAATGGAAATAGCTATGGATTGGCAAACGAACTTTTTCAAATTGTAAAAGATAAAAGCTGCCGGAATGCAGATGAAGACAGTGGCAGTCAATGGCATGGTAGCCAGGTTCTTTCATACCTCGAGGAAAGACGTGTACGAAAAGAAGAAAAACCCTTCCTCATTTACTTTGGATTTTCTCACCCCCATGATGCCCGTAATGGAAGAAATGATTTACTGGATAAGTACGGTGCAGAAAATCTTCAGAATCCTCCTACCACGATCAATCGCAAAGCTCCGAAGCTACCCATTTCCTGGCTCCCTGCTCATCCTTTTCATCATGGTCACCCGAAGCTAAGAGATGAGGTTAATGTTCCCGGGGTGAAGACCTCGCGAACTGAAGCAACAGTACGAAATGAATTGGGCCGGGAATACGCTTGTATCGAAAATATTGACGATCAGGTTGGATTAGTAATCAACAAGCTGAAGGAAATCGGAGAGTTTGAAAATACCTATATTTTTTATACTTCGGACCACGGAATTGCGGTTGGTCGGCACGGCTTAATGGGGAAGCAGAATCTTTATGAACATTCCTGGAGAGTTCCTTTTATCGTAAGTGGTCCAGGGATAAAGCCCATGAGTCGAAATGCGGGCAATAGTTACCTGCTTGATATCTTGCCCACACTATGTGAGCTTTCAGGCATACCTATACCCAAAACTGCTCAGGGTAAAAGTTTAAAGCCTGTCTTGATGGGAAAAAAGAAAATAATTCGTCCACTCCTATACGGAGCATATTGCGGAGGTACAAAACCGGGGATGCGCTCGATTCGTAAAGGAGATTGGAAATTAATCAAGTACGACACACTAGATGGACAAGTCCGCGAGACTCAACTTTTTAACCTCAAGGAAAACCCAGATGAATTAGTAATCGAACATCATTCAAAAGAAGTAATTCAGAAGACTGGAAATCAACCGAAAAAGAATCAGATTAACTTAGCCAATTTATCGAGTTATTCAAAAAAATTAGTGGAGATGGAAGAACTTTTACTGAAAGAAATGGTCAGGTTGGAAGATCCTTATCGCTTTTGGGATCAGCCGAAATTGGACTGACCGATCTTTTTTTTTCAATTGAATTATAAAGAATCAATTATTCATGAGTTTTTCATCGCGTGCCTTCTGAAACCTAGCCGTTGACTTTATTTAAAAAATAGGGACTATATTCCCTTTTCCATAAACTGTTCCATGGCCACTAATAAAGAATCCGAATCCGAAAAAAACAACGATACCACCATTCCTGGTGAAAATGACCAGGAGGGGCTATCTGCCGAACAGGCTGCTGAACACAGTTACAGCGAGGCAGACGCGTGGAATAAGAGTAAGAAGTCGCTATTTATAATTCTTAGTGCAATTTTATTTGGTGTAAGTTTTTACTATTATTGGGATCGCTCTGAGCGGAATACACAATCCGAACGATCCTACCGATTTCTTTCTGCGAGTATAGACTCAGAAGGTGCAGAAGACCGCTTTTTATCATTCGCGTCTGATTACGACGATACTCTTGCCGGAGTTGCCCGTTACCGGGCAGCGGTGATTCAGTATCGGGATAAGCGGTACAGTTTATCGGCGGAGAATTTTAAGTTGGCGGTTACGGAATTAGGAAGTGATCCACTTGCGGGGAGGGCTCTTTTAGGGCAAGCCGTTTCATTACTTAAAGATGAAGGAATGAAAGGAGCTGAAGGAAAAGTTGTCTTGGAAAACTTAGCAACAAGTTCCAGTTATTTACCCGCAGATCGACAGGAAGCCCGATTTTTACTTGCTCTTCAGTCATTGGCAGAAAATGACATGGACTCCCTTTCTTCACACAAGGAAAAGTTGGCGGGTGATAGTAATGCATCCTATTTTCTTTCCCGTTTGGAAGATTTAATTAAAACCAATGAATTTCTTGCGGTTGCTAAATCCTTACCCGACTTGAATTTAGCCAAGGGCATTACATTTTTGAAAAAAAATGGAAAGAGAAAGAATGTGGTTTCTTTAGAAAGTGGATTGCAATATCAAGTGATTACGAAAGGGGACGGAATAATTCCAAGCAGTGAGGATACGGTGAAGGTCCATTACCATGGTACTCTAATCGATGGAGAGGTCTTTGATTCATCAGTTGATCGTGATGAACCAGCTTCTTTTGGGGTAAGTGGTGTCATAAAAGGTTGGACTGAAGCGCTTCAACTTATGAAAGAGGGTGCAAAGTGGAAATTGTACATACCTGCGGACCTTGCTTACGGAGAGAATGGAAGTAACTCGATCGGTCCTAATGAAACTTTGGTATTTGAAGTTGAGCTTTTACAAGTAATACCAAAACCAGAAGAACCAGTTGCAGATCTTAATTCCAGTGTTCCTTTACTTCCCCCTGCACCAGTAGAAGTGAGCGAGGCTAATGCTACAAAAAACTCTCTTCCCGTGACCGGTGGAACTTCAGGTCAGATTGATCCTGCAGTCGCAGAAAATAATCAGTCGGAATAGATTTTAAGTTCCCTCGAGGTTTCTTTTCCATCCCAGGAAAAAAGTAGTGACTGGATAACTACGAGTACACCCTTTTTCTTAAGTCTTTGGTACAGTTCTTGGCTACTGTTTGGTAGTCCCTCAAACCAAAGCCCCACTCGCGTTTTTCTTACTTTTGACAGTTAAGTACCGCTTTCATTACCCGTAAATTCTCGCTGTCTTTAAATCCCTGCTCTGCATCTTTTAACTGGTAATTGCTAATCAAGTCTTCTGCATTCACTTGTCCGTTCTTAAACAGTTCAAATGCACGAAGGTAGTCAGGTCTAGAGGAGGCATAGCTCGTGCGGAGATCAATTTGTTTGCGAAGAAATTGTGTGAGGTCTAAGTCGATGGTACGAGAGTAGAGTGCAATGGCAGTGACTGTTCCATTGGGTCGAACCGAACGCCATGCCTCACTTAATGCGAACGGTGCTCCTGATGCTTCCACCAATGCATCCGCTCCGCCCGGAAATTTTTCCTCCACTTGTTTGCATAAAGGAGTTAATTGTGGACCCACTACAATAGTTTCAAAACCAAGTTTTCTGGCTGCTGACAAGCGGATGTCTTCATCCATTTCTGTTCCCACCACTACGACTTCCGCTCCGCGTGAGCGGGCCGAAATTGCACATAGCATTCCAATGATGCCTGGGCCGCTGACCACAACACGGTCATTTTTTTGAATAGATGTACGGTTTTCAATACAATGTTCTGCGACGGAAAGAGGTTCAGTCAGTGCCGCTAATTCCATTGATAAACCCTCAGGGATTGGCAGTAAAAATTCTTCCTCCACGGCAATATATTCTGCCATTCCTCCATCCAAATGCAATCCTTGTACTCTTCTTCTTGGGGAGAGCTGTGGTAGGCCATTTTGGCAAAAGGGATCACTCGGGTCATGTTGAGTTTGCAGGGCAATCATGACGACTTTTTGCCCCACATGGTACTTTCCATCCTCAACAGTTGATTGTACGATAGTACCTGATAATTCATGTCCAAAGGTGACCTCTGGTAGGACTGATTCATACCCCTTGTGATTGAGCCAAGCATGAAGGTCGGACCCACAGATCCCACAATGTGATACCTTTACTAAGACATCGTTTTTTTGAAGATTCGGAATTGCCACCTCTTCCAATCGTGCGGCCCGTTCTTTTTTGGCAAAACGTCTAAATGCTTTCAATTAATCAATTCCTAATTTTGAATGAGGGGCATGGATTGAATCTGCAATTAACCTTGCTTGGTTAGAGCCGGTCAGTGCTTCGATTAAGGCCAATCCAAACGCAATTGCAGTACCAGCACCCGGAGAAGTTATAATCGTGCCATCGCAGACTACATCCTGACCGGAAATGATGTGGGGGAGTTCGTTCACAACACTTGAATGGGCAGTATATTTTGAATCCCCCAAGACTTCTGCATCAAGAAGAAGCAGGGGGGCCGCACATATTGCCCCAATCCATTTTTTTTCATTGTTGAAATTTTGAATAATTTTTTGAATTAGTCGGTTTTTCCTCAATTTGAAAACACCAGGACCACCTGGTAATACGATAAGATCAAATTGTTGTTCCCCCAATTCCTGTACCATGCAATCTGCCTGCACAGAAATTCTCGACCTGCCCTGTACCAGTAAGTGTTGGGTACAGGAGGCAACGGTTACCGAAATCTCCGCTCTGCGTAAAAGGTCAATCGGTACAACTGCTTCAATTTCTTCAAAATTATCCGCGAGTAAAACGAGTGCACTTGTAGCCATATTCTAGGTAAGTGAACAGAAATACTTACGAGGTTGATTTTACCTTATCCTTCTTGGGGGAGGATTCTTTTTGGGTGTCCTTTTTGGGAGAGGATTCTTTTTCTTTAGTTTTGGATGTCTCGGACGAAGAATCAGAATTATCCCCTTTTTTGCCTGGAGCCTTTTTCTTATAATCAGTTTCGTAAAATCCGGTACCTTTAAAAATAATTCCTGCACCTAATCCGAGCAGGCGCTTGGCTTTGCGTTTTTTACATTTGGGGCAAGACTTCACGTGAGGATCCTTCATAGACTGAAATAATTCCCAGTCATGTCCGCAAGCTTGGCATTTATAGTCGTAAGTAGGCATAGTTTAAAAAAGGGGACTGAATAAGTGAAGATTAAATCAATCCTGATTTATTTTCGAAAAATTTAATGCACTTGAATAGGCCAGTAAAACCCATATGCCAAGAAAGAACGAAAAGCCGTATAAGGGAACAGCCAGTAACAGGACACCCCAAAAGGCAATAATCGGGAGAATTAACTTCGGTGCCATAGCCTTGGCAACTTGTAATACAAGATTTACCCTCCATGCATCCGAATATAAACCGTCTCGAACGAATACATGCATGGAAGATAGAAAAAGAAAAGGGGCGACAAATGCACCCGCTGCCAATGGAAAGTAACTTACTATACCAAGGAAGCTGAAGGTGAGTAAATCCACGAGCATACTTGCAAGCAGGCCAATTAAAACTGGGCATCCTGCGTAAGCAAGGATAAGTAGAAAAACTTGCAAGCCTCCGGAAAAAAGGGAAACAGGTTCCATTTCTTTCCAATCGGGTAAATGCCATTCCTTATTTTGACGCAAACGAACAGTGTATTCCAGAAGATAACCTAAAGAAAATAGATTGAGAACGGGAATGAAGCATAATGCACCCCCCCATAAAGCCTTGGACACCCAACCCGGGTGACCAAAAAGCCTTCCACACACCGCTTCCAAACTTGGCATAACTCGAATATAATGACATAGTGATTTCAATTCGCAAGACATGAATTTTCAACAAAAGTTAAAAAATTGGCAGGACTTACTCAACCTAAGGCTTGAGCAAGCACTTCCTGCAAGCTCAGTTCAACCAGAAGTACTTCATCAGGCTATGCGTCACAGCATGAATGCTGGAGGCAAACGCTTGCGACCTATTTTAGTATTAGCAGCTCACGAAATATTCCCTAATCCAGTGGATCCATTACCCGCTGCCATTGCCATTGAATGCATTCATACATACAGCCTTATTCATGATGACTTACCCGCGATGGACAACTCTGATCTTAGGCGCGGGGAGCCCAGTTGTCACAAAGCTTTTGATGAGGCTACTGCAATACTTGCCGGAGATGCGCTTCAACCACTCGCTTTTGAAATCCTGGCCAATGCATATGCAGGAGATCCTCAGCTTGGACTCGATTTAGTTTGTATGCTCAGTCGGACTGCGGGTAGTCAAAAATTAGTTGGTGGTCAAATGCAGGACCTTCTTTCAGAGGGAAATGACCCAGATGAAGAGAGCCTTTCATATATACACTCGAATAAAACAGCCGCGATGATTGAAGCTTCCCTCCAGATGGGGTTCCGCGTCGGAAAGGAGGGGCGAAACTCGAAAAAACTTACCCAGATAGGCAGGGTTGGTCATTCTCTTGGCCTTGCATTTCAGGCAGTGGATGATCTGCTCGATGTTACCCAAACTACGGCGCAGTTAGGTAAGGATGCGCATCATGATAGTGAAAGCGGGAAGATCACTTGGGTTTCCCTAAAGGGCGAAAACGAGGCACGGCTTCTCGCGGCGCAACACACAGAGAATGCTCTTCAAACGCTGAATGCGGTGGGCGGAGATTGTCAGTTCTTACAGGATTTAATCCAATACATGCTCAATCGGGAATTTTGATTCAATGATTGGAGGAAATCAGGCAGGCGGTAATTCCCGTGACTGGCGCGAGCGGCTTAGTCAATCAAGGGATTTGGGTACTGGCTTTGCCGCACCCGGGGGCGAGTTTACCCGGGCCCTTTATGAGTGGTCTTTTACCCCCAATGGTAAAATACTGCACTCCCTGCTGAAGGGGAGGCGAGTGGTCGAATTGGGTGCTGGAATGATGTCTTACGGGTATGCATTGGCAAGTGGCAGTGGTGCCAAGAATTATGTGGCAGTCGAACCTTTTTACAGCGACATACAAGAAAAATCTATTTTATCCTATCTATCCGAGGAAGCGGGAATGGGGGAAAGGATTCCCTACAAGGTTGTCGGGCAAGATATGTTGAATTATTTAGAAAATGAACCCGACAATCTCTTGTGTGTAATTGCATGTGGAATAGAAGACTGCATTTTGCCAGGGCCAGATTACCGAAAAAAAGTAGAAAATGAAATTGTCCGTACAATGGAGAAAGATTCTTTCTTCCTTAGTTCACATAGCGACCTTTTTCCCCCGTTTTTACAAAACTTGGAAATCACTTTTCCACGACCATCCAATCCCAGTGTCTTTGACCGTATTCGACTTCATGGAGGTAAAGATGCCTTTGATCGATTTGGGGAAGCGGTCTCTTTGCTTCACTCAATTTAAGAATTTTACTTAACTGCGAAACGGAAGCACTTTCCTTTCAATAATCGTGTTTTCGGGAAACACCTAAAAGAGGTATTTTTAGGCTGTGACCTCTTATTCAACCAAGAGAAGCAATGAAGGAATCGTATGAATTTCAACTCAAAAATTTATTATATAAATTAAATAAATTAATATAATAAACGCATCCTTGTAATGGATTGAATTGAATGATAATAACAAAAAATGGATAAATATTGGATCAATAGTAAGGGAGAAAATCTTGGTCCTTTTACACGCGAAGAAATAAGTGAAAAAGTGGAAACAGGGGAATTTGTTTTATCCGATCCGATCTGCCTCGTGGGCAATGAAGAATGGTTGGATTTAGGTGAATTTTTAAATTCTGATTCAATAATAGATCAAAAAGAAGTTGAATGGAAGGATGAGCAAAAAGTAATTGTAGCGCCAAAATCTGGACTTTCATTAAATGTAATTTTAACCACTGTCTTATTTTTTCTTTTGCTAGTTTGTGTGGGGCTTTATTTGTTTGCTCAATTTAGGGGGAATAGTGTTAGGACGAGAGATGAAAAGGTTGATGTTTCATTTATTGGAGATAAGGAAATAAAGGACATTGCCTCAAGGGCTTGGACGAAAAGCTCATTTATAATTGCAGACGGCTTAATGGTAAAGAGGGATGCCGATTTGCCTTACACCGGTTGGATCAAAGCAACCTATTCCAATTCCAAATCCTTGAGTACACTCGTGCAGTACGAAAAAGGAAAGGTTCTTCTAGGCCTTTCATGGACGCCAGATGGAGTGAGGTGTTCTCATTCATCTCTGGAAAATGGGAAAGGGATTTTGACCACCTATTATGACACGGGAGAGAGGCAATTGGAGGAATCATATCGTTCCGGCTTTTTGAATGGATTGTCGATTCGCTTTTATAAAAACAATCAGAAGGAAGAAGAAAAATCTTTCGTGAACGGGCAGCTACATGGACAGAGAGTATCGTGGCATAACAACGGACAAAAAATAGAACAGGTCTTTTATCTGGAGGGAATAAAAAATGGGCCTTATTCTCTATGGAGTAAGGACGGACAGAAATATGATGAGGGGGTTTATAAGAACGGAGAGCTCGACGGTAAGCGAATTCAATGGTCGAGGAATGGATTGGAACGATTTGAGGAAACTTATAAGAATGGGGAGAAAATCCCCGACATTCAGGTTGATCCTCTCCCGATGGTAAATGACCTTTTGCTCGACGAGGAAGTTGATCCGGTTTTGGCGAAATTATTGGAGTTGGCGGGCGAGGAAGAAGATTGGATAAGAAGGGCGAATGACAGTACAGGGGTAGTCAATTTTATAACAGCTAGGTTTGAAAAAAGTCAGATTTCAGGTCATGAAATTTTTGCCGACCTAGCGATTGCTTTATTTGATTATGCCAAGCGGGGAATCAATCAGAAAGAAGCTCTTGTTGATACATTAAGTTGGATTAATAATCAGTGGGGGATCGCCATTATTTTCGAAGGAGATGGTTTTTTCGTCAGTGAAATTCCACAATCTGTTCGTTTTGGACCAATAACTTGGGAGCGAAGTATTTATGAAAATGATTTCATGGGCTCGTTACAGGGCGAGAGTCGGGAGTTTGTGATCGGGGACTTGGAAAACCTCTTTCAATCAGTCGGATTGACACTGGGGAGCGAAAAAGAATCGATTAAAAGGAAAGTCGAAAGGCTGATTTGGGAAGATTTAGCCTTGCGCGCAGAGGAGACAGAGAATGCAAAGCTAGTGTTTGAAAATAATCAATTGTCTTACAACGGAACCATAGAACAGACTTCGAAGAAAATTGATCCACAAGGAAATTCGATTTTTGATACTGTGGAAAAAGAAGTGCTCTTTATTTTTACTCAGCAACATGCCCGCGATAAGAAACTGGGTCCTTTTATCAAAGTCTTACAAGATGCAGGAGTCCGATTCGAGGAGATGAGAAATGGAAACTTGATGATTCGTAAATATTCGAACCTGTGCATTTATTCAGATCAAGTTTCGCAAGATGGTGCAGCTTATATTTATCCCGAAGTTACGATTCAATTCGCGGGAGTCGCCCCCCTTGGCCCCAATACTTTAATTCGTTATATTAAAGTAGAACTCGGGGAAATAATCGAAGAGCCCCTTGACTTAAGTAATGAAGAAATCGAGTAGGTTCGATTGAAACCTTGATTACAGGTGGCTTTTTTGCATTTCCACCAATTCCCCAATCCCTTTTTCTGACAGTGCAAGGAGTTCATCGAGTTGGGTGCGTGAATAAGTGGCTTCCTCCCCGGATGATTGTATCTCCACAAATTTCCCAGACCCAGTCATGACCACATTGGCATCGACCGAGGCGTCGCGGTCTTCTGGGTAGTCAAGATCAAGAACACAGCGATCATTATAGACACCCGCACTGATTGCGCCAAGGTGGTCAAGGATCGGATCTTCCTTCAGTTTTCCTTTTTCTAATAAACCATTAATCGCAATGCGAGTGGCAAGCCAGGCTCCAGTAATAGATGCTGTCCGGGTACCGCCATCGGCACGAAGTACATCGCAGTCGATCCACAGCGTTTTATCAGGGAATTTCTTTAAGTCTAATACCGCCCGTAATGAACGTCCAATCAGGCGTTGAATTTCGATATTCCTACCATCCTGTTTTCCTTTGCTGATAGGGCGATCTTTACGTGTAAGTGTGGAGTAGGGGAGCATGCTGTATTCGGCTGTGAGCCAGCCTCCTCCCACTTTTTGTTGCCGCATCCAACCTGGAATTCGATCTTCGACCATGGCCGCACAGATTACCTGAGTGTCCCCAAATGAACATAGTACTGACCCGTTTGCATGGGGGGCTATATTAGTTTGAAATGTAACTTGCCGCATCTCATCGATTGCACGCCCCGATGGGCGGACAAAGACTTGATTGAGCTGTTCGGCAAGCGGAGATTGTTCGGAGTTTTCAGGTTTCATAAAATTGAAGTGGTTCTGGGTTGATGATTTTCGCCCCGATTGGTGCAAGGGCATTGGTAAACCATTCCCGCGCCTCTGGGTCGCCATGGTGTAAGAAAATATTCTTGGGGGCTAGTTTTTCCGCGTAGGCGACTAATTGATCTCGGTCTGCATGCCCACTTAGATCAAATTGTCTAATTTTAGCCCGAATTGGCTCGATATGATTGTATGCATTAAATTCAAATGGTGTTCCTGGTTCTGATTGGAGAAGTTGCCCTCCCGGCGTACTGGGATCGCAGTACCCGACAAAGAGTATGGAGTTGCGGTCATCGCCAAGCATGGAAGATGCCATTACATAAGACGGGGTATGCTCGACCAGCATTCCACTGCTCACCAGGTAAATTCCTTGCATGGGAGGTTCGCGACCGGGCTCAAGCTTTCGGGGGAGAGGACGGGCACCTAAGCTCCTCAGTACTTTTCGGTTAAAACGAACCCGGTTGGTGTTTTTAGAAATTTCGTGAAAGTGATTCACTAGGTCCATTCCTAAGCCCGAGCAAAAGACAGGTACTTTGGGAAGGGCATTTCGCTTGAATGCATCGTCCAGAACGGAAAGCATTTCCTGCATTCTACCCAAGGCAAAAACGGGTATGAGGACAGAGCCACCACGGGATAATGTTTTGCTGGATTCTTCGAGGAGGTTTAACATTTCCGATTCCCGCTGGCGGGATGGTTCTCGAACAGAAAGGCCACGAGTGGTCTCGGTTACCAGCGTATCCACTTTTTCAAGGAGGGGTTCGGCACCATCCAATGTGCGGCTTCCGTCAAAAAGAATATCTCCGGTGAAAAGAATTCTCTCTTTGGGTGTTTTAATTTCTACGGACACTGCGCCTGCCACATGACCTGCATGATGAAGCACTACATCGATTGCCCGTCCATCCTTTTCCAACCTAAATGGACGTTTGATCGAGAGAATTTTGACGCGATCATAAAGAGAGGTCAGGTCGTCTCTTCCATAAAGCGGAAGTTCAGTTAAATTGAGTTCATTCCGTTGTCTTTTCATCACGGAAATTGAATTGGATAGCATTCTTCGAGCGAGCACAGAGCTCGGATAACTCATTAGGACCGGAGCATCCTGATGTTCGCGAGATAGCAGTGGTAAACTTCCCAGGTGGTCTAAGTGGCAATGGGTCAGGATGATAAAGTCAAGAGAGTCCCGATCTAGGACCGCGTGCCTGGGAATGGAATCTTTCCCCGCATACTTGGGATGCAATCCAGAGTCGATTGCAAAGCGAAAGCCTCCCACTTCACAAACTGTGCAATTAGCACCAATTCCGCCATGCGGGTTCAAGTCAATGAGTTTCATGAATGAGAGGGGTCAAATTCGGGCTCGTCGGGTATATCAAGTCTGAATGGATTAATTTTCACATGAACTTTCTTGTTTAATTCGTCCAACCCGTGGAACGAGCCAGATGCTTCCGCGGACAAGTGGGTGACATGATAACTGTTGTAGGAAAATGATTCACCCGGACCAATTGTCGGAGTTTCTCCCACAATTTTATCTCCTTCCACCACCGTGGTGGTTCCGTCGCTATTGGCAATAATCCATTTTCGACCCAGAAGAGAAACTTTCCGGTCACTCAGATTTCGGATGGTAATAAAGTAAATGAAGGCATGTAAGTTGATCCCCTTAACAGTTGATTTTTCTTTATGATGAACCAATTTGTCTAGGGACGCGTGTAGTCCTTCTAATTCTGTACTTTCTTCATTCACAATATTATTCTAGTTAATCATACCATAACAGGCTTGGCAGAAAGACCAATTCTTTTTGAACTAATTCACAAGAATGTAAAAAAAATGTGAAAAACGCTTGCACCTAAGCTCAGAGAAAACAGAAAGGAAGAATGCAAAAATTCGCACTTCTATCGGTTAGTGATAAATCAGGCTTGGTTCCCTTTGCCCGAAATTTAGTTGATCAACATTCTTTCACGCTTCTTTCCACTGGAGGGACTGCTCGATTATTGAGAGAGGAGGGCATCCCTGTAAGCGATGTCAGTGACAGGACGGGATTTCCGGAGATGATGGACGGCCGAGTGAAAACATTGCATCCAAAAGTTCATGGTGGACTGCTTTGCCTGCGTGACAACCCGGAACATTTAAAAGCGGCGGAAGATCATGACATTGCCCTGATCGATTTGGTGGTGGTGAATTTATATCCTTTTGAGGAAACCGTAGCCCGTGCGAATGTTTCCTTCGAGGAAGCAATCGAGCAGATTGATATTGGGGGTCCATCCATGTTAAGGAGTGCGGCCAAAAACCATCGCGATGTAGCTGTGGTTTGCGATCCAAGTGATTATGATCGGGTCCTGAATGCGATGAAACTGGATGATGATTGGAGTGGATTACGCAGGGAGCTGGCATTAAAAGTGTTTCAAAGAACATCTTCCTACGACAAAGCGATTAGTGAATACTTTTCAAAGCAAGTGGAAGACGAACCAGACATGGAATCTATTTCTGGTTTTCCGTCCACACTTGATTTTCAGTCCAGTAAATCAATGACTCTGCGATATGGAGAAAATCCTCATCAACAGGCTGCTTTGTATGGTGATTTCCTGAATTATTTCGATCAACTCCAAGGAAAAGAATTAAGTTATAACAATATTTTAGATATTTCTGCCTCGGCTTATTTAATTGGCGAGTTTGAAAGGCCAACAGTGGCAATCCTCAAGCATACTAATCCATGCGGAGTAGCAAGTGCAGATGATTTGGAAACTGCCTGGGATCGTGCCTTTGCAACTGATCGACAAGCTCCTTTTGGGGGAATTATTGTAGTGAATAACACCATGGATATTGGTTTAGCTCGCAAGATCTCGGAGATTTTCTGCGAGGTTATTATTGCTCCCGGATTTACAGAGGAGGCACTTGCACTTTTTCACAAGAAGAAAAATCTTCGATTATTGGTCTCCAAGTCCGGTTTTGGTGCAGAAACTTTGCAGGAAATTCGTACAGTACCAGGCGGCTTTCTTGCTCAAGATCGGGATCAAAAAAGAATTAATCCCAAGGACTTTCAAGTCGTTACCGATCGGCAGCCAAGTGAACAGGAATGGCGATCGATGTTATTTGGCTGGCGAGTTGTGCGTCATGTAAAGAGCAATGCAATCGTGTATGCGGGCGATGAGCGAACATTAGGAGTAGGTGCCGGGCAAATGGCTCGTGTCGATAGTTCCCAAATCGCGGTTTGGAAAGCGGGTGAGGCGGAATTGTCATTGGGTGGTTCCGTGGTTGCATCGGATGCATTCTTTCCTTTCCCGGATGGTCTTATTGCCGCGGCAGACGCCGGTTCCACTGCTGCGATTCAACCGGGAGGGAGCGTGCGGGATGAGGATGTAATTGCGGCGGCCAATGATCGTGGTATGGCAATGGCATTTACAAATGTCCGACATTTTCGACATTAATATTTTGAATGATTATTGCATTCATTGGTGATTTTTTAAGTTTTTAATATTATATAAACTGATCAATATGAGTGTCCCCTATTTAAAAGCATCCGGTTTTCTGGTTACTATCGTTTTGGCGTCATTAGTCAGTAGTTGTGGAAGTGCCATGCTATCTGACGAGCACTTAGCCAAGCGTTCAAAAAGTCAGTTTTCGCAGATGAAAAAATCGGAAAGGCTTTCCACTAATCCTACTCACCAGGCCATGATTGAGCGGATAGGCAAGCGGATTGCAGGCGTCGCAAAGGTCGACCTTCCAGGAACAGAATGGGAATTTGTGGTTTTTAACAAAGCAGAACCAAATGCCTTTGCCATGCCCGGAGGGAAGGTGGGAGTGAATAGTGGTCTTATTACCTTGGCCAATGGGAACGAGGATGAAGTGGCCGCGGTAATAGGTCATGAGATTGCCCATGTTGCATTTCGCCACAGTAACAAAAGAATGACTCAAGCAATGGGCATTGCCTTGGGGGGAGTTATTTTAAATACGGCAATGCGCAAAAAAAGCACCACTGATCGAGTTCTTGCCACCGGAGCCTATGGAGTGGGAACAACTGTGGGGATGGCACTTCCTTTCTCGCGGTCACAGGAACGAGAAGCGGACCACAAGGGATTGTTTTATGCGGCCCGGGCGGGCTACGATCCTCGGGCTGCTATTTCTTTCTGGCAAAAAATGCAGGGCGGAAAAAAAAGAAAAATGCCCGAGTTTTTATCCACCCATCCCAATCCCGGAAATCGAATTGAATTTTTGCGGTCCAATATGGACCATGCACTTGCCCTTTATCGACAAGCCAAGTTGGCTCGCGGGGAAAAACCAAATCCATGAGTATATTATTAGATTCTCCTGTTGATGCCCTGCGTCAGTATGTCAGTTTTCCAAGTGTTTCCGCAGATCAAAGCTTTGCGGACGGCGTCAGTGGGGCGCGTGAATTTGCCTGTTCCCGTCTTAAGGAACTTGGATTTGAAGTGGATTTAATTCCTACCCCAATACATCCTATTATTTTAGCGACCCGTGGAGACCCGTCCTGGCCCAGGTTGGTGATTTATGGTCATTATGATGTCCAGCCACCAGACCCTTTGGATCTGTGGACGACTGACCCCTTTGATGCGGTGGAGCGTGATGGCAGGCTTTATGGTCGGGGTGCGGCGGACAATAAGGGGCCGCAAATTGTTCATATGTCTGCCTTGGCTCGAGTTTTTCGAGATAATCCAGACTACCCGTTACATATTACCTACTTGATTGAGGGTGAAGAGGAGATTGGTAGTCCGAGTTTTCGTGGGTTTTTAGAAGAACATAAACAAAAACTACAAGGGGATTTACTCTTAGTCTCAGATACTGGCAGTCCAGGGGCTGATCAATTGGTAGTCACTACCGGCTTACGTGGCTTAAGTGCTATGGAGGTGAAGATTTTTGGCCCTAAGCAGGACTTGCATTCGGGAGTTCATGGGGGTGCATTGCTTAACCCTCTGCAGGCTTTGATGCAGGCATGTGCCTCGCTTCATGACCAGGAGGGGAGGGTGACTGTGCCCGGTTTTTATGATGCAGTTCGACCGCCCGAGCAGTGGGAGCGCGAAGAATTGGCCAAATTACCAATTACAGAGGAGGACTATGCGAAATTCCTTGGAGTACCCAAGTTTTTTCCTCCTCCGGGATATTCTTCACTTGAGGGAATACGTTTTTGTCCAACATTAGAATTTAATGGCGTAGGGGGAGGCTATCAGGGCGAGGGTTCGAAGACGGTAATCCCAGCTGAAGCGTTTGCTAAAATTACTTGTCGATTAGTCCCCGACCAAAAGTCAGAAGATATTGCCAATAAGGTTCGGCAAGCGATCGAGGAAGCCTGTCCCACTGCGGTTCGGGTAGAAGTACAATTGAAGGGGGGAGGAGATCCTTATGTTGTGATCCCACCGGGTAAGCCAGGTTCGAGTGGTCAGGAGAGTGAATTGATGAAGAAAGCCTTTTCTGTGGCGGAAGATTGTATTGAGTCTGGCTTTGGGACACGACCGATCTTCCTACGGGAAGGGGGAAGTATTCCCATTATTCAAGACTTGAAGGAATTAGCGGGGTTAGACTCCCTGATGATCGGTCTTTTTACAAACGAAGACAATTTGCATGCACCGGATGAAAGTTTTAATCTTACCATTATGGACCGTGCCATTAATTCCTTTGAGAAATTCTTTAAGCAATTAATCCGAGATTGATTTGGGATTAATTTTTTGGGTTATCCAGCGACGAATAGCTTGGCCCAATAGATCGAGAGAAATTACGATTACCAGGATGCAGATCAAAATAGTAGTCACTTTTTGAAAGCCACTTGCCATCTCCATCGCCTTATTTAATTCCATTCCAATTCCACCCGCTCCCACTAAGCCAATAATACTGGCCGATCGGATGTTATATTCCAGCATCCATAAAGAATGACTCCACACCTGTGCTTTCACATTTGGCCAAAGTCCATAAAGAAAAGCCTGGATGGGATTCGCTCCGATAAGCTTCAGTCCACGAGCCACTTTTATGTCCATCGATTCAAAGCTTTCGCTAAAAAACTTACCGAGGTAGCCCAAACTGTAAAAGGTGAGAGCACAGACCCCGGCAATGGGAGTGGGGCCAAAAAATATAACGAATAAAAATGCCCAAATCAGGCTGGGTAAGGTTCGGGTTATATTGAGAAACATTCGAGTTAGTTGAACGAGCCAGATGGGCGAAATATTTCTTGATGCTGCAAGGGCAATAACTAAGGAAAGATTGACCGCAATAAAGGTTGAGACGATTGCGATTTGAAAAGTTTCTCCCAGAGAATCTAAGATAAGTGGGAAGTCAGAAAAGTCGGGTGGGAAAAACTTTTTTAAAAAATAACGAACCCCTGCCATTACATCTGCGGGTCGATTATCTTGAAGAAGGTTTTTTCCTGAAAAAATGGTGAGGAATAGAAAAAGGATCACTAGAATATTGAGCAGATTAAGGCGATCGTACCAATTTCTACCTGGTAATCCGGATGGTATTCTTGTTTCTTTTTCCTCAGGCTTCATGTTTTTTTTGAACTTCTCGTAAGTTCCATCCTTCCGGATGGGCAGGGTTTAGACTGAGTGCAAAATCGGCGAACCTGGAAATGAGTTGGGGGTCATGGAGTGCACACATTACAATTTTTCCATTTTGAGAAGTTAAATTTCGAAAAAGTCCCATAACCCGACCCGCGTAATAAGTGTCCAAATTGGAAACCGGCTCATCTGCCAAAATAAAGGAGGGATCCTGAAAAAGGGTTCGTGCAATTGCGGTTCTCTGTCTTTCTCCACCTGATGTTTGCGAAGTCCACTTGTAAGCTAAATGATCGATGCCAAGGTCTTTTAGTATTTCAAATGCTTTTTCCTTGTCCGGCGTTGGGAAGCCGATAATTGATTCTTTTAGGCCATATTGTGCCACTCTTCCATACAGTACATTTTCTAAAACAGTAACATGATCGGTTAACCGAAGACTTTGAAAAATAATTCCAAGATGAGGGCTGATATTTTCTGTTTCCCGAATTTCCCCGGTATTAATTTTAAATTCAACTTTCCCCTCGGTGGGAGTTTCTGAACCCGAAAGACACGAAAGCAGGCTTGATTTACCCACCCCGGAAGGACCCAGCAATGCAACAATTGACCCACTGGGTATGGAAAGGTCTAAATTGCGAAAGAGCCATTCACCGCCCCGCTTCAGTCCCAAGTTTTCAGTATGCAAAGAAATCATCTGAATTATGAAATGAGCACTCGATTATCCTGCTTCGTATGAGGATAGGGAAAGAAAAGTTAATCTTTAAGTGTGGATACTTGAGACTTTGCTTCCCGCGGCGCTTGCAGATGTTCAACAGAATTGACTCCCACAAGTGTACCTCCAAATAAGCTTTGAGATAGTTGTGGTTCTTCTTCCACGATTCCAAGTAATGCATCCTGAATTAACTGACGATCTTGCGAGGGAAGGGACTTGCGGACGCAAAATGTATGGGATGCTACGGGGCCCTGTCTTTGGATCACTTTAAGCCTTGATCGTTGTTCTACGGTAAGGTGCTTGTCCTTTTCGAAAACATAATAACTTACCGCTGCTGCTTCAGCCTTACCGGTTAATACTTGCTCGACTGCGGAAACATAGCCGGACCCATAGTACACATTTCCTTTTCCAAAGAATTTCTCAATACTACCTCCTTTGGGAAGCAATCCTTTTTTCATTAAGTCCCAACAGGGAATCAAATAACCGGAGGTACTCGTCCTGGAGGAGAAGGCAATGGGCTTTCCTTTTAAGTCGGATATGTCCTGATAGGGTCGTTCTTTGAGACATAACCATACACTGTAATAGTAAGCACCTCTGTAGGGTTTTCCTTCAGGATTAGTACTGCTGTGTAGTCCAGCAAGAAGAACATCTGCTACCTCATTGTCTGCAAATGAAATCGCATCGCTTGAACTAACATATCCAATATCAATCGTTTTATTGGCAAGCCCCGCTTCGATAATCGATTTGTTGGTGGGAGTCGATATTTTTACGGGTATTCCTATTCTTTTGGACAACGCCTCCCCAAGAGTGTTTTCGTCCTCTCGTTGTGCTTGCACATTTTTATTGGGCTTCAGTGCTATATTAATGGTCGAAACCGAGAGGGGGGAGGTATTATCTTCCGAATTCCCATCTCCCTCCTTTGTGGATTCTGTGCAGGCTTGAAGTGAAAAAAGTACTACTATGCTAAGAAATAATTTAGACGTCATTTGTTTTTGAGATTGAGTCTCATTAAAATGGCAAGCAAGCGGAAAAAGTCAACAAGACTCGTACTCAAGAAGGCGTTAACTAAAATGAAATACATCTCCAATAAACAATTGGATAACAAGTAATGATACAATGTCGCTTGTTGACAGTAACAAGCGTAGTAAGAATTGAAAAATTCTTAGCCCTTTGAGACCACAAAAGTGGCTCTTCTGTCCAACCTTGACTGCTCGGAGTCCGCATCTGGTATAGCTAGTTCATCTCCCAATGAGATCACTTCTATACGATTTGCTTCGCATCCCAGTTCAATCAAATATTCCTTCACTGTAGTTGCCCGTCTGTCCCCGAGGGATTTGTTGTAGTTAGGAGTTCCCTTCCAATCACAGTATCCCTCCACTAACAGTCGTGCATTCACATTTGATTTCATGAAATCGGCAATTTCAGAAATTTTAGGTCGCTCAGTGGCTGTTATGTTATACTGATCAAATCCAAAAAAAACAGGATCAAAAGGGCGAATCACATTAAGCGGATCATCGAACGCAGAAAGTGAAGGGTCTCGCAGTGCAAGAGGGTCAGTATTGTCAAAGTCGCCTCGTAATGGATCTCCTAAGCCTGCAAGGTCATCCGCTCCCTCATTAAAGCCGTTCTCACCTGAGTTACTGTTGATGGAACTATCACCTTCTCGGTTCAGAGTTGTTTCAGGTTGTGCTTTTTTGGCACAGGATGAAAGGAATAGGATAACGATTTGAACCGTTACAAAAAATGAAACCTTCATTACAATTCTTTCAGGAGTCTTTGAGAACTAAAAAGTGTGCTTTTCGCTCGAGTCCTGCAGTAGTAGGATCCGCATCTGGTGTAGCCACTTCATCTCCCATCGAGATAACTTCCACACGACTGGGGTCGGTGCCAAGATCAATCAGGTAGTCTTTGACGCTACTTGCACGTCGATCGCCGAGAGATTTGTTGTATGCGGGTGTTCCCTTCCAATCACAGTAGCCTTCGACTAAAACGCGGGCTCCCGGTGTCTCATTTAAGAATGACGAAATTGCCTGTAGCTTGGATCGTTCTTCGCTCCCTATGCTATATTGATCAAACCCAAAAAAGATTGGCTCGAACGGACGGTCTCCATTCGCTAAATTTTCGGAATCTCCCCAGAATGGATCTTGTGGAAACAGTCCGTCTTCCCCATCCAGTCCAGAAATAGTAGCACCAATGGGAGACAATTCATCTCCTTCATTGTATGCCAAATCGTCAGGCGAACCAATGAAGGTCCCTCGATCTGTTCCTTTAATGAGTGAGGTATCTTCAGGGCTAGGTCCCGTGCTTTTAGAGCAACTAGCTTGAAAGAATGCCACCACTAACAATCCCACCATCCACATTGAATTTTTCATACTTTTATCTCCCGCTATTTAACGATTAACCATCCCTTAGTTAATCTTCTTAAATTATTTTGTTGCACGCGACTCAACCTTCGTCAACGAGAAAGCGCATGAATTTACCAATTTGTTTATTAGTCGATAATGGTTCTCTACGACCTGAAGCAATTTTTAGTCTGCGCCGGGTGGCTCAGAAACTTTCACTTGAAACCTCTTTTAATGTGATTCCACTTGGATTATTGCACTCCAATAAAGTGGATCCCGCTTTATTGGATGGAGTCTCCGGAGGAACAATTGGTACTTTTTTATCGGACGAACATACCAATACTCAAAACGAGTTGATGGTGTTGCCCTTTTTTTTCGGACCCAGTCGAGGTATTACGGAATGGTTGATTGAAAAACTTGAGGATTGGAAATCAAGGGACTCCACTCGTTCGTATCGTGTTTTAGATCCGTTATTTAAAGGAAACGAGTTACAATTAGCGCAAGCATTACAGGACGAGATTGAAAATACTTCCAACCTGCAAAGCCCGGAGAAATATAAGGTTGCTTTAGTTGACCACGGAACCCCAGTTCAGGTGGTCAATCAGGTAAGAGAGGCTGTGGGCGATCAACTGAAGGATTTATTATCGGAGCAGGTAATCGGGTTTTCCACTTGCAGTATGGAGCGAAGGGAGGGGGATGAATATTCGTTCAATGATCCACTCCTTGAGAATTTGCTGATAAAATGGGCTGAAGGCGGTGCGAATCAAGTTATTGTTGCCTTATTTTTCCTTTTATCAGGAAGGCATGCAGGAAAAGAGGGAGATCTGGCAGAAATTTGCGCAAGGGTAAAAAAACAATTTCCTGCAATTAATATTTTGCTCACCAATCCCCTGGGAGAACATGAAATAATCTTTAAGATCCTTTGTGAGAGGTTACATGCCAGTAAGAACTGAATGAACTCAATTAATTAAATTTATGACAAGGGGGTAAAATAAATCCCCGCAATGAGTAAAAGTGCTCCCAGCATTCTCCTTACTACAATTGGCTTTGTCATAAAGCCCTCCTCCAAACCAATATGTTTACCAAACCAGGATGCGAGCAAAATAGCCCATATTCCTCGGCAGGCATAAAATACATTTGCTTCTGCAGGTACTTGATAAAAGGCAATCGCCATGGACATGAGTATGGCTTGTATCCCCATCGGGATGCAGGAGGCAAACATCCAAAAGTCCGCTTTCTTGCGAGATTCAAAAAATCTTCCATCGACTAGCGGTAAAAGAAAGAAAGACATCGCACCCACCGTGGTAAACATTACAAAAACTACATGCTCTGGCGTTGATTTTTGAGCCAGATGTGGCACCAAAGAATCAGTTAAGCCAAATCCCGCGGCAGTTAGTAAACCCAGACTGATTGCGGTTTTGCAAATCTTACCACCCTTTTCTGGCCATCCAATTAATGCGACTGCACAGGCCGCGAACATAACAGCAATCCAGGTTTCGGGTGAGGGGGTACCAGTTAAGCCAAAGCTCATTACAAATAAAGCCACGAATATTGACTTGGATCCCATGATGGGGGTGACCATAGAGGCATCTCCTTTTTGAAGAGCAAAGAAACAGGCGCATTGAGAAAGGAAAAAAATGAAGCCAAGTAATACCCCGGCCTGGAAATCATACCAATCCGGAGTGCTTCCCAGTACAAAAGGATAGGGTAAAAAGAAGGCCGCCATGATCCCATTTGAAAAGATCAAAGACCGAATCGTACCCGCTCCTAATTCTAAACCTCGCTTACACAGTAAAGCACTGCATGCGTAAAACGCACCGGCAGTAAATGCAAGGAGGTAGGGTGGTAGATGAGTTGGCAAAAATAGAAAAGTAAAAGAGATTAATTACTCTTAATGAAGGCTTGGCTTAGCTTCTCACATTCTTTTTGATTCATTTCTCCTTGAAAAATATGTAACCTGTATTGAACGACTAAAGGGCTCGACGGGGTAATTTTCGTCTTAAAGTAGGAGCCAAAACGACCATAGTCCCGTTCGCTGTAAAAGGATGGCTTGGGGTTGGCCGGGTGTTCCAGATAGAGGGTGGTGTAACGGTTCCCCCCCACGACCACACTTTGAGCCTTCCAGGGGAGGTTGGTCATGTCTTTGTCCTGGGGCCAGTTTTTTGTTTTTCCTTTCCTGTCAATGCCCTCGACCGGTCGAATGTAATAAGTTTCTTTACTTGTTTTTGTGGCCACTTCATTAGATGCCCGAAATTGAAAGCCCGCGTGTTGGGGGTCGCCATCCAATTGAACTTCCTCCTGGTCGGTGCTGAGCTTCGATTGGAAATCAACTTGGAGAAAACCTTCTTTGATGAAAGAGAAATGAAGAGTTCGATGCTCGGTCGCAAACACGGTACCATCGTCCACTCGCCAGGCAATTTTTACTGTATGAGAAGCCTCTTGTTGATTGGCTGTTTTAGTAATGAATTTCTCATGAGTCTGGTACGCTCGTTTGCAATGCCAGGTATCAACATTTACCGACTTCCCATCTCCATCCAGGGCAGAGCATTTTGAAAATCCAAAATAAATTCCCCGGTGGTGAGTGTATTTTCCTCCTGGTCCTTTGGTCAGGAAATCGACCCCGTTCGATTGAAAAATATGGTGAAATGGCTTGTAGGTTCGCTCCCGATCTTTTGGGTTCATTTTTTCGAATACATAACGGGCAATTTTTTGGTCCTTCCAAAGAAGGTCAACATGCTGATTCAATGAAGTGCTTTCTTTCCAACTGAATTTTCCCGCAAAACAAAATTGTGGCACAATACTAAAGAACAAGAAAATGGATAAGGTTATTTGTAGTTTCATGGTAGGAGGTAACTTTTCAAACGATAAATTTTCAAGCCCAAAGAAGAGGTCACGAATATTTTTTAAGCATTCCGGCTTTCCATGCTCGCACGAATGACAAAAATTACTTCAATATTGGATCATGCATCGTACAATAACCCAGTTTTTTTTGATAAGTGGTTGCCTCATGCATTATCAATTACTGTCGGTGGTTGATTTTGAAGAGGAAGTTTGGCCCATCCTGGAGGAACGATGCGTGGAGTGTCATAAAGCACCATTCGAGCAAAATGGACGAAGGAAGGAACCCAAGGCAGGATTGCGCTTGGACGGAGCGGGGCATATCATGGCGGGAGGTGATGAGGGCCCTGTCATTGTTGTGGATCACCCCAGTAAGAGTTCACTTTATCAACGAGTCATACTTCCTTCAACGGATGATGACATCATGCCACCCAAAGGGGACCCTCTTACTTTTAATCAACAGGAACTCATTCGGAAGTGGATTGCGCAGGGAGTCGACTTTAGCAAGTGGGTGGGAGCGGAGGATGGAATCCGTATCCCCATAGGAGAAAATGGAGATCAGAGGCATGAACTACCTGAGTATCTTGCCTTTTATGATCAGTTGGCTTCTGGACTCAAGCCGATCAAGCCCGATCGATTAATCCAGTTTGATCGAGACTCATCGCTATTGATTCGTCCCATTGGAATCGGAAGTTCATTACTCGAAGTGCGGGTGGTCACAAAACCCAAAATGATTGATGATCAATTGATCGCACAGTTGATTCCCCTGAAGGACCATATTTGTCACTTGGACCTGAGGGGAACTTTAGTTACAGACCAGTCCTGCGAGGTTATTTCAAAGTTTAAAAAACTAACTAAGTTGAATATGCGGGACACCCGGATTGGAGACAATGGAATCAAAGAGCTCTTCACATTGCCCAATTTACAAAGCTTGAACCTTTCGCAAACAAATGTGAGCGATAATGGAATTAATGCCCTTAGCTTGCTTGCTAAACTGACTACTTTACACCTGTGGAAAAGTGGAGTGAGTGCGAAGGGAATTTCTCGATTGAGAGAGAGGAAACCATTAGTAGAAATTAGTTTTTAATTTATACTATTGGGATATTTTCCAAAGGTTTTTGTCGGATCGAATATACAATCCGTCTGCTGCAAGGGCAGGGGTGGAAAGGATTGTTTCCTGCAGGTCAAGTGTGGCAATGACTTTTCCTTCGTCTTCTCCCAGTTTAATGATTTGCCCCAATCCGTCTTCATTAAAGAAGTAAAGATGGGAACGAGTCGCAACGGGAGAGCCACTGACTGGTCCTTTGATTCTCATTCGCCATAATATTTCTCCACTATCGATTTTTGCATAAGTAAGGACATTCGCTTTATTGATAACAAGGAATCGATTCCCTGAAATAGCTGGACTACCAGTGCCCGGACCTAATTTATTATCCTGCCAAACCTCTGTGTGTGAATTCCCTCCAGTTCTTGTTTTAAGGGCAGTCAATCCATTGGAGGGAACTAAAAGTACATCCCCCACTGGAGTGGATGAGGGAATGCTGGATGCTCCATTCTGGTAACTCCAGGATTCTTTGCCATTCGTCGGGTTTATTAGAGAGATCCCCTTAGTCGATTGAAGAGCTACTTTTTGATTTTTCCCAGTACCCAGTAATACAGGAGATGTCCAATTTGCACCCTTGGGGCGAATGTTTCTCCATAATTCTTCGCCGTTTTTTAAATCGATTCCAGTAGTGAACGAATCGGCGTCATTTTCAACCTGTGCAATAAGCACTCCCTTTGAAATGAGGGGCGAAGAAGACATCCCCAGTCCGTTGGCGGCATTGGGGAAGTCATAGGTTAATCCTCTCAGCCAGAGGAGATCTCCATCCAAATCTACACAAAAAATATCGTTCGAAGAAAACTGGGCAACTACTACTTCTCGGTCGCTTACCATTGTGGGGGCAGCTACGCATGTTTTTTCATGGCAAATCGTCCGGCCCGTCGCTTTGAATTTTCTTTCCCAGATTAAATTCCCCTCGTTCTGGGAAAAGCAAAGAATGTGTAAGGTTTCTTGCTTGGGTCCACTGGATGCAGTCAGGAAAATCTTTCCATCCACTAAAATGGGACTGGATAATCCACGCCCGGGCAGTTCTGACTTCCAAGAATTTTTATTTTCTTTAGAAAATTGAGTAATTGAAGTAATCGAAGTTCCCCCATTTCCTAAGGATCCACGAAATTGTAACCAATCTGCATTTAGAAATAAAGGAGAGAGGAGAGATAGTAAAAAAAGGAACCCGTTTTTCATAACTAAATTATTTGATTGTTGAACCGCTCGAATGGATCGCCGATCCAGTGCGATCGGTAATGCGGAAGTTAAACTCCCATTGTTTTGTCCAGGACTGAGTTTGTTCATTTTGACAGACCTTTAACAAAATTTCATTCTCTCCTTCCTGTAATTTACCTTCGATTATAAACTGATCAATTCGAGTTTTACCACGATGATATTCATCCCGTGAGAAGAGAAGTGTGCCGTTTACCCACATTTTCCAGGCATTCTTCGAACCAATCCGAAAATGGGCAGACTGTGCGGATTGAGAGTGAAATGTTGTTCTTGCGTAGGCACATACCTCCTTTAGTTCGCCATATTTTTGATTAATATCAACCAGACCCAATTCGTCTTGAGTGGAAAACTTTTCCCATTTCACAATCCCATCCTTATTTTTGTGTTGTTCAGTCAGACCTTTTCCACTTTCAGGACCATATTCCACAGAAAAACCTTTCCGTTCGGAATTATCAAATGGACCCATTAACTGCCATTCTGGTAATAGCCCCATTAATTGGATCAAATTTATTTTTTCTCCTGCTTCTTCGAGCTCCCGACTTGCTTCTTTAATTTGTTCCACCTCCCTCGCTTGGATTAATGCTTTTTGGTATAGCTTAATTGCTTTTGGTTTTGCACTGGAATTTCTTGCTTTACTGAGGATCAATTCCACCGCCTTTTGCCTGAGTACTGGTGCGGGATCATCAATGAAAGAAGGAATTAATTGATCGGCCTTGGATGGCAGTTCGGATTGAAGGATTTGAAATGCCATATGCCTCGATTCCGCCTGGTTGGAGTGATCCTGTAGGAAAGCGATGATTCTCTGAACGGGTAGTTGAGTGGTGTTTTGCTCGCATATTTTTTCGATTGCTGCCCGAATCCAATTATCGCCTAAATCATTAGCACGATTCATCGCCTCTAATAACTGAGGTATTGCAGAGGGAGGGAATTGGGAAACTTGAGGCCACGCTTTCATCGCCTTTCTGTTTCCTTCGCCCTGACTTTTAATAGCAACCAAAGATTGAATTAAATTAGTGGAGTCTGGGGAACTTTGCACAGAAAGTTTCACACAGAAGAGACAGTATAAAATAGACAGATGTTTTATCATTACTCTCCACTTTTTAAAAAGTTTACACTTTCCGCAAAAGAAAAATAGAGGGAGGATCTCTTTTTGTTTTGCATAGTTGATGAACTTTCAATGAACAGGAAGCATGAAATTGTTGATACTTCTACTTTTTATCCTTCCCCACTTGGTTATTTGGGGTGACTCAATCGATAGTATTTTGATTTGGCCTGGCGATGCACCGGGAGAAACCAATGAAGAAGTGCCTCCCGAAAAAGTAATTCCAGCCAAAAATGCTGATGATGTTCTCCGTATTTCAAATGTGTCAGAACCCACCATCACATTTTTCCCTGCCGATCCCAAAATTGCCAATCAAAGTGCGGTTCTGGTCTGCCCGGGTGGAGGGTATAATATCTTAGCTTATCAACATGAAGGAACGGATGTTTGCAAATGGTTAAATTCCTTTGGGGTAACTGCTGTTCTTCTTAAATACCGAGTTCCCCGAAGAAATGGGCGGGAAAAACATGAAGCACCCTTACAGGATGCACAGAGGGCAATGAGGCTCATTCGAAAGGATGCGAAGGAATTAAATGTAAATCCCAATAAAGTGGGAATTCTGGGTTTCTCTGCGGGAGGGAATTTAGCCGTTATGGCGTCCACTGAATTTAAAAAGAAAACCTATCCATTGATCGACTCTGCGGATGAACTTTCTTGTCGTCCGGATTTCTCGTTATTAATTTATCCTGCCTACCTCGTGGATCGAAAAGAAAGAAAACAATTATTCCCTGCAATTCAAGTGACTCCAGAATGTCCGCCTTGTTTTTTTGCACACACCGGAGATGATCATGTTCCCGCAGAAGGAAGTGCTCTGCTTTACCTGGCTTTGGAACGAGCAGGAGTCATTGGAAACGAGTTACATTTGTATCCCTTCGGTGGACATGGATATGGAATGAAAAAGTCGGAGCAAATGGTCGCCACATGGCCGAGTCGTGCTCAGGATTGGATGAATACAATGGGGTGGCTCAAAAAATGAATACACCCGACTCCTTTCACGCCTTACGATATCACGAATATGGCAACCCGGTTGAAGTTTTAAAATTAGAAAAAACTTCTTTGCCTCCCTGCGGTAAAGGCGAGGTGATTATACAATTGCAGGCCTCTGCTCTTCATCCCTCTGATATTGGATTAATTAACGGCTCTTATGGCTCGCTGCGCGAGCTTCCCGCGACTGGGGGCAGGGAAGGGGTTGGAACTGTATATTCTGTGGGGGAGGGGGTGGACGAGAAGTTGCTTGGGCGTCCTGTTTCGTGTCCTTTTTCTGTCGGCAGTTGGCAGGAATTTACCAAGGAGAACGCAGATCAACTTATCTTACTCCCCGCACTTGTACCATTTGATCAATTAGCACTGTCCCTTTTAAATCCGATGACGGCGTGGCGTTTATTAAATGATTTTGAATACTTAAAACCGGGTAATTTCATAGTCCAAAATGCGGGGAATTCAGCGGTAGGACTTTCGGTTATTCAATTTGCAGCCAAGTTGGGTGTCAGATGTATCAGTTTGGTACGCAGTGAGAGTGCGCGTGAAAAGCTTTTATCTTTTGGGAAAACAGAAGTTTTTTTGGATCAAGATGATGTAGTGGAGAAAATATCCTTACTGACAGAAGGCAAAAAATGCGTAATGGCCTTAAATTCAGTCGGAGGAAAAAGTGCCCTCCGACTGGCAAAATGTCTGTCCAAAGGGGGAGTTCATGTTACCTTTGGTGCGATGGATGGTGAGGCAATTCGATTCCCAACCCGAAATTTAATCTTTGATGATATTCGATTTGTTGGCTTTTGGCTGGACCGCTGGAAGGAGAGTAGGGGGTTGAATGATATTCGAAAATCAATCGAAAGTGTACTCCAACCCCTTGCCTTGATGGAAATTAGGCACCCCGTTGATTCAATTTTTAATTTAAACGAATTTGCACAGGCTTTCTCGCGGAACAATGAAACTCGCCTCGGCAAGGTTTTATTTGCCCGGGATAAAGAGTCTCTTAAGCAGCCTAAGGATTCAACCGGCGAGTAAGGGAAGGAAGTGAGAAATACTTCCCGGGGCAGGCCGTGTGGCCCTTGTGCAATACTTTGTGGGTCGTAACTTGACTTTTCGGGATCGAGCATCTCTTCATTAAGTATTCACATAATCCTTCCAACGTCTTCATTTGTCTTGAAGTGGGTGGCTTGATTTCAAAATTCCCAATCAAACAAATCCCGATACAGGTTTGATTCCAACTTAGTTTTTTGACATGTCCCCCGTCTAATTGCCCCTTCCATCTTCCTCCAATAAAAACCTCACCATCTGTAGCTTTTCGGGAACCGTTTGAAACTACGAAGTGATACGCGAGGCCATTTTTCATCCCTCTGGCTTTGTGCACTCTGTGCATATTCATGGCATCATCTACCGGGGTTGCGGAATGGTGAATAATGATTTTTTTCCACTTGCCCGATTTAGGTCTGATAGTGGCAAGCGTTCTGAGTAGGCTGCTCGGAAGCAAACTGGGTGCCTTTACGGTCGAACCTTTTACTGGAATAATAATTTTCTGACCGATCTTGATCAGGTTCGGGCTGGATATTCCATTCCGAGAGGACAGTGCACTCTGCGAAACCCCAAATCGAGAGGCAATACTGCTCAGGCTATCTCCTTTTCTTACCAAATAAGGAATTTCTGGAGTGGAACCACTGGGAATTTTTAATTTTTTGCCGACAAAAAGAAGGTTAGGGTCTGAAATTCCATTGTAAGCCTGAATGGCATTTGCTGAGACTCCGTATTTTTGTGCGATTGCACTCAGTGTCTCGTTCTTACGAACCACATGGGTGGACTCTGCATGTGCAAAGAAAGACCCACCGAAAACCGATATTAAAAAAAATAAGAACCTCATCTACCAAGTTCTTTTCTTTGTAAAACCCACTACCTTGGCAACAAAGAACTTATTTGCGGTCGAAATAAATGATTTATTTTTGCTACAAATTAAAAAATGTATACTGTCGACTAAATGAAACTCCGCACTAAGGCTTGGTTAGTATCCCAAGGACTGTTAATCGTGACCGCGATAATAATTCAATTTACCTTTCACCGTGAGATACAGGTGGGGCCTATTTTGGGCACTCCCACTCGTGATTACTGGGATATTATTTTAAAGGAGGAACCAATAATTCCTCCCTCATTGATTGACCAAAATATAAGTGCGAAATTTTATGACGCCCGTTTGGAAATGACTTCGGAGCAGGTATTGGCACGAAATTTAGTAGCCCATCGCCGAGCAGTACGTCAGGAAAAGGGGATTCGAGTCGCATTAACGGGTGGTTTTATCGTAAATATTTTATATTTTTTCGCATTCCATTTACTTTATTTTTACTTCAAAAGATCAGTGGTTCGAAAAAATATTCCTACTCCCAATTAAAAAAAAATATCTTTAGTGTTGCTAAGTGGCGATTAACTTTTTGCATACGAGGTATCAATGATGATTAATTTGAATAAATCCTTCGTATTACATTCCCTCATTCTGTTTGGGTCTTTTTTCATTAGTGTTTTCACGATGGCTCAAGGGACATACGATTCCGAGTATAAGCCATATTCGAGTAAGAAACCGGTGGTTGATTACTACGAGAAAATGGACGACAAGAGCTTTTACCAACAAAAGAGAATTCACGGAATGAAGGGTGAGCTCAATAATTACTCTGAAAAACTCCACAACCTGCAGGATCGATTTGACAAAATATTTTATGGGTTGTCTTCCCAGGGAAGCTTTAAGACTCCATTTGACACCTCGAACCAACCCGCAAGACCGGTCATTCAACCAAGAGTGGAGTACACTCCTCCTCCAGCACAGGTAAACTCTTCCCTTCTTGATGATATTCCTGTTGTGGGAGAACAACCCTCTGCTAATCAACTGGCATTCAATGTAGATTCCCCTGGGACATTTACGCAGGATGAAAAAGTAGTCAGTACCTTTAATCCGAATTCTAAAAACGGGGCAGGGTACTATTTTTTATTTCGTCCGGGGATGGCTTTTGCTTCAAAAATTCACAAAAACGCAGATTCGTACAAACGGTTTAATGATGGATTTTCTGCGACTGTTGCCGGTGGTTTCAAAGTGAACAACTTTAACATTGGTTTGGGTGGTGTTTACAAAAAACATTCCTTTCACGACGACTCAAAATTGAGAACTCCATTACAACCGTTAACTGGAGATAGCGAGACCTACTCGGGTTTTTTAGACTTAGGCTACAATCTCAATGTATCCCGTTCAATTGATTTGTATGCAGGTATTGGTGTGGGATATTATTTATCGTTAATTGATGACAAACGGGATCTAAGTTCTCGAAAAGATCATGGTGTATTTCTTACCGGGTCCACCGGTATTTCCTGGAGAATGAGTGAAGTTTTTGCTTTGAGTCTTGGGTATCGTTATTTTCATGAAGATGAGGTGCCGGCTCACATTGTTGAACTAGGTGCCAACTTTACCTTCTAGTCCATAAGATGATTGATCCTCAAAGGGTCGCTCCAGGCAATCCATTCACGTTAGGACTCAAGAATCGCTGTATTCTCTTCCCCTTTGGTTTACTGTACCGCTTCTGGGTCCGTACCATTCGCTTTCAGTTTCTTCACCCGTCGGACAAAGAGGAAATTGAAAAGAATGAACACCCAGTTATCATTACTCTTTGGCATAACCGCCTCTTTCTCGCGGGAGAATGGCAGCGAAGATACAGGAAGAAAAGGAAGTGCTTTGGTTTGATTAGTGCAAGTCGAGATGGAGCCTGGCTTGAGGCATTTTATGGTTGGTCAGGTATACACTCGGTCCGTGGTTCGAGTAATCGTGGCGGCTCGAAGGCAATTCGGGATTTAGTTAAGAAACTGAAGGGTGGCCATGATATCGGCATCACTCCGGATGGTTCAAGAGGTCCTTGCTATACCGCAAAACCGGGGGGGATATTAGTTGCCAAGCTTGCTAAAGCTCCCTTGTTATTGGTCACTTTTGAATATGCTGGCTCTTTTCGATTAAAGTCATGGGATCGATTCGTGATTCCATTTCCCTTTTCCACCGTGCGGGTTCGTACCAAATCTCTCTCTGCGAGTGACTTACTGGAAAATTCTTCGATCGAAGATGCAGCAGGTACATTAACGAACGCACTAAGCGAGCTTACATTCGATTAATTACTGATTACTCATTAAAAGTTTTTCAATGTACCCTAATCCTCTTGCTTTGGTCGCTATAAACCTTTTCCTTAGCCCTTTTTTATTCGCATGAATGTGGTATTAAAGACGGAGCGTCTCAGTAAAGACTTTGGCGCTACCCGGGCAGTTGATAACTTGAGCATTGAACTCAATCGGGGAACTATAACTGCACTTTTGGGGGGGAACGGTGCTGGGAAAACGACCACCTTATCGATGCTACTGGGATTACTTCTTCCCAGTACGGGAAAAATCACTACATTTGGATATGATTTTGTAAAAGATCGATACCCTGCACTTGCCAGAATGAATTTCTCCTCCCCCTATGTTGATTTACCACAACGATTAACGGTCCGGGAAAATCTGACAGTATATGCAAAGCTCTACGGATTAAAAAATATCAAGAATACCGTCCAGGAGATGGTGGAAACATTCAGGTTGGAAGAATTTATTGACCGCAGGGTAAGGAAGTTATCCGCGGGGCAAAAAACCCGTGTTTCTTTGGCAAAAGCGCTGATCAATCATCCCGAATTGCTTTTACTCGATGAACCCACAGCCAGCTTAGATCCAGTAACTGTCGCCTGGATTCGGGAATTTCTAAAGAATTATCAGGAAGAACGAAAAGCGACCATTTTACTTGCTTCTCATGACATGAAAGAAGTGGAGCAATTATGTGAAAATGTCCTGTTACTCAGTCGTGGGAAATTGGTGGAGGAGGGCTCTCCCCAGGATTTGCTCAGGAAGTATGATCGAAAGACACTCGAAGAAGTATTTTTAGATGTGAGTGGGAGGAAGGAAGGATGAGCACGGGATCACTTTCACGCATCCAAGGGCTCTTGCTTCGTTATCTCTATGTATTGAGAAGTTCTTGGCCCCGGATTATTGAGATTTCTTATTGGCCCACTATGCAGCTCATCATTTGGGGCTTCGTCTCCCTTCACTTTGGGGCAAGTCAGCCCGAGCTTACCGCATCAGGCATATTGATCTCTGTGGTTTTAGTCTGGGATTCCCTGTTCCGTTCTCATGTCAGTTATACCCTGTCTTTTTTAGAAGAGATGTGGTCGAGAAACCTGGGGAACCTCTTCGTGGCACCGCTTCGACCATGGGAACTCATGATTGCACTCTCCACCATCAGTATGATTCGTACATTAATCGGAATGATTCCGGCGGCACTTCTTGCTATTCCCTTTTTTGGTGTATCCGTGTTTGAGATGGGATTTCCATTATTGGCATTCTTTTTTAATCTTGTCTTTACTGGCTGGGCAATTGCCCAAGTCGTGACCGGGATATTGATCCGTTATGGCCTGGGCGCAGAGAGTTTGACCTGGGTTATTCCCTTCATGATCGCCCCCGTTTCCTGTATCTACTACCCACTCTCCACACTGCCGCCATGGCTACAGGATATCGCTCAACTAATACCGACTTCTTATGTATTTGAAGGGATGCGTGCACTGTTGCTTGAGGGGCAATGGCGTGGAGATCTTTTGCAAAAAGCATTCCTGCTCAATTGCTTCTACTTCGCCTGTGGCTTGTGCGTATTTCTTTTCGCATTTCGTTCTGCCCGAAAACATGGTTTGCTTTTGCAGACTGGCGAATAAAGTTTGTCCATTGCCAAAATCAATTTTCTATCTATATTTCTTCCCTTTTAATTATGGCTAAAATCAATCAAAACTATCAAAAACTTTCTGCTGGCTACCTATTTCCTGAGATTGCCCGCAGAACTAATCAATTTTCGAGCGTGAACCCAGGAGTTCAGATTATGCGCCTTGGCATTGGAGACACCACCGAACCAATCGTGCCCTCCGTGCTCACTGGTTTACATCAAGGAGTGGACAACTTGGGCAATGTGGAAAGTTATTCCGGTTATGGTCCCTCCGAGGGAATTACTCCATTACGCCAAGCAATCGCAGATTTTTATCAAGAACAGGGTGCCTCGATTGATATGAGTGAAGTTTTTGTAAGCGAAGGGGCCAAGTCTGATTCGGCCAACATACAGGGTATATTCTCAGAAGATTGTGTGGTTGCCGTACAGGATCCTGCTTATCCAGTATATGTTGACAGTAATGTAATTGCCGGTCGTACCGGATTGGCGGGAGAGAATGGATATGATGGGTTGGTTTACATGCCCTGTACGGAAGAAAATGGATTTTTTCCAGAATTACCCAAGGGCAAGGTGGACTTGATCTATCTTTGCAGTCCCAATAATCCTACCGGTGCAGTTGCGACCAAAGAACAACTTAAAACATTTGTGGACTATGCCCGCGATCAAAAGGCAATTATTTTATATGATTCAGCTTATGCCTCTTTTATCACCGATCCTAGCCTGCCCAAAAGTATTTACGAAATTGAAGGTGCACATGAATGTGCTATTGAACTGAATAGTTTTTCCAAAACTGCAGGCTTTACCGGAGTTCGTTTAGCCTGGACAATTGTACCGCAGGCTTGCGTAACGGAAGATGCAGAGGCTGGGGTTTTGCATAGCTTATGGACTCGTCGTCAAAATACCTTTTTTAATGGTGCGTCTAATATTGTACAGGCTGGTGGTGTTGCGGTTTTAAGCGATGAAGGGAGGAAGCAGACTAATGAACAGATCGCTTTTTATCTGAAAAATGCATCCATTATTAATGAAGGATTAAAGTCAAAAGGAATCCAGACTTTCGGGGGTGGGAATGCACCTTATGTTTGGCTCAAAACTCCCAATAATCTAACCTCGTGGGAATTCTTCGATAAATTACTGGGAGAATGTCATGTGGTAGGCACTCCCGGTTCCGGCTTCGGTCCAGCAGGAGAGGGTTTCTTTCGACTCAGTGCCTTTGGGCATCGTGAAAATGTGGAAGCGGCCGTCGCCTCGATCAAAAATAATTTAAATATCTAACCTTGGTTGTCACGAACCTTCTATACGGAAGGTTTCTTTATACGAAGCTTTGTCTGCTCGGTTTAATGACCAGTTCTGGCACATGTGCACGCGCTGGTAAGTGGACCACAGTGGATACGACATCTGCAATATCTTCCGGTTGTAATATACTGGCTCGATGTTCCGGGGTAGGGGGCACATTTCTTTCCTCCAAGATGGGGGTGTTTACTTCGCCCGGGTAAATATTGGTAATTCTAATCCCATTTTCCCGCTCCTCTTCCCCCACGCTTATTCCAAGCGCGGACATTCCAAACTTGGATGCATTGTATGCCACACCCGCCAATGGAATTGCACGCCTGCCTGCCACAGAATTAATTAAAATGATCAGACCGGCTTGTCGGGGGCGCATACGATCCAGTGCCTCCTTCATACAATTGTAAGCCCCGGTTAAATTGATATTGATTACCCGGTCCCATTCTTCCGGGGCCAGTTCTTCCATGCTTCGGTTGGCAATATTGATCCCGGCCGCATTGATTAACACATCGATTTCACCCACTTCATTGTCAAACCAGGAAAAAAGGTCGGCAACAGAATCTCGATTGGTAACGTCGGTCGGACAGATTGTAATCTCTTGCTCGCACTGTTTTGCCACCTCAAGTAGATTGTCTTTCCGCCTGCCCGCAATTGAAACAATTGCTTTTTCTTTCGCGAGCTTATGTGCAATCGCCCTGCCCATGCCCGAACCCCCGCCAATAATTAGAATTTTTTTTCCTTCACTTGTCATGCGGAGAGTTCGTTAGTAGTAGAATATCAGATTCCAGGTATTAAAGGAACGCCGCAGCTTTGTAATGAAAGTAAAAGAATTAAGAGAGTAATTTTAAAATAGACCATTTAATTGATTACAATTTTTTTCACTTCCCCATCAATCAATTAATTTTCTTTTTCTCTTTCAGGTTGCACTTGTGTGCTCAGATTTACAAATTGTTACTAGTTCGAATGGATTTAGTAAGAAGTTTAGTGGGTATATTTTGTCTTTTGTTATTACTTTGGCTTGCAAGTAATAATCGCAAGGCGGTTTCATTTCGGCTTGTTTTGTCCGGACTTGCTTTGCAGATATGCTTTGCATTACTTTTACTTAAAGCACCCTTTATCACAGACTTGATTAAGAGTGTATCCCAGGGAGTGGTTCGCTTGACGGAATTTTCCTATCAAGGTGCCACCTTTGTTTTTGGAAGTTTGGCCAGTGATGCAACGACCTACGGCACTGTGGTTGCATTTCGAGTATTACCCTCCATTTTATTTTTTTCTGCCCTGTCCGCCCTTCTTTATCATTGGGGCATTCTTCAACGAATTGTTTACCTACTCGCTTGGGTAATGAAAAGGACGATGAAGATTTCTGGACCCGAATGCCTCGCCATGTCTGCAAATGTATTCGTGGGGCAAACGGAAGCCCCGTTATTAGTCCGTCCCTATTTGGATAAAATGAGCAGATCGGAAATTCTATGCTTAATGACGGGAGGGTTTGCCACCATTGCGGGGGGAGTATTTGCAGCTTATGTTGCCTTTCTCGGTGGGACTGACCCAGAATCTCAGGCTCTATTTGCCAAGCATCTTTTAACTGCATCCTTAATGTCCGCCCCTGCTGCCATTGTTTGTTCCAAAATCCTACTCCCTGAAACGAATTTCAGGAAGGAAGAAATCGACCTGAGTGATGAAAGTTCCACGGTCAATGTGTTTGATGCACTCACCAGCGGTACAAGCCAAGGGCTTTTACTCGCTTTTAATGTGGGTGCTATTTTAATTGTGTTCACTGGTTTGGTTGCACTGGGTAATTTTATTTTTGCTGACCTGCTAGTAAAGCCACTTGGAATCGATGGATGGTTGGGCCTCCAGGAAGGCACCATCTCATTGGAGTACTTATTCGGGTGGGTATTTGCTCCGATAGCATGGTTAATGGGAGTTTCTTCCGATGATATTCATTTGGTCGGTCAATTACTGGGAGAAAAGCTAGTCTTAAACGAATTTGTTGCCTATGCACACCTCGGTGAATTTAAGGAAATGGGGGCAATTCAGGAGGAGCGATCCATAATTCTTGCCAGCTATGCCCTTTGTGGATTCGCCAATTTTGCATCGGTGGGTATCCAAATTTCTGGAATCGCGATTCTTGCCCCCTCCCAGCGAGAAAATCTTACTCAACTGGGGTGGAGAGCACTACTCGGGGGAACCTTTGCCTGCCTGCTTACTGCAACTGTGGTTGGGTTGGTGATTTGACCTTTTGTGCAAACGCGAACAGAATGTAGAGCAAATGGATTCTGATAACTTTACCATACCGAAGCAAATTCCCGCGATGACCCTGCGTGGAGTCGTTCTTTTCCCGCATGCAATGATGCCACTTCGGATTTTTGAAGAGCGCTATAAAACGATGCTTTCCGAGCGGTTAAATGAAGACCGAATCTTTGCCATTGTGGGAGAGCGCGAAAATGTTTCCGAACAGGAAGAACACCTCGAATTACCATTTGGAGTTGCCACTGCCGGACTGATCCGAGTCGCCAAGGAAAACCCAGACGGTACCTCCTTTGTCCTACTGCAAGGATTAAGCCGGGTTAGAATTGTTTCTATTCCGCAGGAGATTCCCTATCGAATCCTTGAAGTCGAGCCTGTTGAAACTATTGTGGACGAGTCTTCGATTGGACTGCGCGATCAAATTACCATCCAACTCGCCCGAAATCAGGTACTCGGTGGGGAAGTGACCGATGAAATGATCGATTTCCTTTCTCCCCTGGAGGACGATATTACATTTGTCGACTTAGCTGCCTATACATTATGCAAGCACACACTCAGAAAACAGGCCATGCTTGAAGTGCAAAATTTAAGCAAAAGGGCATCCATGCTATTGAGTGACTTAACAAAAGAGAATGATCGCCTCGATTTAATAAAGCAGGCTTTGGGGGGCAGGCAGGATGATGACTTGGGTTTTAATTAATACGCCATGAAAGAGTTAAGCAAAGAACAGAAGGCCAATAAGGTGGTCCACTTTCGCCGCGTGATCAAGTATCGATCGTGGTTTGGCTGGCTCTTTACAATCGTGGGGGGAGTTCTTTTTGGCGTGGGCATGAATAATTTGCAGGCACCGATGGTCATTTTGAACGGTGGCCTTTTTTTTGCCTACGGTCTTTTTATGGTTTGGCAGGCGAAGCGTGCTCTTGCCAATTTAGACCAATCAGGAGTTTGATTTCCTGGGTGGCAAATTAGTCATTCCAAAGACTGGGGTGGAGCATTTTAGGATCTGCTGGGTCATTTTCTGCAAAGTAGATTGCCATCCTGATAAAGGCCAAACGATACTCCGGGGTATCCGACCTCATTTTTTTGATCTCCTCAAATAAACTCTCTGCCGATCGCCCCTGCAATTCGTATAGTTCCTTCACCCCGATATCGATCAGGTCGCGTGCCACGAGCACATCCATTCTTGGAATTCGCATCATTGGGGAAGATAATGCGATACGGTCAACCTTCTTCTTTTTCTTTTTTGTATTTTCGCCACCAAAGAGTGCGTCCAAGGGTATAATATCTTCAATTGCCATTGCTCTTCATCAATCTTCTTCCCTATGGAAAGGCAATTCAAATCGCTTTGATTGCCATTCCTTATTCACAAATAAACCAATCATGAATGAATGGGTATGTTTTATATATCTACGACAATATTAAGCAAAAGTGCCACAACGCCTCATTAAAGCACCGATGCAAATGATAATGGCACTCTTGGCTTACTGTTTCAATCGACAGTTTTAAGCAGAAATGAGGTTGATCCCCAACCACCTGAGTTCGAGCTCCCGAGT
>CAJQKB010000007.1 GCA_905478775.1 uncultured Opitutales bacterium | reverse complement strand
TTGGTAATCTCCGTTGCTCCAGGTGTTTCGACAACCGGTGGTCCGAGCGTGGTGAAGGTTGTTATGTCGGACAAACTGATACCGCCCTGGTTTTGAACGGTGAATCGATATTTATAGGAAGTTCCGGCAGCTAAGCTTGAAAGGTTGTGCGTAAATGTACCGAGGGCCTTTTGTCCTAAATTGACTGCAGTAGTAGGCAGGTTGGTTTGAACTGGGAAATCGTAATCTGCTACCCGGTTACTGAAACCATAGATGTGCCAAGTGGACCCCGTGGTCGGATCGATGGTAAACTCGGCTTCACTACCTGATGGGGTGTAGGAGCAATTGACCAATAATCCATCTTGGGATGTTCCCCCGTATTGACTTTGATTGAGCGTTACGGTGGCAGATAATTCAGAACAGGATAATATGGCGGGTCTACCAGATGCTTCCCATGCTTGGTTATATAGAGTAAACACATAACTCTTGCCGGGCGTAAGTCCAGAGATCTTGATTTTTTGTGGGTCTCCAGCGTAACGCATGCCATTGGATAGCATGGCTCCAATTTGGCCACCCACGGTGGATGTCTGAGAACCATGGGGGCTTGTCATTCCGGCAGTGATCTGCCATCCCGTTCCACCGGTTCCGGATGCACCTTCAAAAGTGACTCCGTTAATCGTTTTGTTCGATCCATTGAGACTGACTGCACAGGTATAATTGTGTTCAGCTGAAATTCCGGAATCTGCATCTCCAGTCAGGTGTGAAGAGCTCCATCCTTCGGCGCCAATATATCGTGAGGTGTTTAATGCTGAGGATAATCCCCATTTGTGGGCAAGATAACCCTCTATTTTTTGTCGTTCAAAACTGGACAGGGATCCAGACACAATCATATGTTCGTAAATGGAACCTTGGAAAGGCGAGCTAGAGCCATTGTTGTGTGCTCCAAGAACATAATTTCCTCCGAAAGAACCACTGCCTGCATCTCCAGTTGACGAATGGGCACCGTTAATAAAGAGATTACTGGTTGAACCATTAAACTTATATGAATAAAGGGTTTTACCGATCGGGTTTAATGAGGTTGAACGAATCCATGAACCAGCATGAGAGCCGAACCCTTGGTTTGAGACTTCTCCTAAAATATAACGTCCGGTTGATGAATCATGAATGTATTGGCTATCGGTATTTGACCCGGAATATTCGGCAACCAAAAAGAATGTTAATGGTTGGGCGAGTAGGGGAGCCGAGCCTGATAAAGAGTCAGAGGCAAAGGTGATCTTCTTACTCGTTCCATTGTAGGCAGGTTTTGATCCTGCGGTTGATTGGGTCAGATTAAATCCATTTCCGCTCTTATCTCTCCATTCGCTGACTGCATTTGAACTATGTGTGATCGTGGACGAGTCATTCGCATCCAACCAAAGCCTTAAACCACTTCCTAGGGATAAGGGAAGGTAGGAATCAAAGATGCCAGACTCCAAACTATCGACCGGATCATACAGGAGGGTAACGGTAGGCTGGGTCGATCCATCAAAAGAAACCACAGTACCATTTACAGTAACCGAAGAACCGGCAACCGAAGAAGCATCCTGTGCGGTAATGGATGGCGGATCCAGTTGATTACCAGTCTTGAAGGAATAGGCATCGGACCAAGAGGCCCCAGCTGAGTTGGTCGAACGAATACGAAATACATAGGATGTGTTCCCACTCAAACCGTTCATTCCTAGAGTAATTTGTCCCGTGCTCTGATTCCCGGAAAGAGATGTGTTCGCATCCCAACCGGTTACGGTGGCACCTTTATCCACAGTACCATAAAAAATATCCATTGATACATTCGCCCCACCCGTTTCTTTCAGTGTCACCGTTGCAGTGGCAGAAGTGGATCCAGAATTTACAGCGAAGAGATCACCATTTCCTTCACCGTATACAGCAGCAGCTTCATTGGCAGTTAGGGCAACTCCATAAATTCGAAAATCATCTAAGTATTCTGCGAATCGTTGTCCGCCTCCCTGGTAATTTCCAATAGCATATATGTTGGAACTCCGATCCGCATTCACCGATCCAACAAAATTTCCTTCGTGATAAAATTTACCTGTTGTACCATCGAATGAAACCACCAAATGATTCCAAGACGAAGCCGAAGTCGATGTGGGTAAATCGTATCCAGAATCGACCCATCCCCAAGTACCAATATTATTGGTTCCATTATTTATGATTACATGATGATAGTTGGAAGAGTTATCTCTGGTCAAAGTTCGGTACGCCCCTGTTCCGTAAAGTTTCTTGAACCAAACAGACAATGTAAATGGATTTCCGGACAGATCAATTGGAGTCGTAACCTGTGCATAAGCTCCCGTGCTTCCTGTAGGAAGGTTCAAGGATGAGGATCCAAATTTTTTCTCACTGGTTGAAAAAGTGGCACCTCCAGCAAGAAGGGCGGCTGAGCCCTTCGTTCCGTAGTTGGACGCAGTGGTGCCTGAAGTTTCATCGAACTTGAACCAACCAAGAAGATCGGATTCACGAGTGACTGGATAGTTGGTTTCGATGATAGGTTTGGATGCTCCTATTGTGAGTGTTAATGTTTTGCTCGGAGATGAACCGGAAAGATTGGAAGCTATAATGGTTACATTGTGATCGCCAATGGAAGTCGAGTGACCACTTATCTCTCCTGTGTTTGGATTCAGACTAAGCCCTGTAGGTAGTCCGGTAGCAGAGAAACTAGTTGGGTTATTCAGTCCTTCGATTGTGTATACCAAAGAACTGTTAGTTTCAGCATATACGGATGCAATTTCACTGGCACTAAGGTTGACCCGGTAAATTCTTAAATCATCCAAGTCACCAGAAAAATATTCATGAAATGAATTACTTGTATCGGAACGACCAATGAATTGGGATGTACGATTCTCCACCACCGGTGCGGTTGCGGTTGTGGAGGATGAGAATAGGGAGCCATTTTTGTAGTAGCGTACAGTGGAGGAGTCTGTTCCTGCATTCTCGAGACTTACCGCAATATGTGTCCAAGTTTTCCATTGCCAAAACCCGGTTCCAGAATCATGGATTTCATCTCCACCCGGAGTACTTCCAAAAAGAGAACTTAGGTTATTGGGGGAGCCAAGATGAACGGCTAATTTGTAGGTGCCGTCCAGGTTGATCAACCGTGCGTCTGCACGAAAATCATCTGCCTTCACCCAGGAAGTAAAAGTAAATGCACCTCCCAAGGACCAGGTTCCCATTTGTAGGTATTCGCCACTAGGATCATTGGAGTAGGTGCCTGCTGAATTATCCAACGAGATGGCTCCTCCTGATTTTCCTTTAATCCAATTATTTCCACTTGCATTCACTAAAGTGCCATTTCGCTCATACTGTGAATAGTCCATTATTGTTGCACCACTTGCATCATCAAACGGATACCATAATACAAGGTCATTATAACGAGTAGCACTTTGCTTGCGGTACGAGTTGTTTGAATAACTAAGTGTGGATGTTAAACTTGAATTACTGACCGAGGGTGGGGTGTTGTAAGATTTTGAACCTTCAAGTGCTCCGCTACCAAGTTCAACCGTTCCTTCGGTCAAGTTGAGACTGTAGTTGAATGCGACCCGACCTCCACCGCCCTTTCCGCCGTCATAATTCGATGCCGATGCTGGCGGGGTGGCTCCTTTTGCTGAAATAGTTCCATTATTAATGATTTGTCTGCCTGCAAGTCGGATCGAACCACCGGATCCACCCCCACCAATATTGGCAAGGGAGGTTGAGACTCCACCACCATTGGCAGAAACCGTTGCTCCTGTTAGGATGGTAAGGGTTCCATTACCATCCGCTTCCAGGGAGATTGCACCTCCACCAGCTCCCCCTCCAGATTGGGATGCTGCCCCTCCACCAGAACCGCCAAGTAGATGAGACAGGGTAGGGATGCCATAAGTTTTACCATAGTCAAAATCATTGGAATTGTATTCGCCAGCGGAGCCATAACCTCCACCGCCACCCACTAGGTTGCCGGAAACTCCACCCCCTTCGAGTTTGCCGCCTCCTGAGCCGCTTCCATTAGTCAGGGCTTTGATTCCACCATTTAGACCGCCAAGTTTTCCTATTCCATGATCAATAGCTGAATAATAGCCAACATATGTGTCCTGCGCATTTCCACCGTTCGCATTCAGGTTCGTACCCACAGAAAAGTTTCCATTGTTACGGGTCTTGAGAATGAGTGAATTTTCTCCCTTCAGAACTACATTTAAGCCGGAGGCTAGGTTGATTGAATCAAATGTAAAGGTGCAAGTTTTATAAGATATTCCATCGGTATCTTCTTTTTGTTCAAGGGTGCCGACTCCATGGACTCCACTGGTGTGATGCCAATAACCAAAAGTAGTATCAAAAATCAATGTGCCTGAGGATAGGGATAATGCATTGGTTGGTGTTGCACCGGAAATATGTAATGAACCCACATGATAGCCATTCAGGGTAGTAGTACCGAGTACCAAATTGCCATTCGTTTGAATCGATATTCGACCACCGCCACCTTCGGTTGCAGTAAGTCCTTTTCCACCTTTGACTTCGAGGGTTCCCGCAATCGATACGGAACCACCTGAAAGTTTGATCGCACCCCCGGAACCACCACCACCACTTTTGGCATGAACCCGTGATGCATCACCACCATTTGCAAGAATTTT
>CAJQKB010000006.1 GCA_905478775.1 uncultured Opitutales bacterium | reverse complement strand
AAGGCTGAGGCCAGTTATGAGCAGGAAGGATACCCTGCTATTCAAGTCGTTAAAAATGCTGCGAACCTGAAGAAAAAGGGATCAAAAGGGTGGGCTGTTCATGGGAGCAATCCTCCCAAACAGAGATCTCTCATGGCAATGTTTATGGCAAAGTCTCCGATCTCTGTTCCTGAGGGAGCGGAATTGGTGATCACTATTTATCATCAATCTGGATTCGCAGATCACAATCTCGGTCGCTTTCGTATCCAATATGCGGAGAAAAAGGTAAGTTCTTTAGATGGGGTATCTGGAATTCCAGAAAATCTCGTTCTTCTTGTGCGTAAGAATGTTGAGGGTTTAGCTCCTCAAGAATTAAACCAATTGAAAAAGTATTTTCGCACAGAGGTGGAAAATCCTGTTTCCGTAGCAGAAGTAAAAGCAGATCAATCCAAAAAAGCCTTAGATGATTTCATATCGAAAGTGCCTAGCACCATGATCATGAAGGAAAAGTCCGCCCCTCGGGATGCATTCATTTTAAGTCGTGGAGAATACGATCAACCGACCGAAAAAGTAGGACGGGCACTACCTGCTGTTCTTCCCCCATTGCCCGAAGGTCAGCCTAATGATCGTCTTGGTTTAGCTCGATGGCTGGTATCGGGAGATCATCCTTTGACTGCCCGCGTTTGGGTAAATCGAATCTGGGAGCGTTTATTTGGGGTGGGCATTGTGAAGACTTCAGAGAATTTTGGTTCGCAGGCGGAATGGCCGGTTCACCCAGAACTGCTTGACTGGTTGGCGGTGGAATTTGCCAAGCCTACGGCTTTACCTAAAATAAATGGAAAACCTGCACAGGCCTGGGATATGAAAGGCATGATTAAATTTATCATGCTGAGTAAAACTTATCGTCAAAATTCCTCAGCTCCGGATGGTTATTTTAGAAAGGATCCTGAGAATCGCCTCTTGGCCCGAGGTCCCCGTTTCCGGTTGCATGGCGAATTGGTTCGGGATCAGGCTTTGGCAAGCAGTGGGTTACTGATTAAAAAAGTTGGTGGTCCCAGCACCCGTCCTTACATGCCTAAGGGAGTGTGGTCCGAAACAAACCGTTATGGAAATTTAACGAACTATAAAGCAGATGAGGGCGAGGGTTTGTATCGCCGTAGTATGTATACTTTTTGGAAGCGAACCGCTGCTCCTCCGTCGATGCTTTTGTTTGATGCACCAAACCGTGAAATCTGCTACCCCAAGCGCTCACGTACGAACACACCATTGCAGGCTCTTGCTTTGCTGAATGAGGTCACTTATGTGGAAGCAGCCCGGAGCCTGGCCGAGAGAATGATGAAAGAAGGAGGTGCAGGTATTCGTGATCGATTAACCACCGGTTACCGGTTGGCCACATCACGAAGTCCTGATAAGCATACTCTTTCTGTGTTACAAAAAGGATTTGAAGAAAGAAAAATTCATTTTCAGGAGAACCAGGAGGCTGCAAAACAGATTATTTCCCATGGGAAAAAGAAGCCGGATGAAAATTTAGAACCCGTGGAATTAGCCGCTTATACTGTCACCGCGAATGTGCTTTTAAACTTAGACCGTGTTATCACCAAAGATTAGGAATAATTATCATGAATCAATTTAATCAGCTACTCACTTCCAAAACAAATCTTTCATCTACTCAGGATTTTTTGAATCGACGAATTTTTCTTCGTAATGGAGCGGCGGCGCTTAGTGCAACTGCGTTGGCCGGATTATTATCCCCGCAAAAAGGGCAAGCCAAAGATCCTGGTTTACAGGGCTTTCCCAATTTCCCCGCCAAAGCAAAACGGGTTATTTATTTATTCCAATCCGGAGCACCTTCTCAGATGGACCTTTTTGATCCAAAACCATCGATGGAGAATGTTCGTGGTCAGGATTTACCGGAATCCATTCGTAAGGGGCAGCGTTTGACAACCATGACTTCGGGGCAGAAAAATTTTCCGGTTGCTCCCAGTATTTTTAAATTTGCAAGGCATGGGCAATCGGGGCAATGGATGAGTGATGTTTTGCCCCATTTGTCCAAGCAGGCAGATGAGTTGTGTTTTATTAAATCAATGCATACCGAGGCAATTAATCATGATCCTGCGATTACTTTTTGCCAAACCGGACATCAGTTAGCTGGCCGTCCGAGCATTGGCTCATGGTTGAGCTATGGTTTGGGAACCGAAAATTCGGAATTGCCGTCTTATGTGGTTCTTACTTCATGGGGCACGGGTCGACCAAATGACCAACCTCTATACGATCGACTATGGGGGGCTGGTTTTCTTCCCACACAACACCAAGGGGTGAAATTCAGAAATTCGGGCGATCCGGTTCTTTATCTATCCGATCCGAAAGGAATGAACCGTTCAATGAGGCGGGATATGTTGGACGAATTGGCTATGCTTAACCGAAAGGATCATCAGTTGGTCAAAGATCCCGAGATTGATGCTCGTATTTCGCAATATGAAATGGCCTTTCGCATGCAGACCAGTGTCCCCGAATTAACGGATGTTTCCGAAGAGCCAAAGCATATTTTAGACAGCTATGGACCGGATGTTTTAAAGCCGGGAACCTACGCTGCAAATTGCCTGCTTGCTCGACGTATGGCGGAGCGCGATGTTCGATGCATTCAGTTATTTCATATGGGATGGGACCATCACGGTGGTTTACCCAACGCAATTAAGGGACAATGCCGGGATGTGGATCAACCCACCGCAGCATTGATTCAGGACCTAAAACAAAGAGGACTATTGGAAGATACTCTGATTGTTTGGGGAGGAGAGTTTGGTAGAACCATTTACTCACAGGGTAAACTGACAGAAACAAATTATGGCCGGGACCATCATCCCAGATGCTTCACTATTTTTATGGCGGGAGCAGGAATTAAAAAAGGCATGTCTTATGGAGCCACTGATGACTATTGCTATAACATTACCGAGAACCCAGTACATGTTCATGACTTGAATGCGACTATTATGCATTTGCTTGGGGTTGACCATAAAAAGCTAACTTACCGCTTTCAAGGCAGAGATTTTCGTTTAACCGATATTCACGGACATCTTATCAAGGATATCCTTTCTTGATCTTCTTATAATTCTATCAGAACTATGAAAAAACAAACTCCCAAAAGGAGAGAATTTCTTCGCGTAATAGGTGGGGTTGGAGTTGCCTCTCTTAGTGTTCCTAATTATTTAATGGGCGCCAAGCCCAGTGCTGCGTTAAGTCGTTCGGGTGTTTTGCTTGAGGCCTCCTCCTTTGCCAAAACGGGTGGTTGGAAAATCGATACCCAGCATTATTTACAGATGGGTGGAAATTATCTATTGGCCCATGGAATGGGTAAACCGGTTGAAGATGCTGAGACTGTAGTGGATTTGCCTACGCCGGGTAAATGGAATGTCTGGGTCAGGAATCGGGACTGGTGTAAAGGGGAGTGGCAGTCACCGGGTCGCTTTCAGGTCTTGGTTGAAGGCAAGCCTCTTCAGATAACTTTTGGTGAAGCGGAGGAAACCTGGCACTGGCAGTCCGGTGGATCGGTTGAAATTGCTAAGGCTGGAAAAACCAAAATTTCCCTTCGCGACCTAAGTGGGTTTGATGGACGTTGTGATGCAATATTTTTTACCCAGGAATCAAATCCGTCTTTGCCGGAGGATGATCTAAAGGAATTATCTGACTGGAAGGATGTGCTCGCCGGTCGGTCGAAGGAAAAAGTCGAGGAGTTGACTTTCGACCTTGTTGTTGTTGGAGGGGGTATGTCTGGTTGTGGAGCTGCACTTGCCGCTCGTTCACAAGGACTAAGGGTTGCGGTGATTCAGGATCGTCCACTTTTTGGAGGTAATGCCAGCCAGGAGATCAGGGTTCATACCCTTGGTATCCATGGCTATGGTTCAGACATTCTCAACTCAATCGACACGATTCATTATCCAAATGGAAATGAAAAAGCCAAAGTGGATCAGGTTAAAAGAGAAAAAACTATGGCCGAATCCGGCGTTGATTTATTCGCTCATCATACCGCCTGTGGATTGGAGAAAAAGGGAGATAAAATTCTCAGTGTAGAGGCAAGAGAGGTAACGGGTGGTAGGATAAAAAGATTTCGTGCACCGATTTTTATTGATGCGACTGGAGACGGTTGGCTGGGTTACTGGGCTGGAGCTGATTACCGCTACGGTCGTGAAGCAGCTTCCCAACATGATGAAGGCTGGGATAAATATGGTGATTTATGGAGTCCGAAGAAAGCGGATAACCGGGTCATGGGAACAAGTGTTTTATGGAATAGCGAGCGAACCAATCAAAAACAGGATTTCCCCAAGGTTCCATGGGCCATTCCGGTGTCAGGCAAACATGTCGCTTCCAAGGGAGAATGGTATTGGGAATATTCTGATAATGATCTTAACCAAGTTGATGATGCGGAAGAAATTCGTGATCACATGTTACGTGCAATATTTGGCTCATTTTCCAATGCCAAGAAAAACCCAAAATATGCTCCAAATAAATTGAAATGGGTCGCATATGTTGGTGGGAAGCGAGAGTCCCGTCGGTTGATGGGGGATCACATTTACGATATGCATGATGCGATTAAACGCCGGGAGTTCCCGGATGCTGTGGTTGTGGAGAAACGTGAGGTGGACGGTCATTACCAACGAAAATTAAAAGGAGCCAAGGAAGATTTTCTATCAACGGCTATGTTTCATAAAACCGGAGGATATTACTTCATCCCTTTTCGTAGTTTTTATTCAAGAAATCTTTCCAATTTAATGATGGCTGGCCGGTGCTTTAGTTGCACTCATGTCGGACTCTGCGGACCACGGGTTATGAATACCTGCGGACAGATGGGAATTGCGACTGGCTATGCTGCAGTGCTATGTAAAAAACATAAAGCCTCTCCAAAAGAAGTGGGTCAGTCGCATATCAAGGAACTCAGGAAATTAATTGGTTTTGATGGGACAAAATTAGTTAATAACCCGAGTAAGAGTGGACATTAGCAGTTAGATGAGACACCTGGTCAATTTTGGCCTTTTGTTTAGCTTTTCAGCTTTAGCTGCTACGGGCACCTTGGCGTATTTTCAGCCATTTTCACTTTCTGTCACGAACATTCATGTTATTGCAGGATTCGTCACTTTAGTTTTAGTGATTCTGCATATTGTGGCACGTGTACCGTACTTCAGAAATCGAATTGCCAAAGGGAAATATAGGGTATCAGCACGTTTACAGGTACTTATGATCGGTATTGCCTGTGGTTTTTTAGTCTACACCGCGATTTATAACCTGCCTCCTGCCTCTTGGTTAATCGAAAATAGTTACGAGCATAAGAACAGTGCCCAAATTGTTAGATCTTCAAACCTCGTTGGTTTTGATCAACCTGCACCTCATCGAAAATGGATCGTTCGAAAAAGTCAGGACGGCAATGGAAGCGGGCTATCGATCAACCTGAGTTTTCGTGAAGATTTAAATCCTATGCCTTCCATAGCGGTATGGGCAGAAAGTACGATTGGATCAATGATTGAGACTTTGTTTCTCGAACAATCCCTTGCTTATTCTGAAGTTCCACTCTGGGAGGATTACCGAACTCAGCGGAGTCATATTTTGCCACTCTGGCGTCATCGTTACACCTTGTTTTCTGGAATTTCTCCATCCGGAGAAATAGATGCGGTAAGTGGGGCAACGGAAGCACACCGCTTTGCTTTGGATCCTTATCTTCAATCAGGAAAGGGAAATGAATTTGTGCTTTGCGTGGAGATTAATGTTCCAAAAGATTCAAGTGATGATTTCCCCGACCCTTTGCTTGGACAACCCTCACTCCTTTACACTTGTCTCGTCGATGTGGACCGGGATGATCCGTATTACCTTTTTGAACTTACTGGGCATGGGGGGGGGATGCAATTTCCACCGGTAATGTTCAGTATGATCTGGAAATGATTGGTTCGGCCAAAAAGATGAAAGATTTGTTTCTTGTTAAATTAGAGAAATCAATCGATTGATCTTTAATGGCTTCTGCTAACGGTATTCCGAACTTTCAAATTCAGGAAATTTCAAATTATAATAACCGTAGGAGAATATTTTAGTAATTTTGAGAGATTGCTTTTATTGCATCTTTTGCTCCCATGGGTAGGGATAAGGTGTTTTTTAATCCGCACTCAGATTCTCCGGGGTTAACCCTGATGAATTGATTTCCTGCAGATTGATGAACTTCTTCGCATGTTAATCGAACAGTTGGGATATTTGTGCCCGCACCCAATTCAATAATGAGTAAGTTTTTGTTTTTGAATTTCTCGATCCATTTCTCGAACCTTTTTCTTTGCCCATAAGTTCTGGTACTATTCCAGGCAAAGTCAGAAAACATAAGAATATTTGGGCGTGCAAGCGAACCACATTGTGGGCAACTAGGTAATGGTTCTTTGGCGAGTAAATTGTCGGGGTTAATCTGTAAAAGTAAATCTGGGCCGATTGGCCAAATAGGCTGACCGCACTCTTCAATGCATTGAAAATGCATCAGAGAACCATGGCATTCCATAATTTGATTTTCTTCAAACCCCGTTTTTTGAAAGTGACTGTCTACATTCGAAGTAAATACAAACATTGGAATATTCTCTTCTTTAAACTTGTTGAGTAGAATATTGAAACCACGATGGGGCTTAGTCTTTTGATAAAGATTAAGCCTGTGACCGTAAAATCCCCAAGCAAGCGACGGGTTTTGGGTGAACCAATATGGGTTGGCCATCTCTTCAAATTCGATCCCCATCTTGGCCAAAGGTGGATAGGCTTTCCAAAATCCTGATTTCCCCCGAAAGTCAGGCAGACCAGAATCTACTCCCATCCCTGCACCAGCACCAACTAGAATGGCTTCGGCCTCCTGCCATGCATTTTTTGCTGCTAGTATTGAATCTTGATGCATATCCTTTTTTTAATTTAAAAATAGTAACTTTTTTTCTTTGAATAAACCAGTGGTAAGTTGTTTGGTAATCTAAGCTTTTGGAACTAACTTGAAAAATAGATTAGATTGGTATGTCACGAATATCTTTCTCCTGCTTGGGGGAGGGTTCGGATGTGTGCAAACTTCCCAACAGCCAATTAGTATGGTTTCGCTTGGTAATGGGGACACTCTTCCACCCGCTGAATTAGTTACCACAGAACTGATTACTCCAGGATTGAAGCAAAATGGAGGAATCGCATTTTCCGAACAAGGTGATCTTTTTTTGGCTAACTTTCAAAAAGAGGGTCAAATTGGGAAATATAGTGCGGGCCCTAATACAAAACCTGAAGTTTTTATCGATTTAGAAGAATGGATCTCCCCAGTTGGTGATTTGACACCCAGAGCGGAAGGAATTCGGGTAGACAAGGAAAATAGGGTATTAGTTACTGATGCGGGTACCGGAAAATTACTTCGTATTTCACCCTCTGCGCATAAACTTGAGGTTCTTGCCGATTCTTATGATGGTTACCGTTTCGGAACGGTGAAGGATCTGGCAATTGCCCCCAATGGGGATTTATTTGTGAGTTCTCCGCATTCCGGTACTATTTACCGAATTAGACCCGATATTGGTTATGTGGGAATTCTCAATGACGATTTGGTAAGAGTGGAGGGATTAGCAATGAGTCCCAATGGAAAACAATTAGTTGCGGCAGAACCGGATGCCTCCCGGGTAGTTGTTTATGATATACCGGAGGACTTAATTTTAGTGGATTCTTGGACTTTGGTGGATTTTTCTCCCTCTGGAGTAGAGCCCAAGGGAGTTGCATTTGATGAAAAAGGCCGCCTGTTCCTTGCTTTGGGCAATTTGAATGAAGTGCGCGTTTTTGACTTGGAGCTTGGTCTTGAGCTTGCCCGGTATGATGTCGGTGGGGAAGCAGAAAATATTTCTTATTGGAGTGGTTCGCTTTACATTGGGGGCGGAAATCAAATGAGGAGACTTCGGCTAAGGGATTAAAAAAGGGTTCATTTTTAGTCCCTGTAAACAGTTCAAAAATCGATGACTGTTGAAATGTTTTTCACAAGCAATTCCGATTGGTAATAACTTCTCTTTGACTTGAGATCTTAGGTTCTCAATCTGAGATAAGAATTTAATATTGATATAACATGGACGAAGATTTTTTGCACCTTTTTGACGAGTCGCCTGCATTACGCTTAATGCGAGGTAGATTGGGCTCCTTTGTTGCTGGGTTCTTTTTTAAAACATTCAAGCATTGGGGGGTGGTGGAAGCATCGGAGGAGGAGTTAGTTGGCACTTTGTCTGAACATATCGAACAAATGCGTGAACTTGAGGATTTTGACGCACCTAAAAGGTTACCTCAAGAATACTTAGATGAATGGTGTGACGAGGAACATCGATACCTGACGAAAACTTACAATGAAGATCGCGAAGAATATGTATTTCGTTTAACTAGGCATTCCGAAAAAGTACTCAGCTGGTTACAGGATTTACTGGCTATGCAGCACCGTGGTTATGCAACCACTGAATCTCGATTCAACCGTATTATGCTTGAGATGCAAAATCTTACTCAGGGAGTGAATGCAGATCCTGAGGCAAGGATTCGCGAGTTAGTACGTAAAAGAGAAGATATTGATGACGAAATTCGTAAAATTCAGGAAACAGGGGAAGCGCCAATCTTTGGAGAAGATGTAATTCGTGATCAGGTTTATGATTTGTCCGACCTGGTAGAGCATTTCCTTTCTGACTTCCGCGCGATTGAAGAATTCTTTAAAGACCATGCAAAAGAAATTTCTAAGCTCTATGCACAAGGGGTTGCATCCAAAGGAGATATTGTGGAGCGAGTTCTTGATGCGGACGAGGAACTTCGGGATTGCGATCAGGGGAAGAGTTATTTTGGCTTTCGCACGATGATGACCAATCCGGCATTGGCCCGGAAATTACGAGGATTAGCCGAACAGACCTCAGATATCGCCCGAAAGCGTGGATTGGATCCAACAAAAGTATTTAGTAATTTAGGTGAACGATTGTTTGGCGAAGCCGGTGCTGCCCATGGAGCCTATGGACGAATTAGTCGAAAACTTCGTCAGGTTGTGGGAGACCATGCAGGAGGTTCAGGTCGACAAATTAGAGAAACCTTAACCTCCATTCGACAACAGGCTTTCCAATTACGAGATGAACCGCCCGAGGATTGGGAATTTGAAATCGATATACGTGCCCAGTTCTTCACACTTATGGAGGCTGAATTTTGGGAACCCAAGGCAGTGGAGCCCTTCGCCAAGGTACAGAAAGCAAAGCCAGACGATATTAAATGGATGAATGAAATTCTTAATTCGGTCGGCGAGCCACTTGATTTAGCAAAATTTAGGGACCGGGTTGATGAGGTGCTAGAAGAAAACGAAACAATTAGCCTCACCGATATAGTTGAAAAGTTTCCCTTAGAACGGGGAATTGTAGATGTTGTTTGTTACCGAGTAATTGCAGGAGAGGACAATCGGCATGAAATTTTATCGGACGAAATTATTAGCATCGACTTAAACCGGCCTTCGCAACCTCGCTTTGTCGAGGTACAACAACTTGTTTTTCAACGAAATTTATTATGAATCCAGCTATCACTCACCGTCATGTCATTGTTCGTCTCCTTAATGGACCGATTTATCAGGAAGATTTAGATCTTTGGGGTCGTTTAGGTGCGGAATGGGACAAGATACGAAACCATTTTTTTGAAATCGGAATGGAGGTCGCCCGCGATGATTCGGCTGGCTATGCATTTGTCCGTCAACGAGAAGAGATCGAAGAATCGGAGGTGGAAAGTTGGGATGATGGAACTGAAGCACCTCTGCCACGAGTTCTTCGCCGTACCCGTCTTTCTTATCACCAAACTATTTTCATGGTTCTTTTGCGCGAGGAACTAATGAGGTTCGAGCAGAATCAAGAGGAGGGGGATCATCTCTATCGATCTGCAATGGATTTGAGAGATACCATGACTCCCTATTACCCGGAGTTACATGATGAGAAAAAAATACACCGCCAGATTTCCGCCTTGGTTACTAAATTCGAAGAATGGGGAATTCTAAAAAAAGTACGGGATAAAGAGGGGGGACTTTATCGCGTTGAACGGATAATAAAAGCAAAGCTGCCCCCTGAAAAATTAGCCGAAATTCGTGATCAAATAAAAAGAAGATCACCCGACCTAGAAGAAGATATGGAGGATGAAGATGCTTGAATCACAACTCGAACTTGAATTTTCGCCGGATAAATCAACTGCCGGTTACCGATTACACAAACTTTCGGTTTTAAACTGGGGTACATTTCATAACGAAGTCTACTCCATGTGCCCGGATGGACGAACTTCGATGGTGACTGGACGGAATGGTTCTGGGAAGTCAACAATTGTGGATGCACTTCTCACGCTGCTTGTACCGAATCGTGTCCGAAATTATAATGTAGCCTCAAGTCAGGCAGGAAGTCGTGAAAGAAATGAACGGGATTATGTTTTGGGGGCTTACTCAGAAATTCATGATGCAACTACTGGACAGGGCAGAAAGGAGACTCTCCGCAAACCCGGTGAATCTTATACCGTATTACTGGCCCATTTTTACAATGAAGCCTATAAGACAGATGTATCGATTGCTCAAGTCCTTTGGTGCCTTCCCGGCGGGAAGGTGGATAAGGTTTATGTAGTTGAGAAAAGAAAACTTTCCGTGGATGAAGACTTTAATAACCTGGGAGATGTAGATAATATTCGCCGCTTAATTAAAGAACGGAATTTGACCGTTTTTGATTCCTTTACGGCGTACCATAAAAAATTCGAATCGATGCTTTTTATGGATACGGATCTTGGCAATCGTTCTCCAATGTCCATTTTTAATCAGGCAGTCTGTATTAAGGATGTGAAGGATCTAACCCAATTTATTCGTGAGCATATGTTGGATGATGGAGGTTCCAAAGAAAAACTAGTTGCATTGCAGGAACGCTTTGACGATTTGAGAAGTACTCACCGTCGGATCGAAACTGCGGCCTATCAACTCGAGCAATTGGATGAAATCAAAAGTACGCATACCTCTTTTCTTGAAGCGAATAAAGAACGCACTTATGCGGATGAACTTCGCAATTCAATTGAACCGTACTATGCGCAAGCTGAACTTGACCGTCGTGTTGAATGGGTTACTGAACTCAAGCACCAGGAGGAAGCAGAAAGGGCACGACTAAAAAGTGCCCGAACCGAGGTGGACCGCTTGCGGGAAAAGTTGAATCACCTTGAACGCGCACTTGCCGACAGCGATGAAAATCGTCGGCTAGAACAGGTGGGTGCGGAGATGGATCGTTTACGAGATAAGCGTGAGGTCGTTTCGAAAAGAGCTGCGACTTTTGAAAGGCACCTGTCTTCTTGGGAGAAGGGTACAACAGTACAAGAAGAAGAGGATTTTTTAACTCTTCGTCGCGAACTTGATAATCAAATTCCAAGGCTCGAAGCCAAGGTCGTAGAAATTGATGAAAAGATTCCCGAAATTTCTTACCTTCTCAAAAAAGCGAAGGCAAAAGTAGATAGTTTAGAGGAGGAAAGAAGATATCTCCTGGAAGCTAATTCAAATATTCCTTCTGAAATTGCCCGTCTACGAAGTGGTTTGGCAACTGCATTGGATCGGGATGCCAAAGAGTTACCTTTTGTGGGGGAATTAATACAGGTTGTCCCGGATGAAGTTAAATGGACCGGTCCTATCGAAAGACTGCTTCGGAACTTTTCTTTGACTGTTGTCGTTCCACAAAAATTAGCGGAGGAGGCGGAAGCTTTCCTCGAAGTTAACCACCTCGGAGAGCGACTCTCATTTATTTGCCCCCAGTCGGATCGAAAAAACCCAAAATTACATGATGACTCTGTGGTTGCCAAACTTTCTCTCCGTCCGGAAATGGAGAAGTCGAGGCAGACTTGGTTGCGATCTGAATTAGCAGATCGATTTCCTCATATTTGTAGATCGATGAGAGATCAGGAATTTATCAAAAATCCGTTTGCATTAACTTTAGAAGGATTAGTAAAAAGTGACGGAGTGCTCCGAGATAAAGATGACTCAAGATATCTCGATGATGCCACAAATTGGGTACTTGGTTGGGATGTGAATCCTAAGCAAAGAACTCTTGATGATTCTCTGATCAAATGGCGTGAGGAACTTGATAACTCGGGTCGAGCCATGAGGGAAGCGGAGTTAGAAAGGCAATCCAGTCGGGTCAAACTACGTTCTGGTGCCCAAATTCAAGCCTGTGCTAATGAATTTTCTGATATCGATCAACTTGGATTGGCTACTCGTATCGCAGACTTAGAGGAGGAGGAACGGGTAATTGTAGGAGGCTCTGATGTCCTGAAAAAGCTAAAAGAAGACCGAGACAGTGCAACGGTTCAGTTGGAAGAAAGTCAGAATACTAGAGATGAGGTATTGCAAAGAATCGGTGGCGTTGAAGCACGAGCGGAAAGAAATGAGTCCCGTATGACCTCACTTCGTTCATTGCTCGTCAAGAGTATGGACGAATTTATTGAGGAGACTATCGGCGAAGACAGTGCTGATTCAGAAACCCGGGAATTGGCCGAAAAGAGAAGAGAAGAATTATTTAAGGATATCGCAACCGAGTTTGGTGAACCTCCGGAAAAACCGGATGATATTGAAGAATCTGCCCGCCTTGCTTCCCATAAATTAGATGCAAAGATTCATAAGCTTGATTCTGGATTGGATAAGTTTCGGGATAAGAATGTTGCCGCAATGCAACGATTTATTGCAGATGCAAAAAATCAAGCATTTCGCGACGAATTAAATCTTGAATTGGAGGAGGGTTATAACGATTCAACATACGCTTCTTTTGAGGAAATTCGCAGACAGATACAAGAGGAGGACTTGGCTAAAAATCGACTTCGTTTTGAAGAACTTCTCCGCGTTCAGGTGCCCGAAGAGGTTTCTGGCTTTAGTGAAGCATTAGAATCCCACCGGGATCGAATACGAAAAAGAATTAATGAATTAAATGAACACCTTTCTCGCGTGACCTTTGACCGGAAAGAAGAGACTTATATTCAACTCAAGTTTGAAGATGCAGGAGATGATGGAGTTCGTAAGTTTAAAAAACTTCGTCGCCATGCATTGGAAGGAGATTTAGAAGCAGATGACGAAGATGAGCGTAGACGGGAACGGTATCATCGAGTGGAGCATTTTTTAGCCGAATTGGAACTCGATACCAATTGGACAGAACGGGTAATCGACGTAAGAAATTGGTTTAAATTCCGAGCGGATGAGTTTTATAAGGATGAAGATACTTTAAGACAAAGTTACAGTGGGGCAGCCGGAAAATCTGGGGGAGAAAAAAACCGGTTGGCGTCTACTATTTTGGCAACCGCAATTGCATACCAATATGGAATTGATGTGGGTGGAAAACAGACCGAAACTTTTCGATTGGTTGCAGTGGATGAAATGTTCAGTAAGACGGATGATGAATTCTCTCAATACCTCCTTGATTTATTCAAGGAGTTTCACCTCCAACTACTTATTGTTCAGCCTTTGGATGCCAAAATACATGTGGTGCAAAAATATGTTGAAAGATATCATGTGGTCGAAAGGCGAGATGGGCTTTCCTTCGTTGGTGACCTCAGTGTAAAAGAATATCTTGGTGAACAACTTGAAGTTGAACCGGAAGACGAGGAGTTAGAAGGCGAAACGATTGAAGCAGATTCCTGATTACTTGCCCGTTTAGTTCGTTTTGAAAAGCAGTCCAAATCCATCCCGCTATGATGGGCGAATGCCATACAGAAAATGTGGCAGATGGGGGCTCAAACTGCCTGCAATTACACTCGGATGTTGGCACAATTTTGGGGGTGGTTCACCGACCAGTAATCAAAAAGAAATGATTTATACGGCATTCGATCAAGGCATTACTCACTTTGATCTAGCTAATAACTATGGTCCACCTTATGGATCGGCTGAATCAAATGTGGGTCAAATCCTAAAGGACTTACCCCGTGATGAAATTTTGATCACGAGTAAGGCAGGTTATGATATGTGGCCTGGCCCCTATGGGGAGTGGGGTTCGAGGAAATATATGCTTGCTAGTCTCGATCAGTCGCTGAAAAGAATGAAGGTTGATTATTTTGACCTCTTTTATTCGCACCGATTTGATCCGGATACCCCACTCGATGAAACGATAGGTGCTTTGGATACCGCGGTGAGTCAGGGAAAAGCTCTTTATGTAGGCATCAGCAGCTATTCCGCAAAATCAACTCAAGACGCGGTTTCAGTATCGAAAGAATGCAATTTTGCTCCTCTCGCAATTCATCAGCCTAATTATTCGATGTTGAATCGCTGGATTGAAGATGGCTTGATTGATGCCTGTGAGGAGCAGGGACTTGGTATAATCGCATTTTGTCCTCTTTTCCAGGGTCTACTGACCGATAAATATCTGAGTGGCTTACCTGCGGGTTCTCGGGCAACTATAAAAAATTCCCCCTTGCGAAAAAACGAGTTAAGTGAGCAAAACCTTACAGTAATTAGGGAGTTAAACGATCATGCGGAACAGCGTGGTCAATCGTTGGCTCAGATGGCATTATCATGGGTCCTTCGAGATAACCGGGTAACCAGTGCTTTGATTGGTGCAAGTTCCGCTGCTCAAATCTTAGAGAATGTGAAGGCGGTTAAACAAACCGCTTTTTCTAAAGATGAACTTATCAAAATTGACCGAATATTAGCCAAGATTAATTTACCAAAATCCCTTTGGTCTACTTAGTTGAATAGAAATTCGTTCTCGAGTTACGGATTAACTTAAATCTGTTCTAATATCATTGAGTGCGGGAAACTTCTGCCGCCATGATTCTATAATTCTTTTCTCTATTATTCCTTCAATTACTGACTCGCTTTCTCCCCCATCTGCCAGCACCTTGCCGGTTGGGTCAATAATGAGTGATCGTCCGCCATATTTCATATTTGGTTCTCTTCCCACAGAATTGACTCCAATGACATAGGACTGGTTTTCAATCGCCCTTGCCTGAAGTAGGGTTGTCCAATGTTCGATTCTACTTTGTGGCCAGCAGGCAATGATAATAAAAACATCTGTACCCTTAGTGATTGCTAGCCTGAAAGCCTCAGGGAAACGTAAGTCATAGCAAATAAGGGGAGTAACAAAGAAGGAATTAAGTTTAAAGTTCTCCACAGTAGAACCTTTGGTATGAACCTTATCTTCTCCTAATATTGGAATAGTATGAATCTTATGTGTGCAGAGTACTTTTTCACCATTTGGTGTAAAAGTGACTGCACAATTATAAGCTTCCCCCTTTTGTTCACTGGGCTGTGTCATACCGGCAATTACCCAGCATTCTTTATCTTTAGATAGGTTGTAAAGATAGTTTTCAGTCTTCTGCGGTTCGTTTAGGAGTGTTTTGTTGGTTTCTAGGCAAAAGCCTGTGGCAAACATTTCTGGTAAAATAAGTAGGGAATTTTTTTCGATTTTATAATTCTCTAAAAGTGTGTCTACTCTGCGAAAATTTTCATCTTTATTTTCCCATTCCGATTGGAGCTGAATCCCATAAACTTTCATCTTTTCAGGGAGGGAAATTTTTGAGACTCCTGTTCAGTGTAGGGATGAAAGGGGGCCGCTTTTTTCATATCTCGGTAGGCTTGTATGGCCATGTTCTTGTCTTTGAATTCATTCAACAGTACTGAGATTTTATTTTGATGTGCAACTAAACAACCCGGATGTACCTTGAGTGTATTATTGATTGCTTCAAGGGCTTCAGGAAATTGTTTTTTTAATGTTAACAGGTAAAAACATTCCCACTTTCTTGAATGGTGTTCCCAGGGTGCATATGAAATCGACTTTCTGTGGAATTTTAAACTTTTTTCCTTTTCACCGTAATCTCCAGCAATCCTTCCTTGAAAATGAAAAATATTAGACCAAAAAAGATTTTTGGCCAGGATACATCCATAGGGAATAATTAAAACTGCAAGTGTTCCCAATAGAAGATTGTATTTTGGTTTAATTGGAATTTGAATAGTCTCAGTTTTACTCTTTTTCTTATCCATCGAAACGGCCAAAAGAAGGCCTAAGCTTGTCCATCCTATAATAAGTGCGCAGGGAGATCGGGTTGGGAATTCGAAGAAACTTTCAATGAGAAAGGTAATGCAGGCAGTTGTAAGTGCAATAATTAAGCCAAAAGTAGTAAGGTCATTTGATCTACAGCAGACCAATGCAGAGAGCAGGGCTCTCCAGAACACAACCAACCAAATACCTAGGAATCCAACCAAACCAATAATGCCATTTTCATATAAAATTTGTAAAAAGTCATTATGAACAAA
>CAJQKB010000005.1 GCA_905478775.1 uncultured Opitutales bacterium | reverse complement strand
TCGCCACCGGCTTTCAGCCCTATCGATGTCAAGGAGAAGGGTAAAATAAAACGCGACTCTTCTTTTAAATCAATGATTAAGGACAGGCTTTACAGGTGACGCTAAACATCTTGTTGCTTTAACCAACTGATCAGTTTGATTAAAGCACGGGCACGGTGGCTAATCTTTGCTTTTTCATCAAGGGAAATTTCCGCAAAGGTGAACTGACTTTCCAAGGGTTGAAATAACGGATCATAGCCAAAACCTCCGGTTCCTGTTCTCTTACTTAGGAGCATTCCTTCACAGGCTCCGGAAAAGGTTTCCTCAACATCATGCCCCACCAATGCAAGAACGCAGCGAAAACGACAGCTTCTCTGATTATGGGGTACCTCAATCATTTCCCTTAAAACTTTGTCGTTATTGGCTTCATCATCACACTCCTCTCCGGCATAACGGGCAGAGATAACGCCGGGCTTTCCGTTAAGGGCATCAATTTCAATCCCACTGTCATCGGCCAAGAACCAAGCACCAGCTGGTCCAATTTCTCGTAGACCATTTGCCTTGAGTAAGGAATTCGCCTCGAATGTGGAGCCTGTTTCCTCGACTTCTGGCATACCCCCAATCGCATCGGGTCCAGACACGATAACAGACAACCCTGCCAGATCGAGTGCACTTTGAAGTTCCTTAAGTTTATGGGCATTGCCCGAGGCTAAGTAGATAGTTTTCATAAAAATCCGTGTGTTAGATGGTCTTCGCCTAAACTTTCTGTTATAGGTGCCTTTATGAGGAAATCATCAAAGTCGGGTCCCGAAAGGGCCTGTTCATGATCGAATACTTTGGGAGAACGGTACTTAAAAAGGTAATCCACGTTTCCTGTATTAAGTAAAGATCGGGCAAGTGTTGGGCCACCCTCACAATAAACTGCGTTCATTTCAAATTGATTCAAGGCAGATCTGAGTGCATCAGGCTTGGCTCGTCCAGTCTCGTCCTCAGCCACTTTCACCAACCGAACCCCCAACTCCTTGGCCCGACTCACACGATCTTGCCGAGAAAGCCCGTGACTGGTGGTGAGAATAATTGTGCGATCAGCAAATTCATCGGTATAAATAACCCGGTCTGGAACCAGTGAACCAAGGGTAACCAAGTTAGAATCGACAATAATGCGAAGTGGACACCAGGTCTCAGCAGTAAAGCGGGCGGTGAGAGAGGGATCATCCGAAAGCACTGTACCTGCCCCAACACAGATCGCGGGGAAAAATCGTCGCCAATGCATCATATTGGCCCGGGCCTCCGCTTCGGTAATACGGCTCGGCACTCCTTGGATTTCAGCAACCATTCCGTTTTTAGTCACTGCCATTTTGAGGGCAATCAATGGACAATTCTTGAGCATATTATGATTAAATACAAAATTCAAACGGGTGGCTTGGGCCTGAATTTCTTTTGAGCCAAGATGTACTGAAATTCCTGCCTCTTCTAAGATCTTGATTCCACGCCCAGCATGCTCGGGGTTTGGATCGAGGCAGCCAATAAACACATTCTTAATTCCAGACTTTAAAATAGCATCCACACACGGAGGGGTTCGGCCATGCGTCGAACAGGGCTCAAGAGAGACGAACATCGAAGCCCCTTCAATCGGACTTCGCCCGAGGTTTGAAATAGCGACAACTTCAGCATGTGGGGAGCCGGCACGTTTATGATGTCCTTCTGAAACCACCTCACCCCCTTCCTCAATAATTGCACCCACCATGGGATTGGGATGGGTATTACCCCAGCCATTTTTGGCCAGCTCTAGGGTCCTTCGAAAAAGGATTTCCGTTTTTTCGAAATCAGGCACGGGCAATCGTCAGTCCGACTGGGCAATGATCAGAGCCTTCCACTTCGGGAAGAATATAAGCATCGCGGATGGAGGTGGCCAAGCAGTCAGAGACCACAAAATAGTCAATTCTCCAGCCCACATTTCGGGCCCGTGCACCCGCTCGGTAAGACCACCATGAATATGCTCCTGTTTTTTCGGGGTGTAAATGTCTGTAAGTATCGATGAAACCTTCTGCTAAAAGATTGGAGAAACCTTCCCTTTCTTCATCAGTAAAACCGGCACTTTTTCGATTGGTTTTTGGATTTGCCAAATCGATTTCTCGATGTGCTACATTAAGGTCACCACATAAAACAACCGGTTTCGATTGCCTCAGCTCGATAAGATAATCTTTAAGATCCGGATCCCAGGAGTCATAGCGGTGAGGTAGGCGGGAAAGGTCACCTTTTGAATTAGGAACATATACATTAACCAAGAAAAAACCTTCAAACTCGAAGGTAATCGTACGCCCTTCACCAACGTGTTTACCATCAGGAAAATCTTCACGAATGGAGAGTGGTTTAGTTTTAGAAAAAATCGCGGTTCCAGAATAACCTTTCTTTTCAGCAAGGTGATAATGTCTGAATGCGTATCCGAAGTCATCATCTGGAATCACTTCTGAATTTAACTTTACTTCCTGGAGACAGAGTAAGTCGGGATTTTTCTTTGCGACGAACTCATCAAAAGTTTTTTTTCGACAGGCCCGAAGACCATTCACATTCCAAGAAATCATTTCAATTGTTGAATTTTTATTACTCATTAAATTTTAATTTTTGAAAACATAAGATTGGCATTGGTTCAGGAATCTACTACCCATGGTATTCTTTCCGCAATACTTCAAGAAAAAGAAATTAACATGGCTTCTCCAACAGACATTCGTAAAGGTAGGGTAATGAACTATCAAGGTGCACCCCACCTAGTATTAGAAATGCTGCACCGCACGCAAGGCAGACAAGCTGGATTTGTGCAAACAACCCTGAGGAACTTGCAAAGTGGTTCGACCACCACTACCAAGTTTCGATCGACTGATAATGTCGAATTCATGCATACGACTACCAATAAGCTTGAATTTAGTTACAAGGATCCTGACGGACATCACTTTATGGACCTTGAAAGCTATGAAGATACCGTGCTCCCAAGTGAGGTGATAGGAGAAGATGATAATTTTCTCGTAGAAGGAAACACCTACGATATTTTACTAATCGATGGAAAAGCGATCCGGTTGGAACTCCCCGCCTCGGTCGAAGCAACTGTGATTGAAGCACCCGATGCATTAAGAGGTGATACTGCGGGAAATGTACTCAAGCCCGTCACCATCTCTTCAGGTCTTACCATTCAAGTGCCCTTGTTTATTAAAAAGGACGATGTAATCAAGATTAGTACCGGCGACCGTTCTTACCTAGGCCGTGTGAACTAAAAAAGATGCCCCTTAAAAAGAGGCATCTTAAAAATTTTAAATTTCAGAAATAAAATCTAGGCCACTCGTTCAACAACAAGAGGTGCAGGATTTGGTCTTTTAGGAGCAAGCCGATAAGCGGCTTTGAAGTACTCCATTGCCACGCCTAAGCGTTTTTCGTCGTTGTAATGAATAATCATTAGAGGTTCACCCTGTTTCATTTGAGTGCCCACCTTGCAAAGCTCAGCAACACCAGCAGCAGGATCAAACTTTTGTCCTTCTCCATGAGCTAAAATTTGGACACCACGGGCAAGTTGACCGGCATCAATTGTATGAACATAACCACGCTTAGGTGCGGGTAATTTCTTGGTATGCTTGGCCAATGGTAACTTTTCTGGGTTATCAATTACCTTCGAATCACCACCTTGGTATTCAACAATTTCTTTAAATTTTTCTAAGGCAGTTCCATCTTCAAGATGTTTACGCACAGTCTGCTTGGCAGAAAGCGTCGATCCTGCTACTCCGGCAAGACGCACAATTTCCATACCTAGTTTCATAACTAAGTCCTGTAAGTCTTCTGGGCCTTCCCCTTTCAGTAATTCAATCGCTTCTTTTAATTCCAAAGAAGCACCGACGCAGGAACCAAGTGGTTGATTTACATCGGTTACTAGAGCGACGCATCTTCGTTTCAGAGTTCTACCAACCCGGGTAATAGAGCGTGCAAGTTGTTTCGCGTCGTCCGCAGTCTTGATGAATGAGCCCTTGCCCCACTTCACATCTACCACAACTCCCTCTGCTCCCGCCGCTAGCTTACGACTTAATGTACCTGCGGTAATAAAAGGAATGGATGGGATTGCCCCGATTGTTTGTCGTAATTTGTAAAGAATTCCTTCAACAGGAGAAATTTCGTCGTTCCGATCTGCAAATGAACAACCTACTTTTCGAATCTGAGTGGCAAAATCCTCTAAGTTGATTTTACTATTTATCTTTGGAATCGCGGAGAGTTTTTCGCAATTAGAAGTCAAAAATTCTTCATCATCGCCATTCATTAAGGGCATTGCCACACCTGCTGCAGCGGCTAATGGTCCGAGTACAATGGTTGTTTTATCACCGACACCGCCCGTGGAATACTTTTCAATTTTGGGACGGGAAACATCCATCATCTCAATCACTTCACCTGAAAGCATCATTTCTTCAGTAAAAAAAGCAGTTTCTTGGGCTGACATGCCCTGGAAATATACTGCCATTACCCAGGCAGCCTGCTGGTACTCGGGCATCTCTTCATCTAATATTGAATCGACAAGAAAACGAATTTCATCGTCTGTATACTCTCCTCCGTCTCTTTTTTTCTCAATTAAATAAGAGAATGATGGGGTGCTATTTTTGGAACTAATGGCTTTAGGCATGATAATTGTCCTTACGCGATTTGGGGGTATGAATAAACGGCAAAACAAATTATATAGTTAATTAGTTCAAATAAGTCGAGGCTTTTATTCCAAGTCGTACTTGACCCTTTCTAGTAATATGCTTGGATTACGCACCATGTTAATTGAATTTGATTCTAGTGATACAATTGAAGGTGTAATTCGTACGGTAACCACTACGAGCGAACATTTCGGTGAAGATTTTCAACCTCAGGTACGACCGGCCGATCCAAGGTTTGGAGATTTTCAAGCAAATGGCGTACTCCCATTTGCCAAAAAGGCAGGCATCAACCCCAGGGAACTGGCTCAAAAATTAATGGATGCCCTACCCCAAACTGATCTTTGGGAAACCAGTATCGCGGGTCCTGGCTTTATTAACTTCAAACTTTCTCCTTCTTATTTTCTACAATGGCTCGAAAAATTTGCTGATACCGAATCAATCCAAAAGGCGGTTCAGACTGAAAACCCGCAAAAAGTGGTGGTTGATTTCTCCGGCCCCAATACTGCCAAGCAGATGCATGTTGGCCATATTCGCTCGACGATTATAGGGGAAAGCTTAGCCCGACTGCTTCACTTTCTTGGCCACGAAGTAATACGGGACAATCACCTTGGGGATTGGGGAACCCAGTTTGGCATTCTTCTCTATGCAATTAAAAGAGAAAAAATCGCTCTTGATCAACTCGGTCCTGACCCAATTGCAAAACTGGAAAACCTTTATCGACAAGGAAACAAATGGATAAAAGAAGAAGAGTGTAATTTGGCAGAAGCGCGGGAGGAGTTAGTAAAACTTCAAAACGGAGATTCTGAAAACCTTGCACTTTGGCAAAAGATTAAAGAAATAAGCATGGATTCTTTTCTTTCAATTTATGAAATACTGGGAGTCCATTTTGATCACTCACTTGGAGAAAGTTTCTACAAAGACAAAATTGATCCTATTTATGAAAACCTTTTGTCCCATCAAATTTGTAAAGAAGATGAGGGGGCACTTGTGGTCTTCCATCCCGAGCATAAAAGATTCTCAAAGCAGCCCTTTATCATTCGTAAGTCGGATGGTGCGAGTAATTATGCTACCACAGACTTGGCAACCGTGGAATACAGGAAAAACGAATGGAATTCGGATCAAATTATCTATGTTACTGATGGAAGGCAGCGCGATCATTTTGAACAACTCTTCCTCACTGTACAAAAATGGTTTCTAGCAGACAAAAGAAAAAGTCCATCTCTTGAACATGTCTGGTTCGGTACTATTTTAGGGGATGACAATAAAGCGATCAAGACCCGGGACGGAGAACCGATCAAACTTATCGATCTGTTGAACGAAGCAATATCGAGGGCTCGAAAGATGGTGATAGAGAAAAAGCCTGACCTTGCTGAGGAAGAAATAGAAAAAAGAGCAAAAGCAATTGGACTGGGTGCAGTTCGATATGCTGATTTGTCCCAGGACCGTACGCTTGACTATGTTTTTTCCTGGGAAAAGATGCTCGCAATGCAAGGAAACACAGCACCGTATCTCCAATACGCAGTTGCCAGAATCCATAGTATTTTTAGAAAAGCTCAAGTTTTACCAACTCAAATTCTAAGTACCCACTATCAACCGAATACAGATTCTGAAAGAAGCCTGGCTCGAAAATTTCTTTTTTTCCCGGGAGTGATTAAACAAACCACGAAAGAATTAAAACCTCATTTTCTCGGTTGCTATCTATTCGAATTAGCAACCGAATTTAGTTCGTTTTACAACCAAAGCAAAGTGATGGTGGAAGAGGAAGAAATTAAAACACTCCGACTTATTCTATGTGCTCGTTCGTTAATTATATTACAAATCGGAATGGATATTTTGGGAATTGAAACACTCGAGGAAATGTAATTCCAGCCTAAATGATTGATTTAGTACTTAAGGTATTCAATCAATAATGCCTCGGAGCTAAACATTTTCCATTTTTTCCCATCTCTTTTCATGGTGTGTAACATCTTGACTCGGTTATCTCGAAACGCGGCATTACCGGAAAGTTTCTGTGTAACTTGCAATACTTCGACCTTCGCTTCATCGCCGTCAATCTCCTTCACCTCAAGCTGTTGTATCGTGTATTTTAGCTGAAGGCGGGCAAAAATATAAGTCATCATATCCTTGGAACTCTCTGCGGTGGGAGATTCAGGATGGATCGTACTCAATGCCATGTTGATATTCCTTTTGGAAACGGCAAATATGTTTGTTTTTACCACATCCTTAATTTCTTTTACCATCGCAGGATCTAACTCCTTCTTCACCACTGCGGCAGGAGCTACTTCATTTGCTGGTGGCACAATGGTGGTAGAAGAACCAGGAAGAGAACTCCCGGGTAAATCCTGAGCGGGTAATATTGGAATAGAACATATTACAATCCATCCCAAAATCATACGCCTAAGAATGTGTGCTTTCATTATCATAATATCTAAAGTCCTATAAAATGAATTTTTTTCAATTCTAAAAGTAGAACATGTTATTTATTTTGAAGATACCAAAGGGACTTCAATACTATAATATTGGCTAGTTGAACCTTCCCCCCATCCTTTCTCGTTAAAAAGTAAACCCGATAAAAACTTTTCATCCTTTCGAGCCCATGGTGAACGCTCGAAGCGTAAATGAAGAAAATCTTCTTTATTTTTATACAACTGATTTCCATCCGAACTAATTAAACGATTGGAGGAGAAAAATATTGGGCGATCTTCACTCGACTCCCAATTGTTTTTATTTAGTAATTTTAAATCGATAAACTTACCCTTGAGTCTTGCAGATGGCTCCCAATGGTCAGGAAGAGGTGGAGGAATTGAGCTCCTAAACTGCTCGAACTTCTGATGCCAATCCGAATCGAATTCCCTCGAATTTACCACCTCTAATTCAATCGATAAATTAGTAAACCCGGGCAGGCATTGTCGGGAACAAGTAAGCCAAGATGCACTTGCATTGAGAGTTATAATCTCTCCTGCTTTCACTTGATCAGTTACACTTACCTTGCACAGAAAAAGAGTTTCCCCGTAATTTCCATTGGCACGGATACTTGCCATCTTCACTTTCTCGGGTGTACAATAAATTAGTTCACCAATTGATATCCCCTTTGGAGTTGACCACTCAAGGGAAGGAGCAACACCAACATCTCCGGGATGTTTCCAATAAGTATGCCAACCCTTTTCTCTTACAATGTGCCAACCAATCCAAAAATCTTCACCGGGAACAACTCCGTTTTGTTCCGCCACTAGTTGCATGCGCAAAGGGCCTACCTTTTTCATTCCCAAGCAGGTAACACTCAGAAATAGCGAGATAAGAAGAAGCGGAATTCTAGCAACTAAATCATTCAACTGAAGGATTTCCCACACCCACAAGTTGTCTGGGCATTTGGATTTCGGATTTCAAAACCTTTTCCACTCAACCCATCATCAAAGTGGATTTCTGTGCCGGACAGATACTCTACACTTTCTCCATCAACTGCAAATTGGACTCCTTGACTTTCGCCAAGTTGATCAGAATCTTTAGCCCGATCCATTGACATTCCGTATTCAAATCCAGAACACCCTCCAGGCTCAATAAAAATACGGAGTAATTTATCAGAATCAGAGTCTTTTGACATTCGTTCGATCTCCTTGGCTGCTTCGATAGTTAATTTGATCATAGATAATTACTAACATCGGAGAGAATTATGTCAAATCAAGCGACTATAAGCGTAAATTATGCCAAATATACTATTTACTCTTAAAAAATTAAGTATTTTCTTGAAAACTGATAGGATAATACTTAGTTTTACGACATTGGCATAAATGAAACACATATTTAACGAAGTACACTACGAACTAACTCGTAAAATTGCGGAAGGTGGGATGGGATTGGTCTACGAAGCTACACAAAAAGGAATTGGTGGATTCCGAAAAGTGGTCGCAATCAAACTGATTCGGGAAGAATATTCTGCAATTGAAGAGTTTAGAAATAATTTTATCGGAGAAGCAAAATTAGTTGCTGACTTGATTCATACCAACATTGTCCAGACATACCATCTAGGCAAAATTGGAGAGCAATATTTCATGACCATGGAATATGTAACGGGTTGGAATCTTGAGGAATTTCTCGATAGGCATGTGGAAACGGAACAATACATACCCGCAGATTTGGCGGTTTTTATTGTTTCCCGAATATGCAGAGGACTGGGTTACGCTCATCGCAAGAAAGATTCACAAGGTCGCTTGCTCGGGATTGTCCACCGCGATGTTAACCCAAAAAATATCATGATCGCCCAAGAGGGAGATGTTAAATTGACTGACTTTGGAATCGCGAAGGCATTGGACCTAATGTACAATAAAGAAGGCGATGTAATTGCCGGTAAGGATGAATATCTATCTCCAGAACAAGCACGCTGTGAAGTAACAGATCATCGAGCTGATCTATTTTGTTGTGGGATTGTAATGTCTGAACTTCTTTTGGGTTACAACCTCTTCGAAGCATATGAATCAGAGGATACCATTCGTAATATATTGGAAATGAAAGTTCCAAACTTCAAAGAGATCCGTCCCGATATTGATCCGCGGCTTGATAAAATTCTCCAAACTTCCCTGATGAGGGCACGAGATGAGAGGTATCAATCATCGGAAGAAATGCTCACCGAACTCGAGAGCTTTATTTATGGCGAAGGATATGGGCCCACGAACGAGAAGTTAGCGGCTTATATTTATGATGTTTTTGGAGATGACGGAGAGAATGCAGCACTTCGTTGGCATCGCGGGGAAACCCGATTTGCAGATAATTAAAACCTGAAAGTTTATTATGGCCATGCAATCCCAAGGTCTCAGGCAAGTTCAGAAGCAAACTCAGAACCTTGTCCTTGCCCCTCAGTTAAGGCAATCCCTCAAAATCTTACAGGTTCCTGCACTCGAACTGCGTTCTGCTATTCTTGAAGAATTACAAACTAATCCCCTTCTTGAAGAATTAGGAAACAACGACGAAAGCCTTGATGCATCAGAAGTCGAACCCTCCCCTGACGAATTGGAAGTGGAAAAAGTCGATGAATTCCCGGAAGAACCTGGTTCGGAATTAGAAGGTAAGGATTCTGACAAAGAACAGGATATCGAATCCGAGAATCAAGAAGAATTACAAGACCTCGATTTTTCGGATGAATTTGCAATCCTCAAGGAGATGGAAGAGGATTTAAGAGAACATTTTGAAAGCGAGTTTGAAGGAGAAGCTAAATTAGGAAATACCGACGCACAGGATAAAAGAAAGTTTTTCTTTGATTCACTCACCTCCGAAGTATCTCTCCAGGAACACTTACTCGATCAATTAAAATTAACTGAAATTAGCCAAGGCGTTCGGGATGCCGCAGAATACCTGATTGGTAGCTTGGATGAAAATGGCTTTCTCAATTCAAATCTGTCCGACATTGCCCTTCTTTCATCAATGCCCCTGGCCGACTTACAGGAAGCACTGCGTACATTACAGACCTTCGAACCAATTGGGATTGCATCCATTGACCTGCAAGACTGCCTGATTAAGCAAATGGATGCTCGGGATTGGGAGGATACAGATCAGTACCGAATCGTAAAAGACCATTTTCCTCTACTTGTAAGGCGGCGCGTCCCTGAACTTTCCCGTAAATTATCTCAATCCACTCAAGTAATTCACGAAGCTATCGAAAAGATTAGTGAACTCGATCCGGCTCCTGGCAAGAGGTTTTCCGAAGATAATAACCAGTCAATCTCGGCCGATGCGACTGTGGAAAAAGTCGGTGATGAATGGGTGATCAGCCTCAACAGTGATTTTATTCCCAGGCTAAAAATTAACAGGACCTATAAAGAATTGATTGCCAAAGGGGTATTATCCAGCAAGGAAAAGGAATATGTTCGCAATCAAATGCGAGCAGGTAAATTCCTCATAAGCTCGATCGATCAACGTCAAAATACCATCGAACGAATTACCCGAAAAATCATTGAAAGACAGACAGGTTTTTTTGAAGAAGGCTCCTCCAAACTTCGCCCCATGACTATGTCTGAAGTGGCCGACTCAATCGAGGTTCATGAAACAACCGTATCGCGTGCCATCGCCAACAAGTTTGTCCGGACTCCCCATGGAACTTTCCCGTTAAAGTATTTTTTCACACCCGGATATTCAGGGAAGGACGGAGATTCCGTTTCCAATACTAGTGTGAAGGAAATAATTGGTTCTATTATTGAACAGGAAGACCCGAGTAAACCATTAAGCGATCGTAAAATTGTCGATTTGCTAGCTGAAAAAGAAATCAAACTCGCCCGTCGAACGGTTGCAAAGTATCGCGAAGAACTTGGGATTTCTCCCACAAACTTACGCCGCCGGTATTAATCTGTTCATTTACCTGATCCCCACTCAAGTACTCTGAGGAATGGAAGAAGACAAGACCAGTAGTCCGCTTTCTACCGCTCTCGTTTTGGATGTGTCCACTGCCAATGTACAGGTCGGAATTGCCAAAGAAAATGGATGGAGGAAAATAGTAGAAACTTCCAATTCTCCGATGGATGGAGTTTTCCAATCCGTGGCTCAACTATTCGAAGAATTAGAATTGGGAATCAAAGAAATTGATTCTATTTTCTTTTGCGCCGGACCTGGATCCACACTGGGCCTTCGCCTCACCCTTGCATTTGTAAAAACAGTACAATGGGAATGCGAAAACAAACTCGCACTCTACTCCTACAATGCCCTTGACCTTGCCAGTCAAATGGTGAAACCCTCCCCAAACTTCGTTCAAGCTCCCTTTCGTATGGGTTGGCGAATCGTTCGCTCTTCTTCCAATCAACATCCCATTGGAAAAAAAGAAATTTTCGAAAGCGAGGAAGCACTCAAAAAGTTTCCATCGAGCTTACACCTTCAAGATCCAAGAAGAAAAATCACCTCGATTGATCCAGACAATATTTTGGAATATCGATTGAATAAAATGAACGGGCTTTCGGACTTAATTAAGATCTCGGAGCCTAAGGAAGAACTAGAAATTTATTCTCCCCGACCACCAGAATTCAAAAAATGGGTTCCGGAAATAAAATTCCTGTCTCCGGACAGCTAGAGTAATAGAATGATAACACAGCGTTGCTGGGCAGAGATTAATCTGGCCGCCCTTGAAAGGAATCTAAGATTAATAAGAGATTCACTGCCCCCTCATGTTCGCTATGTTTCAGTCGTGAAAGCAGATGCCTATGGTCACGGCATTCATCCCACTGCCGCTCGATTAATGCAAAGCGGGGTCGATTTATTTGCCGTTGCGAATATTAAAGAAGCGACGGAGATCAGGGAAATGGGCTCCGGTTGGCCAATCTTAATTTTAGGTCCCCTACTGGAAGAGGAAGATGAAGCATTGATAGAGTTTGATTTAATTCCAACACTCTCCACCGAAGTGGAGTTAAATAGGCTATGTGCCCTTTCTCAAAAACATCAAAAACAAATCTCAGTTCACTTAAAAATTGATTCTGGGATGGGGAGAAATGGAATTTGGTGGAATGATGCGATTCCACTGATTGAAGAAATCAAAAAACACAGTGAAATTAAACTTTGTGGAGCCCTGACTCATTTTGCCCAGCCCTCCGATCTTTCTTTTACTGAAGAACAAAGAACCCGCTTTTTATCGATTCTTCAAAACACAGAAATTCACCAAAAACCAGGATTTCTTGTTCATGCGGATAATTCCTCCTCTCTTCGTTCATTTGATCGAAACGCAATTTTCAATGCAGTTCGAATCGGTCTTCTTCAATTCGGAGTCTCCCCTCCACAGGGTAGTATTTTAGCGGATCTGCCAGTTGAACCAGTTCTTTCATTTCATGCGAAACTGGCCATGATCAAAAATCTGCCCGAAGGAACAACTTTGAGCTATGGTCGTCAGTATACCCTGCAAAGGGACTCAAAAATTGGGATTATCAGTGCCGGTTATGGCGACGCCATTCCACTTCCCTGTGGGAATCGAGCCTTTGGTTTAATCAATGGACAGAATTACCCCTTAGTGGGGAGAGTTACAATGGATCAGACCTTGATTGATTTAACCGACGCACCTTCCGAGATTGAACTCGGACAGACAGTCACTCTGATTGGGAGACAAAAGGAGAAGGAAATCCTACTGACTGAACTTGCGACTCATGCAAAAACGATACCTTGGGAATTGCTTTGTTCGATTACCAAAAGAGTTCCCCGTGTTTATACTACCATAAGGGAATAAACCCATTTGTTATAAGTCAAAGTTTGCTCCGATCGAATCTATAATGTGGGATAATTGATTGATCGAATTGGATCGGTTATCATATGCCTGTTGTCCGTCTTCCGGACAACCGTAAGGAGAGACCCAGCCCATTCCATTTTTCTCGTGCAGGGAATGAACCTCTGCCAACCATGTCGAAATTTGCTTCAGGTTTGCCAGAATACGGTTCCCTTCCGCCGGGGTTTCCAATGGATTACCGTAAGGCATCTTACTCACCACATTGCCATCCGCATCTTTAGATTCCTCCCAGGCAACTTCTGCAGTTTCACATGCCTCCCAAAACCGGATTTTGGTAAAGTCCACACAACCTTCCGTAATGGCTAGAGCCATGGCCTCGATTTCGGGCAAGGCTACCTCTGCAAAAGTTTCCTCTTCCTGCGGTTCAAAAGATTCCTCAGCCTTAATTAAAATCTGAGACTTTTCATCCAATGCCTGGGCTATTCCCTTCACCATCGAATAATTAATCTGAGACTTGAGGTCTCCCTCCAACATCAAATCAACGGCATCAAAAGAAAATTCTTCCTCTTCCTTCGGCTTTTCAATTGTTTCTTCCTCCTGGGTTGATTCACTCATTAAAATACTAATGTATAAATTAAGAGCTTGAATCAATGTGAAATCTCACTTCAAGGCTATTATTACATTTACACTTTTTCTTTCATGACGAAATCTTTTACGATTACTTTTTTTGTTTTGGCGTTATTCAATGGCCCTCCTCTGATCGGTAGTCCTTTTAAGATTAGAGAGACAGCTCCAACACTAACTCCAATAATGGAAAGAGAACTCAAAGGATGCTTCCACTTTTTTTGGGAGGAGTGGAACGACGATCCGAAAAGTCCCACCTATGGTATGACCAATGGGGATTACGTGGGGATGAATAAATATAGTCCCATTGCCATTGAAGAACAGGGGTTTTATTTCGCCGCTATCATTATTGGAGTAGAACGGGGCTGGATAAGTCGCAAGAGCGCTGAAAAAAGAATCATAACCACGCTGAACACAATGAAAAAACTAAAACGCATCAACGGCTTTTGGTACCATTTCATTGATCCGGATACCGGAAAAAGAGGGTGGAAAGATTCAAATAATATTGAACTTAGTAATGCATCAGCGGGAACTATGCTTTTAGGCGCACTAGCGGCGGCAGAATATTTTGGTGGTGAAATCAAAGTATTAACCGATGAACTGTATCGGGAAATGAACTGGAAATGGTTTACCAATCCCGAAACCAAACACCCGTACCTCGCCTGCTACCCGGAAGATCTTCCCGATAAAGTACCCTTTGGAATAACAGAAGATGGGATGTTTGGCGGGTGGTCTGCTTATGCGGAACATATTTTTCTCTACATCCTCGCGGCAGGTTCCCCCAATCAACATTTCGCCACAGGACCGGATTCATACTACGCAATGAAAACTTACAAAGGAAGTTACAAGGGCGAGAAATTTATTATTTGTGGAACAGGAGCCGCCTTTACCTATCAATGGACTCATGCGTTTATCGATTTTCGTAACCTGCGGGACAGACTGGGCAGGGATTGGTTCACCAATTCCAGGCACGCGTCGTTGGCCGCGCGGCAGTATGCTATCGACAATGCCCACCGAATTAAAGGTTTAGGGAAAAATTCATGGGGAATGTCGGCCTCAATTAGTCCCACTACTGGATATAGCGGGCATTATGGTTCTTATCCGATCGGGGCAGGATATAAACTTTTGGAAGATGGTACCGTGGCACCCTACGGAGCTCTTTCATTTCTTCCTTTTACTCCAGAGGCTTCCATTTCCGCCTTGAAATATATGTATACTATCCCCGGATTGGTAGGAAAATATGGCCTGTATGATGCCTACAGCTTCAAAAC
>CAJQKB010000004.1 GCA_905478775.1 uncultured Opitutales bacterium | reverse complement strand
CTTAAGCTTCATACTCATTCTCAAAGTAGATTATTTTTCAGAACTGACCATGTTGAATATTTTGAGTGGACTAAAACACAAATTCAAATTTCTGATTCCTGGGAATTATCAAATCATGACTGGCCACTTGAACACCAAAGTTACTTTCAGGAACTATTGCCCGATTTTTCAAGTTTGTCAGCCAATTGGCTATAAGCTGGACTTATGGAGTTAATTTACGACTTACTATGTAAACACAAACTGGCACCTTATTATTCTATTCAAGGGTGACCGTTCATGTATTTAGCAATTTAAGCTTAAAAATAGAAAAACCTCGTTGACCTTGGTTAAACAAAACTTATAGTGCACATCTTGTTTTGAAGCTTCTAATACCATTCTCCTTCCTAGTTACATCATTACCTGTGCTCGCCTCAGGTGAAGGGGTTAGTTTAGTGTCCGAAGAAATATTCAAACTTGGAGTATTTCCAGTTACCAATTCTATGGTTACCAGTTGGATCATATCTATCGCAATAGTGATTATTGTTAAACTTCTAGTTGGCAGGACTTCACTCATTCCCTCAAAAGGACAATTAATTGTAGAATCAGCAATCACTTCACTCCGCACCATATTAGAACCAATTGTAGGTAAAAAAGTTTTCTACCCGTCATTTTGGTTATTATCAGGGCTTTTTATTTTTATATTGATCCATAACTGGAGTGCATTATTACCTGGCGTTGGTACAATTGGACAAGGAATTCAAGAAGGAAATCATTTTAAAATTACAAAACCTTTAATCCGTCCAGGTAATGCGGACTTAAATATGACTTTGGCTTTAGCCTTAGTAGCTAATTTATGCTGGGTTTACTTTATTGTCAGATACGCGGGTTTAAAAGCTATAATTAAAGATTGGTTCGGTAATAAAGCCGACAAAACACAGGTCAATTTTTTAATTTTTGGCCTACTAGGTATCCTTTTTATCGCGGTTGGTTTCATTGAAGTGCTGTCCATTCTTTTCAGGCCCGTGTCTCTCACGTTTCGCTTATTTGGAAATGTGTACGGAGGGGAAAGTTTGTTGCACAGCATGTTTTACCTAGGCGAAAAACTTAATTTAAACGAAACTTTAATCAATATTTCTATGGCCATTGCTCCGATTCCATTTTATTTCATGGAAGTTCTAATCGGACTCGTGCAAGCGATGGTATTTATGCTTTTAGTCTCTGTGTACATTGGGCTAATCTGTAACCATGAGGAAGAAAATCACTAAATTTCTATTCGCGACCATCCAAGAGCGTGGGCGAACATAATCAACAACATTAAAATTAAATTATCATGATCGACATAATCGCACAAGCAGCTGACCAAGCACCCGAACTAACTGAACAAGCAACTGGAATTACTGGAAGTATACAAGGAGCACTTGGGTGTCTTGGGGCAGCAATCGGGGTTGGTATTGTTGGAATGAAAGGTGTGGAAGCTGTAGGAAGAAATCCGGATGCATCGGGCCAAATTCTAGTTCAGTCTATCATCGGTATGGCGCTTGCCGAAGCGGTTGCGTTTTACTCGTTATTCCTGTAATCCTATATTCTCTTAACCCTGGTGAAATCTATGATTACCTTGGCAAGTTTATCTGAAACGACATCAGGCATCGTTGAGAAGTTTGGGATTGATTGGCCTTTGCTCGTTGCTCAAGGTTTTAATTTTATCCTCGTTGCTGTTATAATTTGGCATTTTGGTTTAAAGAAAGTTCTTTTAACAATTAAAGAACGGGAAGAGAAAATAGCAGACTCTTTAAAAAATGCCGAGAAGATCAAACTTGAACTCGAATCAACCGAAAAACAACAACAAGAGACATTGCAAGAAGCTTCACTTGAGGCAAAAAAAACTATAGCATTGGCTCAAGAGAAAGCAAAGTCTTACATTGAGTCACAAAAAGAAGAAGCGCGTAAACAGGCTGAAGAAATCATTGAGAAAGCTAGAAGTTCTATGGCACTTGAACGACAAAGAGTGTTAAATGATGCAAGGGAGGAGATTGCTTCTCTTGTTGTCTTAACAGCAAGCAAAGTTCTTCAACGCGAACTCGGAGACGATGAGAAATCTCGATTTTCTGAATCAGCGGCAAAAGAAATTAAATTCTCTGCCTAAAACTGCACTTCTCTGATGTTAAAAGAAGCAAAGAGCTCAAAAATCGCAAAGGGATTGGTTGTGCTTTCTTTAAATGAAGAGGGTAGGGTAGAACCTGAGAAAGTTAACCATATCCTAACCGAATTAAAAAAAGAGCCAGCTCGAAGAGCTTTGCCTATTCTGCGCAAGTTCCTCACTTTGATTAAACGACAGATCAATACTTACGAGGGCAGCCTTGAAAAATTTGACTCAAATGCCGATTCCTCCTCTAACCTTATTTCGGATAAAATCTCTCTCGCTCGAGGAAAAAAAATAAATCTATTGATTCAAGAAAATCAACCTCTTATTGCCGGATTCAGAATGCGCATCGGAGACGATGTTTACGAAGACTCTATCGCCAGTAGAATCGCACGACTTAAAAAATCTCTCACATAATTTGAATAAACCTAATGAGTTCCATAACTGATTTAATTCGCAAGGAAATTGAAAATCTTTCCACCGACGCCACCCGCACAAATGTGGGTACAATTGCTACACTTGCTGATGGTGTTGCCAGAGTTGAGGGCTTATCAAAAGTCATGTACAACGAAATGGTCGAATTTCCTAACAATGTTTTAGGAATCGCACTCAATCTGGAAGAAGATTCCGTTGGCTGTGTACTTCTCGGTGAGACCAGTTTGCTAAAAGAAGGAGATGAAGCTCGAACAACAGGCAAACTTCTATCAGTACCAGTCGGCAAAGGATTACTCGGACGAGTTGTGGATGCGGTCGGTAGACCCATAGATGAGAAAGGTCCAATTGACTCTGATATAACCTACCCAGTCGAGCGCATTGCACCAGGAATTATACCTCGCAAATCAGTTACACAGCCTCTTCAAACAGGAATAATGGCGGTGGACTCAATGATTCCGATCGGACGTGGACAGCGAGAACTGATCATCGGAGATCGTTCCACGGGAAAGACTACCATTGCAATTGATACGATTATCAACCAGGCAAAGATTAATAAAAAAGGAAAGGAGTCGGGAGATGCTAATTTTCGACCTGTCTATTGTATTTATGTAGCCGTTGGACAAAAAAATTCAAATGTAGCTCGTACGATCAAGGTTTTTGAAGAAACGGGTGCAATGGAGTATGTGACGATTGTTTCTGCTCCTGCTGCCGATAATCCCGCAAACCAATACCTCGCTCCCTATGCAGGATGTGCAATGGGTGAGTGGTTCATGGAAAACGGTATGGATGCACTAATTGTTTATGATGATCTTTCAAAACATGCAGTTGCATACCGTCAAATTTCTTTAATTCTCAAAAGACCCTCTGGACGAGAAGCTTATCCTGGCGATGTATTTTACCTTCATTCCAGATTATTAGAGCGTTCCGCCAGACTGAACGAAGATAATGGAAATGGCTCTCTTACGGCACTGCCCATTATCGAAACTCAAATGGGCGATGTATCCGGTTATATCCCTACCAATGTAATTTCCATAACAGATGGACAAATTTTCCTCGAAACCGATCTTTTTAACAAAGGCATAAGACCAGCCGTTTCGGTGGGGCTTTCTGTATCCAGAGTTGGTTCTGCCGCACAAATTAAAGCCTACAAGAAGGTGTCCGGAAAAGTTAAACTAGAACTTGCCCAATTTCGCGAATTGGCCGCTTTCTCTCAATTTGAATCAGATTTAGATGCAGCAACAAAAGCCCGCCTCGATCGTGGAGCTAGGATTGTTGAACTATTTAAGCAATCCGCCTTTAATCCTGTTTCTGTAGAAATTCAAACGGCAGTGATGTGGGCTGTTCAAAATGATTTCTTTGATTCAATCGAAGTTTCGAATATAGCATCATCAGTTAATAGTTTAAAGGAATACCTCTCCACTCAAGGTACTGAGGCATGTGAAGAAATTTATAAATCTGGAAAACTGGAAAAAGAAACCGAGGAAAAACTTAGGTCTGCGTTGGAGGATTGGAAGCGCACTCAATCCTAAATTTTTTAACACCTTTTTTGTAAATGCCTAATACTCGAGACATTCGAATCAGAATTAAGGGGGTTAAAAACACCCGTCAAATTACTCGTGCGATGCAGATGGTAGCCACATCGAAGATGAAAAAGGCACAGGATTCTGCTCGTTCGGGCAGACCCTATGCTATGTTACTCGCTGATATCATCGGCACTATTGCGGATGAATTTGAAGAGGTTACGCAATCATATTTTATTGAAAGGCCAGTCAAACACAGAGGTATATTAGTTGTTAGCACGGATAAAGGATTATGCGGCGGACTAAATGGTAATCTCTTTCGCGAACTTTCTAAAATTGATAATTCAGCTAAATTTGTTTCTATTGGAAAAAGAGCCTCTCAGTATTTATCTCGAACAAGAAGAGATTTACTAGCTGATTTTTCGATACCAGACAAACCCACCTTTGCCGACATCAGGAATATTGTAGAATTTATGCTTCGAAGCTATGATGAAGGTAGAATAGATACGATAGAAGTGGTTTACACCAGTTTCATCAACACACTAAGGCAGGAACCGGAGCTTATCCGTCTTTTCCCCCTGAACGACTTGGATTCAATGGTCGAAAAATTACACAGCCGTTTTCAATCTGATTCTTCTCCCTACCCAAAGGATAATAGAGAAATTTTAATTGAAAATAAAGATGTAGTATTAGCAGAATTAGCGAGTCTCTACCTCAAACAAGAAATTTTTCAACTTATTTTAGAATCACAAGCGTCTGAACACAGTGCACGGATGGTTGCCATGAAGAGTGCCACTGATAATGCGGGTTCTCTCATTGACGATCTTACTTTACAATATAATCGAGCGAGACAAGCTGCGATTACACAAGAAATTCTAGAAATTTCTGCTGCCTCCTTCTCTCAATAACTCTTATACCTTTATAATAAAATGGATATCGAAAACTCAAATCTCGGTAAAATTGTTCAAGTCATTGGTGCTGTTGTGGATGCTGAATTCCCAGAGGGTTCAACTCCGAAAATTTATGATGCACTTGAGGTCACTTATTCTGTCCCAGGATTAGAAGAGGGCAAAAAGCTCGTTCTCGAAACCCAACAGCACTTGGGTAGTAACCGAGTTCGTTCTGTTGCTATGTCATCTACTGAAGGATTGGTTCGGGGAACTGAAGTCCTTAACACAGGAGCTCCTATCTCCGTTCCAGTGGGAGAGAAAGTTCTTGGGCGTATTTTTAATGTGGTTGGAGATACTGTAGATAACAAAGGACCATGCGGGCATGAAGAAACTCGCCCGATTCACCGAGCTGCTCCAGAATTAATGGACCAAGACACTGAGGCAAACATCCTCGAAACTGGAATCAAGGTCATTGACTTGATTTGTCCGTTCATTAAAGGAGGAAAAGTAGGTGCTTTCGGTGGTGCAGGCGTTGGTAAGACCGTTGTTATTATGGAACTTATTAATAATATCGCAAAAGCCCATGGTGGATATTCGGTTTTTGCCGGGGTAGGGGAGAGATCGCGCGAAGGTAATGACCTCTACCAAGAAATGTCTGAAGCAGGAGTTATTAATCAAGATGACATATCAAAGTCTAAAGTAGCCTTGGTTTATGGCCAGATGAATGAACCTCCCGGAGCTCGGATGCGTGTAGCGCTATCCGGTTTAACAATGGCAGAATACTTTCGAGATGAAATGGGGCAGGATGTATTGTTATTTGTAGATAATATTTTCCGGTTTTCACAAGCAGGCTCAGAAGTTTCTGCTCTTCTTGGAAGATCTCCCTCCGCTGTTGGTTACCAACCCACACTTTCCGAAGAAATGGGAATTCTACAAGAACGAATTACTTCGACCAAAAAGGGCTCTATTACTTCTTTCCAGGCAGTTTATGTCCCTGCGGATGATCTTACTGATCCAGCACCTGCTAATACATTTGCTCACCTTGATTCCACTATCGTTTTAGAACGTTCAATCGCAGAACTTGGGATCTATCCTGCGGTAGACCCTCTTTCATCCGTCTCGAATGCACTCTCGCCCGATATTGTTGGTGAGGAACACTTCGCAGTCGCACGTGGAGTTCAGGAAGTACTTCAGTCTTACAAGGACTTACAGGATATCATTGCAATCCTCGGCTTAGACGAATTATCACCCGAACAAAAACAAACTGTTTTTCGTGCCAGGAAGATTCAAAAGTTTTTATCCCAACCCTTTCATGTTGCTGAAGTTTTCACAGGGGTTGCTGGTCAATATGTTTCCGTAAAGGATACTATCAAGGGATTTAAAATGATTCTAGACGGCGACTTGGATGAGGTATCTGAAAATGATTTCTACATGAAAGGCGGAATTGACGGGGTTATAAACCAAGAAAATTCCTAATTAATACCGAGTTCAAAAGATGCCAGTTATCCTAGAAATTGTTACTCCAGATTCAATCGCCTTTTCGGAAGAGGTTGAACATGTAGTGGTACCAACAGTTAATGGAAAGATCGATTTATTACCAAAGCATATTCCGATCATTGATCGAGTAATAGCGGGTGACATCAAAATTAAATGGAACGGAGAAGAGAAAATTTTGGCGATCGGTTCAGGATTTGTTGAATCATATGGAAATAAGGTCTCTATTATAGTCGATCAAGCAGTGGATGTGTCCAACGAGGACGAACTTGCGATTGAAGAAGCTACTAACAGGGCAAAAATTGCCTTGGAGGAAGGTAAGAAAAGTAACCTCGACCAATCACAAATTGATTTGCTCGAAGCCGCTGCCCGCTTTGAAATGGCAAAGAAAATTGCCCGAAAAAAATCTAGATAATACTAGTTTCTTCTTTTTGCATTAGTAAATGTATAAAAGCTGCCCTGTTATGGCATGATTATCAGTTAGTAAATATTTTTTTCTTTAATTCCTTGCAATTTCATTCAAGGTACAACTGAGTAGTAAGATAGTAATTTGTAATTCCGTGCCCAATTCAAATTACTTTAAATCATCATTGCCCAATGAGAAAAAATATAGAACGCGAACCTGATTTAATTGAGTTCAAGGTTAACTACACCCTAGATGGGGATTTACCTTTAGAAAAGTACTTTTCATCCTACAATTCAACGGACGCACTCAAGGCTTTTGCTCAATCTTGCGTTAAATATCTTGCTGAGAAACCGATATCTGATCTCGAGATGAGATGCTTCACCTGTGCATTTGCAAATCCCGAGGAGCAATATTTGCAACAACCTGCACCAATTCCCTTGCCGGACCCAATACCCGAATTTGACCAAAACGAGTTGGATAGTCCCGCAATAGAGTTTACCGAAGAACCAATTACCGAATTGGAGATTACTTCACTTGCTGGGAACGATGATACTCAGGAAATAGTGGATGCACCTGAAGGAGTAGAGGAAGAAATAGATATTTTCGCGCCGCCTGTCACAAAATCTGAAAAAGTAGATCCTCGCCTAAAGCATGCCGAGCTAGTGGCCGAATATTCAGCAAATGTGAACAATATCCAAATTGAAAACCAAAAGAATTTAGAAGAATATAAAAACTTGATTTCAAAAACTAATTTACGAATTAAAGAAATTTTACAAAGAATTAATGTTCTAGAAATTTCAGAATATTTCAAATGGTCTGACAAATGGACGGATGTTCCATTACCCACATATTCAAGTCTGGTTCAATAAACCTTCCATTTTGAACGGTTAAGAATGGTGGGCCCTGTCGGGCTCGAACCGACGACCTGGCGATTATGAGTCGCATGCTCTAACCAACTGAGCTAAGGGCCCTCAAACCCGAACACTACAGATACAAAAAATTTGTTCAAGCATGTTATATTAGACAATAAAAGTTTACGAGCTAGGCGAAAACGATTCGAGGCAGTTTCATATTACAATACCATCAATCATTAATTGGTTTCAATCAGATTTTTTGTTACGAATTGTATAAATTTTAGTTACTTTACCTCTTTCAAGAATTACGGCATGTTGTCTGCTCTTATTGATATCCAACTTTAATAAAATACAGTTATCTATGAAATTCGTTGATCTTAAAAGTATGCAATTAGCACTCGGAATTGACACGAGTTACTCACCAGAATCAGTTGAATATAAAGAACTGGTTAATTATGCGAATCTCAAGCTAGCCACCCTTGCCCTACCAACTGTTGGCGACCAAAGTAATAACTCGGCACTGCAGTTAAGTAGTTCATTAATTAAAGAATATCGCGAGAAGGTAAGACTACTTCAAGGCCACCTTTGTCCGACTGATAAACGAATCCAAGATTTCCTCGATCGCCTTCTCGGTATAGACAGACCAAGTATTCCGACCGAATCATTTGTACTTGATCGCCATGGGTTAGCGAGAATTACTTCACTTCCCCTTAATAAAAACTCATTTCAGTCTACAATTATTTCATCTCATCGCCTTGCCCAAGGTGTTCTTCATAATCCTTCACGAGATAGAAGGACAACGTCCGGAGTCTTTCATGTCGCTGATGTCGGCCTTCCCGCCCCTGATGATAAAAAGGTTGTTCCATTAAAAGCGGCAAAAGAATTACTCAGAATTGCACTTAATCCACCCGAGGAAGATATGGTTTTTCCCTTTGCTTCAAAAGAAGTTGATCCTGCCAAGTGCTGGGTTTCTCTTCTTTTACGTCCAGTTGTTTGCCCAAGTGTAGATGGATTTATTCGTGAAAAGTCTATGGAAGTAAGATTTTTTGCTCCCGGGGGTTGTGTTGCAAACTTAGACTTTGTTGAAAGTATCTTTGGTAATGGGGGTGACCCTTTTTTAGCAGAAAATGACGCGGGCTTGGATATTGAAGGCTGGACCGGACATACAGGATGTGTAATCGTGGCACCCCATTTAGCCGGAACACCTAAGAAGTTACTCCAGTTACCCAAAAAGTGTGATGCTACTGACAGGCAAATTCGAGACGGCATGTATTTTGATGATCCAGATGAAGCCTACAACGGAGGCGATCCTTTCAAACTTACGTTTCGAGATTCATCAGGAATGATAGTAACCATTCTTGCCGATAACTACTTCGGGTATTGTAAGAAGGAAGTTAAAACACAAATAAGCTTTTCAGCCAATTTATCGGGTCTTGGCGAAGAGGAACATGCGGGAGGTGCTGTAGTCTTTCCTAGCTACGACTTGGGAGAAGAATTCAATCCTCTCGAAATTTTACCTCCCACTCCACAAACGTTTTCTGACACATTGTCAGTTATGGGATGCTCCATGAATGACCTGCAGAACGGCCATCTTGTTGACCCGTCTTTCAAATCAATTATTTATCTTCCAGAAAATGCCGTTTTCAGCCTGAGGGAACAAAGCATTAATTGGGAAGGGGAGGGCAAGGAATCTTACTGCTTAAGAATGCAACCAGACTTTGCCTATATTTTACCATCTGGCTACAAGGTTGAAATGAAAAAGGCTGAACATAATGGCCCCTGGAAATTAATTGGAACGGTAGGAGAAGGATTTTTATGCCACAAGCCATGTACTGTTTCAGGGGGAGGAAAGTCTGAAATATCAAAGCCAATTACCGATGCCATAGTAAGTGGTCCAGTCTATGTTGCTGATTGGGAAAAAGATATGGCGATGACGAAAGAACTTTTTAAAAAGGATTTTTCAAACCGGTTTATAGAACCCGAAAAACATGATCTTCGAAATCGGCCAATTTTAAGCCCCCGTCGTTCACTTGGCTCAGTTATTAAACTGCTTACACCCTCTCGATCTTTATACACGGAAGATTTTAATAAATGGTTAGAATCTATTCCACAAAGAGTTAAAGATTTAATTTTGATCGTAAAGAGGAGACATCGAGTTGAATGGGGTGAAAATTGGGAAGAAGCATTCAGCGTTGATTCAGTCAACGGACAACCCGCCAATGAATTAAGATACCTCGGTACTAAATTAATTACCCGGCATTTGCGTATCGGTTTTGATCAAAAAGGATCGTGGAGATTATTCGCTTTAAGGAAAGACTTTGTCCCAGCTAATAAGATTTTAGCTGAAGATGATATCACTGCTTCCACATTGGCACCCACAAATCTCATTGAAAATATTGGACATGGGAATTTTAAGGAGTCTGCGAAGTTTGTTCATAATTGTGAATACAGATTATTCCAAAGACCAGATGATGCGATTATCAGAGGTTTTGATAAACAAACTGAAAAAGATATAGCAAGACCCGGGAACTTTATTAGTAATTTCGAACCCCTCTCAAAAAAAGACGCACAAGATCAAATCAGTAATACATTATCATTCGAAAACTATACAAAACCAATTAGGGAACTCATTGAATCAGTGGCAGAAAGCCCTAAGGAAGACGTATCTTTTGTTTCTTCCGCAAATCCTCGAATTGTTGATGGAAAGCCCACCAAGAATCCTCGCTATCTTCAAACTAGACCAGATTTATTTGATCCACGATCGGTTTATCTTGCCACCGCTGGTACAAGATTAAAGAGAGGAATAAAAATTGAAAATTCGGTACTTTACCCAGTTCGTGCAGTTTTACCAGGAAGAAGGAATAATCCCGCGGATAAGAAAGCCAACATAAGGCCGTTATGCTGTTTTGCTCCCATCCATTACTTAGAGTTACCCGAACTTTTTATGGATTATATTGTAAGCGTTACCGGTAAATCTCCTTCCACCACAGGAGCGGGTTCTGAAGGAGCGATGACGAAGAGTCCTTTCAATGCTCTATTGCCCATACATGATCTTAATGCCGCTCTAATTTCATATGCGTCAACGGGCCAAGGTGCATTCGTCACATCTGCCGGATATGTGGGGCCAAAATACCAAGTGAATCATGACATTAGTCTTTTGATTCCTGAAATTTGGAGTAGGCTGCGAGATTTTGAAGGTAATCCCCAAGAAATGATCGCTAAAGGTTATTTAGAAAAAGTCCCGGATTTTTCTTATCAGGGTCAAAATCTGCCCACATCCCAGCTTGGATATAGAATTACTAGAAGATTTACTCATGAATTTCTAGGTAGAATATTTACCGATCCAGTTTCAGTTTTGCCGGAAGACATGCTTAAACCGGAATTACAGGATGAAGGTCAATATGCCGATAGCATAAAAAATCTATTGGAAACGGGGAAAAACATAGCACAACGATATTTTAATGATAATTCCATTGAAAAAGCATGCCCCCCACTGAAAGCTTTACTCACGATCATGACTGAAGGAGAATGGGAAGGAAACAAGCTAACAGATAAAAAATTTAGGGATTTGTTTGAACCATCAAATATTCTTCAAAGTGACTGGTATAATGAGCGTTTAAAAACTCGAATTCAAGTTACTCGAAATTACTGGGAATCAAGAATTGAGTACTTGAATAATTTTATAAAAGATCAAGCGAACAAGGAAACTTGTAAAAGACTTTCCATTCTGGAAAAAAAGGAGTTTGCCCTCAATGCACTAGCTGAATTGACAGATAATAAAGCAGCCGTTGATCGGATTTTTGGATGCCTAGGAACTGATCCAAGTTTATTTAGTGAGTAATTTTAAATTTATTTAAATAAATTTCTGAACTCAATTAGTACCTTTGTTAAAGAAGTTCAATTTCCTTCCGATGCTATACCCAGCTTTTTATTGAAGTTGCAAATTTAGTATATTTTAAAAAATATCCCCTACTCTAAGGCGTTTGTTGATACAAAGAGATTACTGGTCATTCGGAAAATTATGATTTGCAAAATCCAAGTATCGCTTCCAGTCATAGGAAGTTACATCATGCTTTCCATCTCTCATATGATAGCCCATTCGATCCTGTTTAAATTTTTCCACCCTTGATTTGCGATTCAATTTTTCATGCCAAGAAGAATTTAATTTAAATCCATACAGTCTGAAAACAGGTTCAGTAGCCTGCAAAGAATAAAATTCACCCATCGGGTCAGCCCATAAATCCTCTGTTGCTGATGCCACATACAAAGGACGCGGTGCGATCATACTGAGGAGTGAATGCTGATCAACTATACAAGTTTCTTCTTGATCATTATATTTTTTATAATTCGGACAAAACCAATGGGGAAAAGAGTCATTAATCCTCTTTACAGTTTCACCAAACTTACGACGACTTATCGCAGCCCCTCCACAACCTGAATTATTTGAAATCACCATTGAAATTCGTTCATCCTTCGCTCCTGCCCAAAGTGCTGCTTTTCCAAGCCTTGAGTGGCCAATAACGATGATTCGCGAATGGTCGAATTGTTCATCGATTGAAATAAAATCCACGATTCGGCTCAATCCCCATGCCCATGCATCAATTGAGCCTCCACTATTCGGCTGTTGTTTTCGGTTTGGATTAAGCAAACCATGGATACCATTCTTAAAGCCATCGTCAAAATCTGGGTCTATTTCTCCATAATATGCTGTAATTAATCCATAACCTTTAGATAATATTTGTTTTATATCCCATCGCGACGATGCGATACCTCGTCCTTCTTCTAACGATCTATTATTTTTTACTCTTTTTCCCGGACGGATCCATCCTTGAGTGATAATAACTTCATTATCTTTGCTGATAGTATGATTACCTCTAAAATTAAGACCCAAGAATACCGGTACAGTCTTTTCTATTTTTGGTGGTAAAAAAACGAGGACATTCAATATAAGCTCATTTTCTCTTCTGCTAAATGTAATACTATATTGCTTACGAATTCCAAACTCAGAATCTCCTGATTCCAGCAACTTTGTTCTCACTTTAAATGGACCTAGTGGAATTTCATTTTTTCCATAAACTTCCTCTTCCAGGTGATTAAGAATCTCAGGTCTTCGAATAGAAATCCATTCTTCCTTGGTAGAAATTTTTCTTCCTAAATCGGATTCAAGCAATAAGGGTAATTCATAATCAGGAACTTTAGATTCATCATAATTATAACCCTTAGGTTGACTTTTTAAATCGTGACTAAGATTTTGAGATAATAATAAATAAGCAAGACAAAGTATAATCTTGAATCTAAATCTGCTCTTCACACTTTTAGACTTACTGTTGATTCTTTTCTGGCAAGAGTTATTTCACAGGAGAGAATTAATTTTACTATGCAGCCAACTCAGGCAATCGATTTAAAATTTGATCAAAATGATGATCCCTTCGCAATCTAGCCGTCGTAACATCTTTTGTCTTAAGAGAATACCTTTTTCTTTCTGCAGTTACCGCTGATGGGTAAACCGTATAATGAATCCACCATGTTCCGTTGTTATTCCAAAGATGATGATTCAAGTTATCTTCGTCTATTCGAAGAGCTAATTCTTCGATTTCATTATGTATACTAATTTTCATTGAGCGTTTTCCTCTCGGTTAACGCACTTTCCCTAGGATAGCTAGAGGAGTGCTTATTTTCGGTTGTGCCAAAACCGCGCATCCCGGTTAAATCGACCTTGTACCACCGTAGCAGCTCTC
>CAJQKB010000003.1 GCA_905478775.1 uncultured Opitutales bacterium | reverse complement strand
CATGCCACATTGTTGTGCATAGACCCCGGTGAGCAAGCAGGCTCGGGATGGGAAACACTTGGAAGTATTGTACATGTTCGCGAAACGAAGGCCATTCTCTGCCAATCGGTCGAGATGGGGTGTATTCACCTCGCCGCCGTAGCAACCGATATCGGAAAAGCCCATATCGTCCACAAGGATGAATATGATGTTTGGGCGTTGTTCAGAGAACGCTGTCGATAGAGAGACAAAAAGGGCAATAACAAGTAGTGATATCTTGGATGGGAGGTGTGCTTGTTTCATGATTGATTAAAATTCTGCATCCATTTTTCTGCTCCGAACGATAAAGGTAGGAGCGCCAAAGGCTTAGCCTACCCTGTCTTGATGCCCTTCTGCTTCTTGGCCTTGGATGTCTCAAGATGTTCCCCAATCCAAACTTTGATCAAGGACTGTCTGGGTACTCCAATACGGCTTGCTTCACGATCTAAGCGATCAATCATCCACACGGGGAAGTCGACATTCACACGCTTCTGCTCTTGACCGGGCCGAAATGCAGATGACAAATCCAAGTAGTCGTTGATATCGACTTCTCCATCATCAAAAATTTTGTCTAAATCCTTAGCTTTCATAGAGTTTCCTTTCGTTGATTCGAGCCCTTCTGACTGAAATGATTCGTATACTATTTTCTCTTGGAGTGTAAAATGCGACCCAAAGCTTTTTCTTCAAAGTCGCGATGATCGCAAAGCGATCTTCGTCATCCAATTTAGCGACAAAGCCAACACTGTCCGGATCAAACCAGAGTGCTTGAGCTTCTTCAAAATCGATACCATGCTTGTCCTTGTTTTTTTCACTTTTTGTGGGATCGTATCCAAACTCCATTTAGGTATAAAAAATATACCAAAAGAGACCATGTCAACAAAGTTTCGTTTTCTGCCCAAACGTCAAAAGTGAGGCACGGCGTCAGCCGTTGCCTCCACTTCCTTGTTCGGCATTCTTGGATTCATTGTAGGAAAGATAAACTACCGCCATTTATGATGGTCAGGGACCTCCCCTGCACGGAGTCGCTTTTTCCAAGACTGCAGTTGTTTCAGGTGCTCGTTGGCAATGCGCTTGGAATTGGTTTCGGTTCGCTCATCCGGGTTGGCCCAAAAGCGGGCCACTGCATCCAGAAAAGCGATCACGGTCTCACGCTCGCCTTTCTCGGCCAGTTCCCGAGCCAGTCGAAAATCGGGACCGAATGAGTTTAATTGCGGCGAACCCTGGCTGTCAGCCGATGCGAGCAGCCGCTTCTTCGCTTCCGCGATATCACCTTTGGAGAGGGCAATTCGTCCAAGCACTTGATTCGCATCCTCGATAGCGTTACCATAATTCCAGTCATTCTTGTATTTCGGAGCCAAGCGTGCCAGTTCACTGGCGAGTGCTTCAGCCTCTTTGACTTTCCCGTCCCGCAACGCATTCCTCGCGGCGTGTCCCAGAGCATAGAACCGCTCAACCTCATTGGTTGCTACACTTAAATCTCCCCCTAACAGTTTCATGCCGCGTTCTCGTTCCTCTGGTGACCTATCGCTTTGCTCTGCACCGGCGGGCGGCCTGGTCGAGATGTCTTGTGCTGTGACATCGTCCGCTACCGGTGGAGGCGGGGTATATCGTTTCGCAAAAGCCTCTTTGCTGATTCGGTTTAACACAAACTTATCCTTCTCCCAGCTGAGCGTGAGTTGATCGTGGCCTGTAACGATCGCCGTATATTCGGGCTTTCCTTCTTCAAACTCAAGAACGAGCGTCCTCTTGGCCTTGTCTGAGCGTTTGATGGAGAAGTGTTCGGGTGGATTCACCGCTTGGTTCCCCTGAAAATGCATCAGCATTGTTCCCGATCCAAATTCCCAGCCCAATTTAGGCATCCATCCCCGTGAGATGCGCGTAATAGTTCGATTCTCCTTCCTGGCTAACTCGTATGTCTTTTCAACATCGGGCACCCAGTAGCCTGTTAACTGAGTTTCCAGATCGGCGGCGTGAGTCTGCGTTGCCAGGAGGAGCGCGAACAGTGCGGTAAGGTGTACCTTCATAATGTTGTCTTCAGTTTTTGTTTTTCGTTAGCCCTGAGCGGGCGCGTCTTTAGTCGCGTACGCTCGAGGGCATTGTTGGGAATATGTTTTACCCAGTTCTGTTTCTCACCGTCATTCTTGAGGGCCGTTATCGGACATCCTTTTCGAGGGATCTACTACCTGATGCTCTACCTCTGATTAGTGTTGGGATGTTGAGTAAGACAGCGAGAGTTGCTCCCCAGAAAAGACTGTTTATGGCTAACAGTACAAACTCCACAGAATTGGGGATGTTCCTCGGCCATAGGGTCGTAAGCCATAGCACGGGTTGTAATACAACAACGGCCACAGAGCCTATAGGAATGTAGGCAACAACGAATGACAACAAGAAGTGGCCCCCGCCCAGAATAAGTGCGGTGATGATGAGTCGCATCTTCATTTCATGTCCATTCCAATGTTAGAGATGAGCGGCGGACCGCCAAACACGCAAAGCGGGTTTAGGACGTACGCTCCAGTTCATTGTTCGGCGGGGGTTCCCGGAAGCAAGTTCGTAGCCGATACGGGAGCGCGGATCCATGCTATTTGATGGTCTCCACTTCCCGGCCGATCTTCCATCTGGATTGCCTGATCACATTGCCGTCATTATCCCACCAGGTCTGGAGACCGTTTTTCTCTCCATCTTTGTAATTGGTTTCGTTCTTTTTCTGCCCGTTTTCATGCCATTCGGTTGAGAGGCCGTGGTATTCGCCGTCCAGGTAGTTTTTGCTATAGCACATGTTGCCATTCTCCCACCACTTGGTGACGGGGCCGTGGAACTCGCCATCCTTGCGAGTGAGTTCCGATTCCTTCTGCCCATTCTCATACCAGAGGTTCTGGAGGCCATGTTTCTTGCCGTCCCTGTAGTTGATTTCTGAATACTTCTGCCCGTTCTCATACCACATAATTTCCAGACCGTGCTGCTTGCCGTCTTTATAGTGCTCAAGGTTTTCCACTTGCCCCTTTTTACTCACCATCTTGGACCAACCGGTGTAGGGTATCAGGCCGTCATGGGTACAGAGAAGTCCCTCGTTCTCATCGTCGCCATATTCCAGATCATCGTAATCCGTGGCCTCAGCCAGAATCTTTTTGAGTGTGGTTGGGACTTCTGCGGCAGGTGCAGGGGGTGCCTGTGCGGTATCCTCCTTTTTTTGGCCGCCGCGATCAAAAAACGGCGGGAGCTTGTCCATGCGAGCTTGGAACTCCGTCATGGCAGAACCAACGTTGTTGCCAAGTTCATCGTTTTGCACGAAGGTCATAAAGAAAGTGCCAAATTTTTTACGGAAGCCCTTGGTCGAATTTTTCATTTTTTCCTCAAGGTGGGCTCTCTCCTCGTCACCTGGGGTATCTAATTTGGCCATGCGAGCGGCAATAGATTCTATCTCATCACCGATGATTGCTATTTTTTTGACAAATCCTTCACCACTTGCCTTGTCCTTGGCAGACTCAAAGGAGTCACCGAGATTGTTGAGTTGCACGATGAGTTCATCGGTCAGGCTGTAGACCGTGTCTTGCTTTTTAGCTACGACTCCGGCTGCCGGGGTTTCGGCCCCGGTTTCAGCTTCCACGGCCTTTTCCTCACTCCCTGAAGCGAGAGTTTCCAGATCGGCGGCGTGAGTCTGAATTGCCAGGATGGCCAAGAACAGAGCGACAGGGTACGTTTTCATTATTATTCTCTTTAGTTTGTTTTTGTTATGCGAACATCTAGAATCAGTTCATGAAATGGCGCAACTATTTCTTGTCACTTAAATTCTCTTGTTCGCCTCCCAGTGTCGTTAGAAGCTTGTCTGCGACCTGCTCAGCAAGCTTCTTATACCCATCCATCGTGTAATGCACATCACCTGGCTTCTTGAAATCCTCGAAAGGAAAAGCCTTGGAGAGCGAGTGCAGATCATTGATGGTTACACCGTATTCCTGCATGATCCTTGCAGCCAGATCA
>CAJQKB010000002.1 GCA_905478775.1 uncultured Opitutales bacterium | reverse complement strand
CACCTTGCCCACCATGGCATCGGTCTCGATGACGAAGTCCCCGTAGTAACCGGCTTTCGATTTCCCGTGATAAGGCTTGTTTGGGACGATTGGATAGTGGGGCGAATTGAAGGCGAGGTAAGCGAAGAAGGGTTGATCCTTTTTCTGCTTCGAAATCCACTCGACGGTCTTTTGGGTGATGGTGGGGAGAATATCATAAGGGTTCCAACTCTCAGCCATCGGACCTGGTCGGAAGCTTCCTGCCCCGGCAAGTGGTTTAGATCTAATTACTGGCTTAGTGGGGATAGTTACAAAGCGGTCGCCTTCGATCCAGCAGTAGGGTGGGAAATTGATAGTCCCGTCCCCAAAGTAATAATCAAAGCCCTGATCAAGAGGTCCGTTCGGAAATCGTTTTGTCCAATCATAGGACTCGGCACGGGGATCTCCTTTCTTGGCTCCCCGTTTACGAATGGCATCAAAGTCCCACCCGAGGTGCCACTTGCCAAAACATCCGGTGCGATAGCCTTTATTTTTGAACATTTTGGCGATAGTAAAATCATCGGGTTTAAAGACGGTACCGCCAAAGGCTCCAACTATTCCGTGAAATCGACGCCAGTGGTGCTGCCCGGTAAGCAGGGCAAAGCGGCTCGGTGTGCAAATGCCTGATGAACTATGCCCATCGGTGAACGTCATACCCTGCGATGCCAATCGGTCGAGATGGGGTGTTTGGATCTTTGCCTCCGTATCGCCGTAGGAAACATCGGCCACTCCCATATCATCGGCATAAAGGATCACGATATTTGGGCGGGTATCAGCGAAGTTGGAGTGATTAAGGAAAAGAAGGGTAAGTGTGAGTAATCTAATCATCATATTTTATAAGGCTGGGTAAGTTTATCGGTGCCATCTGTCAGGTCTTTGAGCGAGACACGAACAAAAGTCATTTTGGTTCCATTCTCAAAGAAAATTCCAATATCTCCATTTTTACAGGCAGTGATGGCTGAATAGCCTGCCGCTCCTTTTTCAATGCATTTTTTAAAGGCCCATGTATTTCCATTGTCATAACTGATGCTGAGTACAAGATTCTTCCGTCCTTTCTGGCTATGAGAATTGACGAATAAAAGACGGTCTTTCGCGTACCCGTCTTTTTTGGATGTATAGACCAGGATTTCGGCATTACAACCCGGGTCAGGCAGGTTGGTTTCCTTTTTGCTTATCCAGGATTTCCCCTGGTCGGTCGAGCGATGAACATATCGATATCCCGAACCGTTGACCCTCGCGTTAATCATCCAGGTACCGTCACTCAGTTCGACGAATTTGGATTCGTTGGCAGGTGAGAATGGTGACGCTTTTTTCAAGGCTCCCCAAGTCTTGCCCTGATCGGAACTGCCAAATAAGTAACCTGCTTTCCCAACGTGAACTACCGTGTGGACGATCAGTCCCGAAGGAGTTTGAGCCCCTCGTCCAGAGGTGATAAAGACGAAGTCCCGCTTGGTTATTTGAGCGGACAAAACCTCGTCTCGAATGTCTTTCGGTTGCGACCAGGTCTTTCCGTGGTCGTCGCTTGTCTGTAAAAAGTAGCGATAGTTAACTGCTGTCCTGGAAGGTCTAGACTTATTGAACTCCGTGTCATGATCGAGGTAGTTGTAAAAGCAAAAAATCCTGCCTGTTTTACGATCAACGACCAAGGATGCATCAGATCCCACTTGCCCGTCTGGAAACTTGGTAATGAAATCAATTCCCGACCAGTTATTGCCATTGTCTGTACTCCTTTTGTAGGCAATGTCTATGTTGCGGGTGTGCTGAAGATCCCGGGTGGTATTTCTACGGGCATCAATTACTGCGAGCAGGTCACCGTTTTTTGCGGTTATGATTGCGGGAATTCGAAAGTACTGGGATCCACCGTCCCCCTGAGGAAAAAGGACCTTCCGGAGAACCTCCGAAATCATTGGAAATTCAAAAGATTCTTCGGCAATTAACGGGTGTAGGAAAATAAAGCAAGCTATGATCCATGATAGTTTCCTTAGGAGCAGGTTGTAGGACATAGAGCGAAAGGAGGTTGGGTTGGGTTAGGGTCTTTTTTTACACTCTTCGTTCCAGTCTTCCCACATTTTAGAAAGTTCAGCCGTTTTCTCCGGCATCTGTTCTGCCAAGTTATTTACTTCAGTAGGATCAGCCCGCAGGTTATAAAGTTCCCATACTTTTCCAGCACGAACAACTTTCAAATCACCCTGACGAACAGCATTCGCCCGGTTGAAACGCCAAAAGATTTCTTTGTGTGGTTCCCGTTCTTCGCCCTTGAAGATCATGAGGAGAGATTTGCCAGGCGGAGGTTTGGTTTTCTTACCTTGGATTTGCTTGGGATACTTCGCTCCGGTGATGTCTCGGAAGGTGGCGGAAACGTCGATGATGTGACCCACCTGATTGGTCATACCCGGTTTGATTACACCCGGCCAATGAGCAATGAAAGGTGTGCGAATGCCGCCTTCGTAATCAGTTGACTTGAATTTACGGTAGGGGGTGTTGCTGGCATTGGCCCAGCCAACGGAAACGGTACGATAGCTCTCTACCGATCCGGGTGGAATATCCGGAGTGGTGTTGGGTTGCTCGGAGCAGGCACCATTATCGGTTAGGAACATGATCAGGGTATTGTCCCACTCGCCCAGTTCCTTGACCTTGGCAAAGAGACGTCCGAGGTTCTGATCGACCCGGTCGATCATGGCCGCGTAGACCGCCATCTTGAGATCCTCAGCATCCTGTTGTTCCTCGGAAAGATCGTCCCATGCCTTGGAAGCCCTTGGGGTGAGCTTATGATTCGGACCGATGATTCCCATTTCGTTCATCCGCTTGAATCGCTGCTCTCGGATTTTATCCCATCCGATTTTGTATTTCCCCCGGTACTTGGCGATGTCCTTGGGCCAGGCATGAAGAGGGTAGTGCGGTGCCGTGTAGGGTAAGTAGAGAACAAAGGGGTTGTCTTCGTTCTTGTACTCGTCGAGACGGTCGATTGCGTAATCAGTGAAGGCATCGGTGTGGTAGAACTTTTTGTCCGGACTGGTGTAGCCCATGATCACCTTGTCCTCAATGGCCCATCGACGGAGGGATGATCGTTTTCTTCCCGGGAGGCCCTCGCCCGGACGTGCTTTGACGCCGGGGTTAAAGAAGTTACTGCATCCATCGGCCAGTCCGTAGTAGCGGTCAAAGCCTCGGGTTGTCGGAAGAGGCACTTGGTGCCACTTTCCTGATATAAGGGTACGATAACCAACCGGTCGGAGCACTTCTCCAAAAGTAGCCCCGTGCTCCATATTGTTATCCCCAATCGAGTACGCGTAGTTGCCGGTGAGAAGTTCGGCCCGGGTGGTGTGGCATTTGGCGGTGTTGTAGAACTGCGTGAACCGCAAACCGTTTTTAGCCAATTGGTCGAGATTGGGGGTCTTAACCTCCCCGCCGTAACAACCGATGTCCGAGTAGCCCATGTCATCTACCATGATCAGAATAAAGTTGGGGCGCGTGCGGTCCGTTTCAGACCACCCCCAATTTAAAGTGAAAAGGAGGAGGGCAAGGAAAGAAAAAGTCTTCATTTGTTATGAAAGCCTACCGATTAGACTTATTTTTAAGTCCCATGATTCGTCCCTCTTCACTCGCAGTAGAAAGCCGGGTTTTGGACATTTGAGCCATGATATCTTCAAACTCTTCTTTGGTTGTGCGTTCAGCTTTATTCATTTTTTGATCGATCAATTCCTTCCCATTAAACTGACCTTTGTAGCGGGTTAGTGTGGCACCACTCCCATCCTGCTTGGCGAGAAGTGAATACTTTTTATTACGGATCATGACCTGATTCCGATACCAAATATAAATCCAATCCTTTTTTCGAACATCTCTTTTGTTTTGAAGTACGGGAACGATGCTGGCCCCATCGGCGGGGTGATTCTTTGGCAGGTCTGCCCCGGATAGTTCACAAAGGGTAGGCATCATGTCCGTGAATTCAACAAGGTCATCGGTTACCCGGCCGGGTTTCTTAATACCTGCTGGCCAGTTAACAATTAAGGGAACGCGGGTGCCGGTGTCACTCATGGATCCTTTACCGCCCACGACTTCCGTGCCTTTCCATGGTGTTACGATGGGTTTATCGGTTCCATTATCTCCTGTGAAGATGAGGATGGTGTTTTCTCGAACCCCTGATTTTTCGAGCTGCTTGATGATTTGCCCAACCATTTTATCGGCGAAATTTACCATGTCGATGAAGTGACGTTGTGGATCATTTTTGTCCCCCTTGTAGGTTGTCGAACCAAGTCTCTTCGGATCCCAATCGGTGGAGTCGGGCGTGGGATCAAAAGGACAATGGGTAAGAATCATCGGATAGTAGACAAGGAATGGTCTTTTTTTATTTTCGTCGATAAAGTCACAAACGAAATCGGTACAGACCTGCGGCCCGTATTCGCCGGATGTGAAATCCTTTTCTTTTCCGTTGAATTCAAGCATCGGGTTAACGAAGCGCCGGTCGATTCTTTTTCCGTTTTCATTGGATCGTCCACCTCGTGTATGCTGCCAGAGGCAGGATTTTTCGAAGCCGAAATGCTGGGGCGAATCCGGTTGATTTCCCAATTGCCACTTGCCAGCGATAGCTGTCTTGTAACCAGCTTGCTTAAGCTGGTGAGCGAATGTGGTCTGTCCACGGTCCAGCATCCCAAACTTCACATAGTTTCGGACATTATATTGCCCTGTCATAATTTTGGTTCGGGAGGGCGTGCAGATGGGGTTGGAAAAACAGTTGGTGAAACGGATGCCTCCCTTGGCCAATTTGTCCAGATTGGGCGATTGGCAGGATTCGCTGCCGTTAGAGGATAAGGCTTCGTAGCCCATATCGTCGGCCATGATGAGAATGATGTTCGGTTGACCATCCTTAAGCTGGGAAAAAGCAAAATTCAGGCATGCAAGAAAAGTTGTGCAAATGAGAAGTACAATAGGTGGTTTCATAATATTAATTTCGAAGAACTTTGCAGTAGGTTGGTCGGAAGAGGCAAAACCTTTCTTTATTCATTAGTCATTTTTTCATTGTAGTTTGATTCGGATTACTCGAGCCGCACGATGTTTTCTGGCGTCTTTAAAATGGAACTGAAATCGATTCGGTTCTACCTTGATTTTACCTGATCTGCAGTTCGCTTAATTTGAGCTCAAGGGAATGAACCGGTTCCCCGTCGATGCTTATGATTGTATACCTGAAAGTAGGATCTTGAGCGGTGAGGTCAAAGTCAACTCGGCCGAATGATTGTTTCTTGTTGTAGCCGAATAGGGCATGTTTGATAAGTCCGTGCACATGCTGGTTTGTCAATCTTGATGACTGACACTCGTAGAGCGGATACATTCCATCGATACCGCTGTCGATTTTGTAGGCGTCCGACCGGTGACGATCGGCGGAAAGTATTACGACTCCTGAAATCTTTTCCTTGGCAATAAACTTAAATATTTGTTGGCGTTCACTGTCATAACCATCCCAAGTGTCCTTGGATCCGGGCTTTACCTTCGGAGTTATTGGTACATTAGAGCATAACACGGTAAAAGTCGCCGGTTTTTTGAGGGTTTTCTTGAGCCACTTCATTTGAACGGATCCAAGCATAGATGGATTTTTCCCCTTGGGTGACTCGCGGTAGTAGCGCCCGTCGAGCAGGACGAAGTGAACCTTTCCGATCCAAAAGTCGAACCAGCATCCAGGCTGTTCTTCACCGCCGCCGTAATAGGGATTGTCCCAATTTTCCTTAAATATTTCCCATACATTCCGCTTCCAACTAGGCTCCTCGATTGCCGGCCCTCCCCAGCCGTCGTTGGTGGTGAAATCATGATCGTCCCAGATGGCATAGATGGGCACTTTTCTCGCCAGTTTCGCCCATTCGGGCTGACTTTGGCGGCGGTAATAGTGAAAGCGTTGCATCTCCGGAGTTTCGGGGTCATCGATGTAAACGTTGTCTCCAAGCAAGAGAAGTGCCCGCGGGTCGATTGCCCTGATGGTGTCCCACATTCGCTCGTGTGGTGGCACATAGCCCGCTCCCCCGCCGAAGGCGATGGTGAACTTGTTTGACGGAGCGTCTTTCTTTAGCGATGTGTCGGCCAAGGTACGTTTCCAGGGCCAAGTCTTGGCATCGAACTTCCAGGCGTTCGGTTTGTCGAGCGCAAGGTCAATGAGCATTTGGGTCTGTTCCGGGTTTACCTTCTTGTCGGTAGTCGACTTGAGGTAGGAGATGGCTTCCTCCTTTTTTCCATTTAGAATTAGCTTGAGGGCATGGGGATGAATGCGTTTGGCTTGGCTTCCTTTTTCAGGCTTCTCATTATTGACATTTGGATTGGAAGCTTGACTCGAATATTCGGCAGAGTTTGCAACAGAGGAAATAATGAGCAGTAAGAAAAATTTGAAGTTGAAATATCTATTCATGTTTTGAATTTACTTGTTGAATAAGCCATGATCTGGCTGTTTTGCGAGTAGGACTGTCCCGATGTGCCCAAAGGTCAGTATGCGAGTGAATCACTGGACCATCGGGGATTTTAAAGATTGTAGTCACGGGTACAGGTAGAAAAGTGAAGTCACCTAGTTTGGGGTGTCTCTTGATATAATCGTTGGCATTTCCGCATACAAGGGCAGGGCGTCCATTTAAGCGGTCGAGGCGTGAAAGAGCAAAACTTCGGTCACTTTCCGGGTAGCCCCATTTTTTCTGCCCGTCAAAATGATCGTGGGTAATCATTCCCTTCCAAAAACTCGCGATTTCATTATCTGCTAATCCAATATAACTGCAGGCAATCGCTCCACGGGAAAAACCGCAGATAAAAAGGTTGTTTCGATCACCCCCGAATTCATCGCAGATTCGGGGTAGGTTGTATTTGCAGTAGTCGATGGTGGCCTGACGATCTCCCCACCAAGTCACAGCGTTTTCTTTTTTCCCTTTTTGAATGTAGGGCATGGAGACCCAGATAAATCCTTTCCCTCCACTTAGTCCGTAGCCCAGGTTTGCACCCTTGACCTCTCCGGTTGATCCGCAAGCCGGGAATTTGTTCCCGGTGTATTCGACAAGCACGGGGTAAGTCTTTCCCTTTTCCCAATTGGTTGGGAGGTATAAGCTGTGATATACTTGCGTACCTTGGTACTCCTCTGCGACTTGCCTCACCCTTTTACCAGGTGCTGGAATATCGTTTGTCATTACCGGAGTGTTCAGGTCTTTGCTTAGTTTAGTTTTTACCCATGAATCTGCATTAATGTTCCCTCCTAAAATGAGGGAAATAAGAAACTTGGTGAGCCAATGCATAGGATCTTAACCTAGATATTTTGACCGAGGCGTCTATTCGATTCCAAGTAAGAGGCGAGATTTTCTAATCAAGGTTGACTAAGGAAATCAGGATTTAGCTAAAGCGACTACGACTTCCTGCTTGGAATTTACGACACCACCCGGTTGCTCAAGCGTGATCACGAAGGCAGCTGGTTTGGAAACGTGGAGTGCGTTACGAATCGGTATAACTGCTGTTTTACTTCCTACGGGAATATCAAAGACGCCACCATCGACGGGCAGTTCATCTCGTTCAGGATCGACGATCCAAAGTTGGTACTGATTTTGAGTCGGATCATTTACAGGAAGATTGGTCAGTGACATATAACCCTCCTGCAAGCCGTCATTCCATATTACTTCTCCGCTAATATTTTGGTACGGATCACTTGCAGAAGAAAATGCCAAGCGTTGGCTGCTGGGTTCTTTCTTGATAAGAGCCTCAAGCTTTTGCGTAGAGGTGAGTTGAATTGCTGGAGGCGAGGTATCAGTATCGGGTATGTTTAAAGAAATAACTAAGCAAGCTGCAACTGCCCATCCCAACCATGGCAGGATTGAAATTATTTGGGTAGCGGGTTGCTGTTTGTTTTTATTGCTAAAGGCAGGAATCGTATCCGCAAGTTTGTTGGAAAGTGAACTGGATAAATCACAGGGTTGGGTTTCCTGGAGTTCTAATTCAGTGGCAAGAAGATCAAGTTCTATAGAGTTTGAGCCCTGATGTCTTTCTGCTAGAATTAACCATTCTGATGTTTCTTTGGGGCTAAGATCACCCAGGACTCTTCCTGCGTCGAGTTCCTCGAATCGAGCCAATGCATTTTCCATACTCATCGGGCCAATTCTTTGTTAAGGTTGAGTTCATTCAGTAATTTTCGGGCTTCTATCAGACCTCGCCGAAGCTTGGTTTTAACAGTGCCAATGGGCAACTTTGCTTGCTGAGCAATCTCGTCATGGGTTAGTCCTTTTTCAAAGTGCAAAGAAAACAATTTCAATGTGTTCTCCGGTAGACTTTGCAAAGCATTCCAAAGTTCGGAACGGTCGATGGAGTGAAGTGAACTACTTGATGTCGTTGAAAGTTCGGGGAGGCTATCTAAGGTTGCCAATGGGGGAAGTCGGTTTTGTTTCCTTTGCCAATCAATCGAGCGTCGACGGGCAATCATACCTATGAAAGTTGACTCTTTGGATACCTTGGGATCAAACCGAGCCGCAATGCGCCAAACTTCTGTGAAGATTTCCTGGCATGCCTCCTCTGCATCCATTCGATCCCTAATTCGCCGGCAAACGATACTCCATACAAGTGAGCCATATGAATCAATACACTTTCTCATTGCTGTTTCATCCCCCTTGGCGACCAACGGTAAGAGAAGCGAATTTGACGACCCTTGGCTTTCCGAAGGCGGGACAATTCCAAGAGCGAACTCGAAAGACCGAATGTTTGAAAAAAGGATAAAGTTTCGTAACGGCATGAGGAGGGATTACTGGAAGATGACTCTTCTTTTTGTATGCATCAACGAAAATCATCGGTAAGGATTTCCATATTAGCGTCCAAACCTTTGTTTGTTGGGAAGTTGCATTAGATAAGAATCTACAATGCGGTCTTCCCGTTGTTCGAGTTCACGCAATAGGTCGCGGAAGACGTTACGGGATGTCCAAGCCTCCCGGGCAAGCTGAGCAACTGGTTGGTCGTCAAGAATCACATTTCTTAGTTTGTTGCTTTGAGATGAACTTGTGAATTTTGAGTATTTGGTAAGAAATTCATTGCCTCTTCGTATGTAATTACGCCAGCTGGCTTCATACTTCCCCTGATCGTATAGCGCCGAACTTTCCTTGATTGAATCTTGCACAAATAGTATGGCGTCGACCGTGGTAATATCCTTTTCAGGTAGCTCCATTGGGTCTTTAATGACTGAACCAATTGCATTTATTAATCCGTTGAAAGCCTCCTCATCCGATTCAATTATTCGAATGCCGCTAATTTTCGATTTACCCTCATCCTGGGTGAGATAAATCGGGGCACCGTGAATAGTCCTAAGCTTGTTGTAAGGCTTAGGGTTTTCGCTCACATGCTTGCCGACGATTACATGCCGTGACAAAATACCGTAGAGTTCTTCTGTTCCGGTTTTCCCGTGGTTTTCAATTAATGATTTGTAAGGCTCTTTTTCCCATGCTTCATTGACCGGTGCAAAGATGGTAAAGGTGGTTCTGGATGACGCCAAAGGAAGATCCAGTCCGGTCTCCTTGAGTAATCGAGTCAAAGTACTGAACCTTTTTTGATTCTTGATCAATTCGAGAAGGCTTTTTTCGGCGGGTAAAATTACATCATCAATGACATGGATGATTCCGTTGGCACAGGGTATATCCGTTTCGATTATTTTGGCTCCGTCTACAGTGGCATGTTTGTCGTGAAATTTGTAGTTCAGTTGTTGGCCAAAGGCACTGAATGGCGTTACATCGGAAACGCCAAGACTGCGGCGACCACCCGATGATTTGCCATATGCAAATACTTGTTCGGTAATGTGGTGTTTGATGATATCTTCGAGACGCTCATCGTTCTCGGGAAG
>CAJQKB010000001.1 GCA_905478775.1 uncultured Opitutales bacterium | reverse complement strand
ATTTCCTGTATTAATTGTTTTGGAGTAATCTTTTCCGTAAACCCAAGGGTGTTAAATAAATGAAATAAATAATTCCATGAAATTTTTAAATAGACCGGGTTTAATGGACATTCACGAAAATGAAGGGTTAACCATTTTAACCTAAATACATCCGCTGAGGAAACGACTGAACGGACGGCCCATTTTTTTGTTTGGCTGATCAGGGAGCCAATCCCCGTTCGCCGGGCAAAGGATTGCAGGGAAGAGAAGGATATTAATTCAATCCCTCCATCCACCGGTTTCATGGATAAACCAAACTGATCATTCGCGACCGATAAAAAACCATGACTGCAGCCTAATCGATCAAATACCTCAGTCAGGGGAGTCTTTCGAAAAAAGCCCGGCTTTTCCCTGGCGTAGTTTTCCAATTGTTCAAGGTCAAGAAATTGATCCCAGGTTGATTTCTGGGTAAACAAGGGTTCGTCAATCACCTCGACCATGTCATGCCCGAGCAGAGAGGAAATGGTATCCGGATCGAGCCATTTATCCACCACACAAAGACGCCCGATTTTCCCATCCCGATAAGCACACCAGGCCAGGCTGTTTGAACGTACCCTGTTCTTTATTTCCAAGTCCTCCTGCAAAGCAAGCCACTGGGGTTCCTGCTGTCCAAACTCCCCCACCGTGACCATTACCTGCTCCCCACAATCCGCCACACCGAAATGTCTCCAGTTTTTATTTTCGGATACTTTGAGTATAGGATTGCCCCCCTCCCCAACCGGATCGAATCGAAAATCCGGTTTTTCATCAAGCACACCCATTCGCTCCGGTTTGGGAAGATCAAAGAATTGAAAATTATTTTCCGGCATGTAGCCACCGCCTACAATTCCACGAATGTCCTTCATTTTGAGAAATTCTTCAATATATCCATGAAATAAACTATCCGGTTTCTCATTGGCAAAACCCTTGGCCTCCCCAATCATTCCATTATTCACAATAAAGGTAAGGTGTGGTTTTAAACGGGTACCGGATGGATGGGGCACGGGCTCCCTAAGGGAATACATTACATCTGCCTGCTTCCCCCCTTCATTTCCGCAATGATGCATCGCAATAGCCTCCTGTTTGGATCTGCCCTCAATAATTTTGTACCATCCCCATCCATCGGGACAGGAATAGACCAATTGCCCATCCGTGCAAAACCTGCTAAGTCTAGAATTATCCAATAATTTTACTTCAATTTTTCGAAAATCTTCCAGAATTTGTCTGGCCGAACGGGGAATTGATTTCCCCTCAATCAAATCATAAAAGGGATAATCTTTCATCGATGGATGGGAATAAACTTCCTGAATACCATAGAAATGCTCCCACACCTGCTGGGTAAACAAGTTAAAATCTTCCCGGATACGAGCTCCTGTCCATCCTTCCAGCTTACGCTTTCTTTTCTTCTTCCATTTTATGGTATGAAAATTCGGATTCCCCCGGTTTTCCACCAGGGCAAGTCTTTGTAGGATTGAAAGATACCATACAATTCGATCGTCTTTGCATAGATATTTGAGTGCCCATTTAACAGCATCTTTGAAAACAGCTTTTTGATCGCCCAAACGGACTGAGGTTCCCAAATCTCGAAACATGGACAAATATCTCTTTTTACGACTCAACAATATAGAATAACATAAAAAAATTTATTCCACCAAAAAATTTTGGTTATTTTGCTCAATCTAACTTCTCAAAATTAAGCCAAGAGATTTTTATTTATCAGTCGGGGAGAGAAATCGTACTGACCCGGGAATTATTCTCCGGGTAGATATCAGTCTGTCCGCTTAGCCGAAGCTGCGATGAAATCCTAACCCCTTTGCCTGATTCCCCGCTTCCATCCAAAAATAATTTTTCACTTCTCGTTTCCCCGGGATCTAAATTATTAAAAATATAATTTTTCACCACTCCTCGGTATTCCACCTCCAAACTGACATTGTTAAGCCAAGCGGTTCCCTGATTTTGAACGGAAACCAAAAAAGGAGTGGTTCCCCCTTTCATTTCCTCGGGGTCAAAATAATACCCGACAATTGCCCCGTCATGCAGGTTAGGCACATTCCGATTTTCAATTCGGCCGACATTTAAAATTCCATTCCCAGTAAACTCATCAAAGCCTGGTTTTTCGGATTCATTGGAATATTTGTAAAGCAAATCGACTACCTGATCACTCGAAAGATTTGGATTCCTGGAAATTTCCGATGCCAGTGCTCCGCTTATAAAAGCGGTGGCAGAGGATGTGCCACTGAATGAAACGAGGGCCTCGTCTTCCCAGGCCGTAAACACACCCACTCCGGGGGCGGCAATATCAACGCCTTCTCCATAATTAGCGAACGAAGATTGCCTGCCATTTGCATCTACTGAGGTAACTCCGATCACATGATCAAATTTAGCCGGATAGGAGACTCCGCTGACTCCCTCATTCCCAACTGCCGCCACCACCAACGAACCTTGTGCCCGAGCATAATCAACCGCATTTTTAAGAACTATGCTTTCCCCCGTACCCCCAAGACTAAGATTGATCACTTGAGCCCCCCGGTTGGCCGCTTCCACAATTCCTTTGGCCACGGTAAAGGAGTCTCCCTGCCCCTTCCCGTCCAGTACCCGGATGGAAAGAAGTGAAGCGGAGGGTGCAATTCCCATAATACCTGAATCATTTCCAGAAATGATCGATGCAATCGCAGTCCCATGCCCCCGTGAACTTGATCCTCCGCCCAGCATGTCAATCTCCTCAATGGAAACCCCATCCAGATTGGAGTGACTTAAATCGATCCCTGAATCGAGAATGGCCACCTTGACCCCGCGTCCCCAGTCATTTCGTTCCTCGGGTACGCCAATCCATTCGTCCGCATTGGCTCCAAAGCTTTTCTCCCCTTCAAGAAATTCGGCACGCGGTAATTCGGGTGATCGAACCCGATAGTTATAATGGGGTTCTTCCTCATTTTCCATTTTATCAAAATACCGGGATGCTTGATCCAGATCCAATACTCGTAATCGGACGGTTTTTAATTCTGCTGAACGATCTCTCACCCTAAATCCATTCGCTTCTGCCTGTGCCAAGAATGTTTGCATGGACTGGGTGGTTGCGAATCCAAGGGTCAAGTCTTCAAGAATTGGTGAATCCACTAACATACTCAAATCAAGCTCCCGTTCAGTCTGGGAGGGTAAAGATATTTTCACATTAAGGTCTTTTATTGGATTGGAAAAAGGAACCATTTCCTCGGGAGGTTCAACTGATTCTTGTGGGTTGAGAGTTTGCACAAACTCACTAGAGTCTTTAGTAAAAGACTTACCTAGTTTAAAAACTAGAAATATAAAAAGTAATAGACCGAATCCAATTAACAAACGATTGAACATAATTTTTAATTTTGTCATTCCCCGACTGGGTCGCAAGGAGATTTATGGTTTGATTCCTTTTATTTCATGACTGACTTTATTATTGTTGGTCATGGGTTGGCGGGTTCCGTCATGGCACATCAACTGATTGAACGAGGGCAAAAAGTGCTTGTCCTTGATGCCGGGCTCCCACATTCAGCAAGTGCGGTGTCTGTGGGATTGGTTAATCCATTAATCGGTCCCAAGCTTAATCCGCCATTTATGATCAGGGACTGCCTAATGGAAAATGAATTGTTTTTTCGACAATGCGAACGGTCCTGGGGAAGTGATTTTTACCGATCTATCCCGCTTCATCGGCTATTTATTTCAGAAAAACAAAAAAAATCCTGGAAGGAAATGGAAAAGAATCCCGATTTCTTTCTATTTCAAAATGGACAATTGAATTCTGATCAATATCAAAAGATGGGGATACAAGCACGGCTCGGTGGAGGAATTACAAAGAATGCATGGCAACTCGATGTATCTCGTTTTCTCAAAGCAAGTAAAGATTATTTAATTGCAATCAAGGCACTGAAAAATTCCTCTTTTGAATTTAAAAGGAAAGAAAACTTACAAAAAGTTATTTTCTGTGAAGGCTTTCGTGTACTTGAAAATCCTTGGTTTAAAGGACTTCCTTTTGCCCCGGCACGGGGAGAAGTGCTGTCCGTTCAATCTGGAATTAACCTGGCCCTCAGTAATGGGTCCTGGCACCTGCCGGGTTTCGCAGATTATGCCCACATGGGGTCCACATGGGATCACCAAAACCTACTCTCCGGTCCAACGGAAAGAGGGAAACAAGAAATATTGGATAAATGTAATTTTGTAGATTTAAAAAAAAGCGATTTCCCCCAACACTCCAGTGGTGTGCGCTCTGGCACGAAAGACAGGCACCCTATTATTGGAGTTCACCCAGTCCATAAAAATTTATTTCTTTTTAATGGCTTTGGATCAAGAGGAACTTCAACGATTCCACACTATGCAAAAAAAATGACTGATTTTCTTTTGAAAAATAAATCACTTCCATCCGAGGCGAACTTAAACCGTTTTATATAATTTACAATCGATGAGAATAACTGAAAAGGCACACGCGGAACTAGACAAAATTCTTCAGCGCGGTGATTTAGCAATAGATGCCACATTGGGCAACGGATACGACACTCAATTTCTTGCCCAAAAAGTCGGGACATCCGGACATGTGTTTGCATTCGATATCCAAAAAGAATCAATAGAGCAAAGCACTCGTTTTCTCGGAGAAAACAAACTCGAAAACCGGGTCACTTTTTATCTATCCTGTCATAGTAAAATTAAACAAAATTTGCCCATTGAACTGGCGGGTAAAATAAAGACAGTCACCTTTAACCTTGGATATTTACCGGGGGGAGATAAAAAAATTATCACGAAACCAGACACCACATTGTCTGCCCTTAAACAGGCGCATCTTTGCTTATCTGATAATGGAATAATTTCCCTGATCTCCTATCGTGGACACGAGGGAGGAAGGTGTGAATTCGAAGAAATCGAAAAACTGATAAAACAGGAACATTGGCCGGTCCAAAAAACACCCGGTAGTGAAGCACCGGACTCACCCGTGCTCTTTATTATTGGCAAAGCTTAAAGGGGAGCCGATGGATCAACATCTAATTCGTAATCCACATCCTCACGACCAAAGCCAAATAATTTATGAAATTCTTTTTGATATAATTCGAAACTAGTTTTTTCATACAGGTTTTCTGTATTCACAGTTGGCCAGATATCAATGATCTTTTGTTGTACAGATGGCTCCATTTCCCAATCATCTAAACGTATGCGGTTTTCTTGGTCCACTTGGGTTTGCCCCTCTCCGTAGAGACGATCCTTAAAAAGACGGCAGGTTTGCTCGATGCAACCCTCATGGGTCCCTAATTCCTGCATTATCTTGTATAGGATCGATACATAGAGAGGAACTACCGGAATTGCTGAACTTGCCTGCGTTACCAGTGCCTTATTGACTGATACATAGGCTTTTCCTGAACCCGCATTTTTCATCTTTTCGGTAATCCGGGCCGCGGTGTTTTCAAGATGTAATTTAGCACGACCAATTGTCCCATTTCTGTAAATGGGTTGAGTCACCTGTGGCCCGATATAGGAGTAAGCAATATTTAAACAATCAGCAGAGAGTAAACCTGCATCGAGAAGTGCATCGGTCCAGGCTTCCCAATCTTCTCCCCCCATGACCTTTTCTGTTTGAAAGATTTCATCTTCATTTGCGGGATCAATTGTTACTTCCTTCACTTCCTTGCGATCGGTGTCTAAAGTTTTATTCTTATAAATTGCACCGATTGGTTTTAAACAGGCACGGTAGTTTGTACCATCAACCGGATCAGTTCGACGGGGCGAGGCAAGGCTGTAAATAACGAGGTCAAAAGTACCGCCAAATTCCTTCGCTTTTGCGATTACCTCTTCTTTAATTTCGTTTGAGAAAGCATCTCCATTCACATCTTCTGCCTTTAAACCTGATTCACGGGCTAACTTACAAAAAGCTTCAGAGTTGTAATGACCAGCACTCGCGGTGCGTTCGCCTGCAGCCGGTCGCTCAAAATAAACTCCTAAAGTATCCGCACCACATGAGAAAGCGGCGGAGATTCGGGAAGATAATCCATACCCAGTCGAAGAACCAATCACTAAGACTCGCTTTGGTTTCCTGTCATCGGTAACGAGTTGCGTCTTGGCATAGGTGGCTTGCTCGCGAATATTTTCCAAACAACCAACGGGGTGAGAGGTAATACAGACAAAGCCTTTAATTCTTGGTTTTATAATCATTCAATTAAATGTAAAAGTGTTGTGAAAAGTATGCTATGTTAAAAAGGGAGTATTTACATACCATTGTTTGATCGATAGTAGAAGATCAATATTTCCTCATTCATGTCTTATCAAAAATCCAATTACAAAAAACTAACCTCTTTTAACGAAAGAAGGCTCCTTTCCGAATTTCTTGAACTCCCTTTAGGCGAAGATCTATCGAAACATCGCGAGCCTTTAAGTATGAAAGATTTAGTCGAAAAAACCTGGTCCAATTGGGGATTGGGTGAAGAGAAAACTCCCGAGCAATCAATATCTGAAAATTGGTACAAAATTGTGGGAAGAAAATTAGCGATGAAGTGTGCACCAGAAAGTTTAAACAGTGCCAGCGGTATTCTTTATATCAAGACTTCAGGTGGACCCGTTAAACAGGAACTTTCTTTTTCTAAAAAACAACTGTTGATCAAGATTAGAAAACTGGAGGGTTGTACCATGGTTTCCGATTTAAAATTTACCTAAGTTTTTTGATCAAGTCTCTTGCAAATACTCTTTTACAACATAGTTCTTAGAAACTCTGATAAAAATTAATGCGGCAATAAAAACCAAAACGGTCCAAAACCAAAATTCGGAAGAACCCGGTAATTTGGATGAACCGTCCTCATTAATAATAAAAAATTTCACTGCCGATGTGAAATAATTCCCTAACGATACAGTTAGTAAAAAAATCGCCATTACGAAAGATTTCATTTCCTTAGGTGCTTGAGTATAGGCAAATTCAAGACAGGTAATAGAAACTAGCACCTCCGATCCCGTCAATAGTAAGCAGGCCAATATTTGCCATCCCATATTAGGGCTTTCTCCCAGGTCGATTCGTTCCTGTAACAACGCGACAAGAGTAAAAGCAAAACCCATTACCCATAACCCAAAACCAATTTTACGAAGAGGTGTCACCTCGAAGAATTGGGAAAAGAATGGATAAATGATATACGAAAATACTGGGATCAATAGTAATATAAATAACGGATTCCAAATGGCTGAGACTTGTGCGGCAAGCATTTCGCTGCCACCAATTAAGGGAATCCAATCTGGTAATACTCGGTCCAAACTTCGGGCCTGTATTTGCCACAGTGTTCCAATCTGGTCAAACAGTGCCCAAAAAATAACTACAAATGCAAAAATAGAACAAAGGCGAAGTATTGCACGTAAATTCTCACCAGAAAAAGTTTCCTTAAAATAAATTTTTCCTCGCGGTGGAATGTGGGCGAACTGCTTTCGGCCCAGCCAAAAAATAAAGGTCGCAATTGCCATCAAAATTCCTGGCAAACCAAAAGCATAATGAGGTCCAAAGATTGGCTCATTTACTAATTTCTCCCCTACCCAGGGTTCCACGATTGGATAAATTCTTTCGCCCAGTGAACCGGCTTCTCGAGTCGCCTCAAGAAGGAAGGGAGTCAGTAAACCGGATAAAAAGGCACCGATATTAATTGAAAAGTAGAACCAACCAAAAACCTGGGTCAATAAATGATTATTTCGTATATTAAACTGATCGCCCACATGAGCGGAAACACAGGGTTTAATTCCACCCGCCCCTACTGCAATCAAAACTAGCCCGGCAAATAACAAAGTTCGTGTATCCCCAAGAATTCCCATCATGGCGAGGCAACCATGACCCAGGCAATAAAAGAGTGAAAGTGAAAGAATGGTTCGATATTTCCCCCAGAATGCATCCGCTAAGATACCACCAATCAGGGGAAAAAAATAAGCAGATCCAACAAATAAATGAACCCACGCTTCCGCTTCTTTTTCCTTAAAAATTGCAGACTCTCCGTTTGGTTGAACCAGATAAATTGTCATGTAAGCCAACAGGACACTCCGCATTCCATAAAAAGAAAATCTTTCGGCTGCCTCGTTTCCAATTATAAATCCAATTCCTGATGGAAGCTTGGATGTTTTTTGGGGAGTAACTCGGTAAGGGCTCATCAATTAATTCTGCTGAATCCGGTCCTGCTGTTTTCTTCTTTTTGCCTCTTCTTCAAGATCGTCCATCAGTTTATTTTTTTCGTCATCTGAAACGGGGGTCTCCTGTGTTGCATGTGGTTCGGACTTACCTTGCATCATGAAATACCAGACGATTAAGTTGATACTCGCTCCCATGATGCAAAGAAGAAACAACCATGTATTAAAAATCGAGGTTTCCAGTAACTGACAAATCGCCAAAGCTGAAAATAAGGAAAAATTAATCGCAAAGAGAAATTTCACGCGATTAGTATTTGGTTGGAGTATGTTCATTGATGGATATTGTAATTTATATTTAACTACTTATCTTACTGACATAAAACCTTGCCAAGATCACTACTTTTTAATCAAACTTAACTATGCGATTTTTTAAAACACTTATTACTTCATGCATTCTCTTCCTACAATCCTGTGAACAGTTGGAACAAAGCACCGAAACTGAGGACCAAAACAATACTACAGTAGAAGATAATAATAATAACGAAAACGTAGCACAGAAAAAGACCGAAGAACCGAGTAAGAAAGAATTACCAGAAGCAAAGAAGCCCAAACCTGTTGAGAAAAAAGTGAAGCCAAAAGATTTGGCAAAAGTGAAAGCACCCTCCACGCCACAAAAAGCAAAGTTTACTCCAGAATTGCTCTCCGCGGTTAAGAATTGGAACTTAATCCCGAAGTCAGTATTCCCTCTCGCAAATGTTACGATTAAAAAAGATGTCCAATTTACCGCCTACTCCTCTAGTGGACAAGCGATCGGATCCTCTATGCTACCGGCAGGGAAAGAAGTATTTGCGATCGGCCATAAAGGGAGTCTTCTTGCCGTATCTCCCTCCAAGAATGGATCGATGCGAGGTACTATTGCGATTGATTCAACTGATTTCAAAGATGGAGTGGCTTACTTATTCGAAATGAGAAAAAGGCAAAGAATTGCCTATGCTGAAAGAAAAGCAAATAAAACTAATCCTGCCTTATCTAAAACTTCTTCTCCCTCCAAAACAAAGTCAGTCCCGAAGGCCAAACCGAGCGCACCTCTGTTTGAAGACCTGCCATCTCCGGGAGATTATGGACATGGGAAATTTTGTATCTGTTCGGATTGCCGAACTAAAAGACTCGCACAAACTGGCTCTATTAAATAAGGAATAATTATGGCAATTGGATCGAAAAATAAAAAGAAGAAAAAAGAAATCGAGATAGGCGACTTTGTACGCGAAACCGTTTCCTCAAAAGGAAAAAAAAGGTGTGGCGAAGTGTTGATGATCCTACAGGATAATCCTGGTGATCCAACGCTGGAATGCGTTGAAGTTCATCCCGATGAACTCACTCCGTTAGTGAAGGGTTCTGATGGAATGAAAACTTTTAAAACCAAAAGATCAAAGCTCAAACACTACACCCCAAGGAAGCAGCTTTTTTCTAAAAAGGTTTTCGAGAAAGGAGATGTGATTCGACATAAAAGAGGTGCAACTATTCGTTATGGCAGAATTGTATGTTTCGTTCATCCCGATGGTTTGTATTCAACATCCCATGAAGAAGGCTACAATGGAAAAGATCTCTTGGAATGTGTAGAGATTGAAAAGAAACCAGGATTACTTCAGGTTATTGCTCCAGATGGTGAACCCAAGCGATTTGAAGCGCAGGGGAAGGATTGCAAAATAATGAAAGTCATTACCGTTGATTCAAAAGGTGAAGAGACCACCATGCATAAGTTAGATATTCCAGACGAGGAAGAATTTTAAGGATTATCTTCTTTTGTAAAGTACTCATCTAATTCATATTTCCTGATTCGCACCGTCTTACTTTTTTTTAATTTGTAAGCACGGAGTAGTATTCGATCTCTTATTCCCACCTTCGTTTCGAAGGAAAATGCAACTTCATCTCGACTCCATCGTGCAAAGCACCATTTGGCATGATACCCCTGAAGCACATAAGATACTGCTTCTGCACGGGTAAGAAAATACTCTCCATCAATCTTTAAAACCATTTAAATTAAAATTATTTGGGTACCAAAAAAAACCACAACTCGAAAGCTGTGGTTTAATTATAAAATTAATAATTTTCAGGAATCATAATCCCCTTTTTTAATCTTCTGACAGGTTGCGGGTGATACACCTACCTCATCCGCAATCGCTTGCAGTGTCAGACTTTGCCCTAACAATTCTTTGACTCGTTGGACAATTTCAGGAGTGATCTTGGTACGTTTTCCTTGAATTCCAAACCTCTCATAAAAACTTGCCTTTGCAATGGGCGGCAATCCGTTTATATAGCATTCAAGATAATCTACCACTCCCCGAAAAACCTTTCGTCCATCTTCCCTCTTGTGGCGAGCATGATCATTTTTGATCGTATCGTAAAATTTGCTATAATCTTCTTTCCCTGACTGTTTGGTAGAAATTTTCTTTTCTATTCTACGCTTGAGGGCTTCCAATTCTTTAATGCTGGCGTTATCGTCAATTTTCATAATTTATTATCTTAATAACAATATATTAAATATGTAAAGTTATTTTTAAAGAATAAGAGAACGATCTAAACTTCGATATTGAATTGCTTCTAATAAGTGATTCATTTCTATGTTTTCAGATTTATCAAGATCGGCAATGGTTCGGGACACCTTAAGAATCTTATCATAGGCTCTTGCAGACAATGAGAGTTCATTCATTGCACGCTTTAATATTGATGCTTCTTTTTTTCCTATTTGGCAGTACTTGGAAAGCATCTTATTGGTCATGTTTGCATTACTTGAAACCTGGTGTTTTTCGTATCTTATTGCTTGGATTTTCCGACAATAATTTATTCTGTTCCGAATATCGGCTGAGGACTCCCCTACCCGTTCATCCTGTAAATCGTCAACTCGTACCGCGGGTGCCTCGACATGAATATCAATCCGGTCAAGCAAAGGCCCACTGACACGGGAGCGGTAGCGTTGAATCTGAGGCATTGAACAACGACAGTCGTTCGTAATATCTCCCAAGTATCCACATGGACAGGGATTCATCGCAGCAACAAGCATGAATCTACTCGGTAGTGTAATTTTGCCTGCACTTCTTGAAATAGTAACTTCTCCGTCTTCCAGTGGTTGCCTCATTACCTCAAGGGCTGATCTTTTGAACTCGGGCAGTTCGTCGAGAAAAAGAACTCCATTATGGGCTAAAGAAATCTCCCCAGGGCCAGGTATTGTGCCCCCTCCTAGTAAACCCACATCACTAATGGTGTGATGAGGGGAACGAACTGGTCGACGAAAAAACTTTTTTTCATTCAATACTGAATTTCCCGCAGCCGAATGAATATTCAAAATGTCCAAAAACTCCTCCATACTGGGCTTGGGAAGAATGGATGGTATTCTTTTTGCAATCATGGACTTACCAGAGCCCGGCGGCCCGAGCATGAGAAGATTATGCCCGCCCGCTACTGCCACCTCTACAGCTCGACGTACATTGGCCTGTCCTTTCACCTCAGAAAAATCGACCTCCTCGTAATGATCTGGAGAATCTGCAAATTGATACTTTTTAGAATCAAGAGGGATACGGGGGTGTTCACCTTTAAAGAATGCAACCGCTTCTCCTAAGGAACCGATTGAAAAAACATCAATCCCACCCAGTAAACTTGCCTCCGCCGCCGAGGTAGCAGGAAGAAGAACTCCTTTTTTGCCATGCTTTTGGGCTAGCATCGCCATCGACAAACCACCCTTAATTGAACGGGTTTCACCTGAAAGTGCCAACTCTCCTGCAATTAAAAAGTCCTGTAAAGAATTTTCTGGTAACTGTCCCGTCGATGCCAATAAGCAAAGAGCGATCGGAAGATCAAATGCAACTCCCTCTTTCCTCAAATCACCGGGTGCCAAATTAATCGTAACCCGAGTTCTCGGTCGAGAATATCCTGAATTGGCAAGACTGGAAAGAATCCGATCTAAAGATTCTTTAACCGCAGTATCAGGCAATCCAACTAAAACACATCGGGGTTCTCCCTTCTCCCCCCCATTCGCTTCTACTGTTACGGGTACGGCGACAACTCCTTGAAGGGTGGCAGAATCTGTTATTGCTAGCATAATTGATTAAAAAAAAAGAGTAATGAAGTCTCTTACCGGTTGCGAATTAATTTACTGACCTCTCGAAAGTTTGGATGTTCAGCAGTTCGCATATAACCATAAACAAAGCTTTCTAATGGCAGTATGTGACAGCCGGCGTCCTGAAGCTTTCCTAGTACAGTCGATTGATCATCCTGCCTTCTTGCCCCCACACAATCAGATAAAATAGTTACTTCAACTCCTGCTTTAAGGGCGTCAATCGCACTCAGATATATACAGATTGGTGTTTCAATTCCGGAAAGAATTAAATGAGAAATTTTCTGTTCACTTATATACTTTTTTATTTCTTCACAGCCGAAAATTGAAAAGCTACTTTTTGCAATTCTAATATCATTAGAAAGTAGTAAAGATCTAGAAGTAATACCCAGTTTTTGAGGAACTTGTTCAGTAATAATAAAAGGTAAATTAAATATTTTAGTGGACTGGATAAGAATATTTAAAGCATCTATTAATTGATCTTTATTTTTTATTCCATTGAGCAAGCTTTCCTGTACATCAATTAAGAATACAGCCACATTGGGGGTGTTGAATTTTGAAGTTTGTATGCTTTCCTCGATTTTCATTTAAAGATTTATGTTTTTAATGCTTCTTTGTTTACTCAAAACCATGTATTCTTATTCCACAATAGAAAATTATCCCAATTAACATTTGATTACATTTAAATTGAGCACATCTAAATTAGTACCAACTCATTTAAATCGTAGACATGCCCTCTCTCTACTAGGTGCATTTTTGCTCCCATCATGTAACCGGAAATTTAAATCAGACCCGAAAAAAATAACCATGAGGCCCCGGGTTTTCATGGAGAACTCTGCTCCGATTCCCATTTTGGATGAGTATGATTTCACTAGCGTGCAAATCGGTTCGGTTGCTAATATACTTTCGGATGACCCCTTAGACAGAAGGTTTGCTCTATGGTTCAGTTTGGACCGAAGAAGTGCAATTACTCTCCAGCAAGAAACTATTCGAAATATCGGGAGAAGACTACACTTGGTTATCGGCGGGCAGATTGTGGGAGTTCACCCAATTGAACAGGGAATTGGAAATGGAGTGCTTCCTTTTGTACTGTCTTCGATTGTAAATGAAAATAATGCCATGTTGCTTTTCAAAGAACTCAGTATTTCTTTGGTTCATATTAAAGCAGAATTTCGGGAAAATAAAGGCTAGTCAAGCAAGGGAGTTTTACATGAACAAATTTCTTTTATGTCTTACTTTTACCCTTCAAGTTTTTGCCGAAAGCCCACCCCAATTCAAATTATCCTGGCCCACTCCTAACCCTGCATTTGCAAGAGGATTAGGATATTCTACTTTTCTTCAAAAAACAGGCCCTGACAAAGCAGTTACCTCTGGGGCATTTGGGTGTGTAAGAAATAACGGATACAAATTTCACGAAGGTCTCGACTTATACCCGGTGAGAAGAGACAAGAAAGGAAGAGCGGAAGACTCAATTTTCGCGGCAATGGACGGAAGGGTAAGTTATTTGAATTCGACTGCATCCTATAGTGCCTACGGGAAATACATCGTGCTCGAGCATACGAAGTTAACTCCTTCCCTCTATTCTTTGTACGCCCACTTAGACTCAATAAGTCCGCATTTAAAAATTGGCAGCGAAGTTTCAATTGCTCAAGTTATTGGAAAAATGGGGAATTCTTCTTCTGGCTATCGAATTCCCTTGGAAAGATCACACCTACACTTTGAAATTGGCCTCCGGCTCACCAACCAATTCCAAGGTTGGTACAATCGAAAGAAATTTCAATCGAAAAACCGACATGGGAATTTTAGCGGATTTAATCTGGTGGGGTTGGACCCCATGCTTTTTTACTCACAATACAAACAGAAAACATTTGCTACTCCACAAGCATTCCTTGAATCGCTCCCCGTTACTGTAAGGGTTCGAGTAAAAACAAATAAAACTCCAGACTTTGTTACTCGCTACCCCTCCCTCGCATCTTCCCAAAATTCTTCGGGTTCAAATGGTTGGGATGTTTCTTTCGGACCGTACGGAATTCCCATTCGATTCGAACCAGTAGAAAAAAATATTTCTGCTCCAGAAAAACAAATCCAAATAATTGAAATTAATTCTGATTTGCAAAAAAAGCCTTGTCGTAAACTCACCGTTCAAAAAGGGAGTCAATTTTTTGCGACATCTCAACTTCAGACCTATATCGAATTACTATTCGGGTTGTAAGCATCATTGAAAATTGCGTGCTTTATTACTTCTCATGGATTTGGGCATGCCACACGCACGCTCGCCCTGATCAGTAAACTAGCGAAGACAAGCAGCTTAGAAATTTCTATTTTCAGCACTTTGCCCGATTGGTTTTTTCATGAAAACCTCGGTTCAATCCCCTTCCAGACTATTCATCTCAAAACTGATGTGGGACTGGTTCAAAAAACTCCGTTTGAGCACGATTTAAATTCCACACTTGATCAGTTGAATTCATTCCTTCAATTCGAAAACAACAAACGAATCATTACATTATTGGAGAAGGGAGAGTTTGATTTTATATTCTGTGATATTTCTCCTTTGGGCCTTCATTTATCAAAAAAGCTTGGGATTCCTTCCTGCCTTCTTGAAAATTTCACCTGGGATTGGATTTACGAAGAGTATCTAACCAGGAACAATAATTTCAAAAAACCAATCGAACAACTGAAAGGTATTTTTCAGAGTGCTAATCTGCACATACAAACAACACCTATTTGCAATCCTGCTCAGAATGCCCAGCCAATAAACCCGATTTTCCGCCCCGCAAAAAAAGACGGTTCGGTAATGAGAAAAAGTCTGGGCATAAAGGAAGAAGAACAGGTTATTCTTGTTACCACGGGGGGGATTCCACAAAAATATTCATTCATTAATAAAATTAAAGAAGATCACAATCGATTTTATATTTTGACCGGAGCATTCTCGGAGTATGAAAGAGGAAGTAATTTCTGTCTGCTTCCTCACAAAAGTGCTCATTATTTCCCCGATTTAATTCAGTCAGCAGACGGAGTTGTTGGAAAGGTGGGATACGGAACGGTTGCAGAGGTATGGGCTGCACAAAAACCATTCATTGCCGTTTTTAGAGAGAACTTCAGAGAATCACAACCAATGAGGAATTTTATTAATCAAAATATTTCAGGATTTGAAATTGGTGATCAAATGTTCCAAAGGGGCGATTGGATTGATGATGTAGGGAGTTTTTTAGAAATAAACGAAAACAAAAGGGTAAGCTTGCCTGTAAATGGAAGTGACCAAGCAGTTCGACTAATTACTGAATGGCTCAATCATAAACGAGTCGCCTGAGTCTATTTAAGTTTGAACTTCTAAGTTCCCGGCCCCACCACCGCCTGGAGTACGAAGGATCAATCGGTCGCCCGGATGCATGAGTAATGATTGAATGGAAGAAATTACCTCGGTCTTTCCGTTTTCTCTCACCACAATTTGTTCGCCCGGTTCACCTCTCCCTCCCCCGGCAATTCCATCGGCACCTGTATTTCGATTTTGGGTAAGAAGACTTAGATTGGTTTGTTCTTCAAAAATATACTCCCGTTCAATTCCATCTCCCCCATTCCATTTTCCTTTTCCTCCGGAATTTTTTCTTATCTTAAATCCCAATAGCCGGACGGGAAAACGGGCTTCTAAGGTTTCGGGGTCAGTAATCGCTGTATTTGTCATATGTACCTGAACTGCCGAGGTTCCGTCCTGACCAATCATCGCTCCGGCACCACCGCCTATCGTTTCATAATGGCTAAATCTTTCATTTCCAAAAGTAATGTTATTCATCGTGCCTTGCGAACACGCAACACGGTCGAAGGCACTTATGATTAAATCCACCAACTTTTGACTAATCTCCACATTTCCTCCTGCTACTCCTGGACAGTCTTGAATTCTTTGAGAAAAAATCGGAGATAAAATAGACCCCTCTGGAATAATAATTTTGACTGGGGCAAGAAGTCCCTCGTTTAAGGGGAGATCTTCATTGATCAATAGACGTAAACAATAGCAAATCACGCTTTGAGTGATTGCTTCTGTGGCATTGAGGTTATCTTTACGAGATGTGCAAGTACCGGAGAAATCGAAAGTTGCCTGACCATCAGAAAGTGAGATTTGAAGTTTTAATTGATCTCCGTCATCGAGATATTGCACAGAAGTAAGTGTACCAGTACCCCAATCCCGAAAGAAACTTTGGCAACTTTCTGCTGACGCTTGGGTTAGTTTTTTCATTTGATTGTGAAGTACATTGGCAGAGTGTAGGCTTTCCAGATGCTTTAGCTCCGTTATTCCTTGGCGAAGGGAGGCAACTTGAGCAGACAAATCAGCTATATTTTCTCCCAGTTGACGAGTGGGGAATTCTCCGGAACTAAAAATAGCGGCTATTTTATCCATGCACGACTGACCCGCTTTAAAAAGGTGGGTGGGAGAGAGAACGGTCCCTTCTTCTGCCAGGTTTGTTGAACCTGCGGGCATCGAGCCGGGCGAAATTCCGCCAATTTCAGAATGATGAGCCCGATTCGCTACAAAGCAAAGAAGCTCCCCATCTTGACTAAACACTGGTGCAATAACGGTAATATCCGGCAAGTGTGAGCCGCCGTACTGTGGGTGATTGGTAATTAATATATCTCCACTTTTCAGTTCCGGGAAAAGTTTGATTGTTTCCCGAACACATAGCCCAAGCGCACCGAGGTGAACTGGAATATGCGGAGCATTTGCAACAAGATAGCCATTCCGGTCCAGAAGAGCACAAGAAAAATCAAGCCGTTCCCGTACATTGACCGAGATTGCAGTGCGCTTTAATTGAGCCCCCATTTCTTCCACCAGGCAATAAAATCGACTGGCAAACAACTCCTCCCTAATCACAGGTTTTTTTACCGAACCACTCTTCGATTGATCAAACTCAAGCACTAGGCTTCCTTTACTCCCCACACTGCCCTGCCATCCATCTTCAATCCAAAGCGACCCAAAATCATCGACCACTAAACCCGGTCCATAAATAGAATCACCCGGTTGTAATTGATCTCGAACAAGAATGAAGTTCTTACCGAATTGTTCTTTCGGTCTGGTATTTTGTGGATCGGTAAATTTCTCGACTTCTGTTATTGGTTCTGGACTGGCAAAATGAAATCGAAGCGAATAAATTTGAATTCTTTCTTGATTGGGAAAATATCCAAAGATTTCATCAAATTTGACCTCATACAATCTTTTGATTTCGGAGCTTTTTTCGTAATCTACTTCTACTCCAAAGTCTTGGCCTTTCATCCGGACCGAAGCGGTTTTACGAACAAGCTTTGCACTGGACTGGTACTCTCCCATTTGCGCAAATCCTGCCTCGGTTATTTCTTCTTCCAATGCGTTCAATCCCGAACCATCCAAACCGCTATGTATTGTCCTTTCAACCACTCGTTCGATATTGGACATTGATAAGCCATAGGCACTTAATAATCCAGAGTCCGCGGGAGATAAAATTTTGGTAATCCCCAGTTTTTGAGCAACGCCACAGCCATGCTGTCCGCCTGCCCCGCCGAAGCAAAGAAGTGCATGATCGGCGGGATCATATCCTTGCTCAACTGAAATTTTCCGAATCGCACGGGCCATCGAATCATCTGCAATAGAAATAAAGCCCGACAATAGTTCACCCTTGGACAGACCGGACGAATCAATCCATTCATCCAACTTTTTTTGTGCGGCATTGATCTCAATGGGAGTCGCAAATGTCTTTATATCCAGCCGTCCCAACAGAAGATTCACATCGGTCAGACAGAGGGGACCACCAAATCCATAACAGGCAGGGCCTGGGTATGCAGAGGCACTTTCTGGCCCCACCTTCAAGCGACCACCCTCAACTCTACAAATCGAACCGCCTCCGGCTGCAACGGTTTCAATATTTAAAGCTAATCCGGCTAATTTTGCTTCCCCCACCTCCAGGCTGGTCTGGTAGGAAAGACAATCGGAGTATCGAGATACATCCGTACTGGTACCCCCCATATCCAAATTAATAGTTTGAGTAACCCCGGCTCGTTTCGCCACGGCACTGGCTCCCACCACACCTGCCGCCGGACCGCTTACCAAGCTGTCAATTGCACGATATTGCTCCCGGCCAATTAATCCACCCGCACTGTTCATAATCAGTAATTGAGAATTTGCTCCAAGACCCTCCCTGATATGGGAAAGGTACTCTTTGAGAACAGGATTGAGGTAGCCCTCCAATACTGAAGCCTCACACCGAGGTAACCAGTTAATAAATGGATAAATTTTGGCTGATCCAATTACAGTTTTAAAACCTATTTTTTGAAGTGCATGAATCACAGTTTTTTCATTCTCTTCATTGAGGTAAGAGTGAAGGAAAGAAACCACTGCAACTGTATGGCCTTTATTTTTCAGGCTTTGGAACTGCTTTTCGAGAGCGCTGAGATCAGGAATCGTAAGTACCCGCCCCGCCCGATCGGTCCGTTCCACAACTTCAACACACGGTCCTGCAAATGATTTTCTTTTCTGGGGAATTATATCAAACAAATCAATCCGTCTTTGATCACCAATCTCGAGCAAATCAGAAAAACCCTTGGTAATAACGAGGATTGGTTTTTGCCCAGAATTCTCTAATAATGCATTGGTGCAACGGGTTGTAGCGAGTCGCATTCGAATCATGCAATCCGCTTGCTTAATTTTTTCCCGTGCTAAAATTAAGCTCATCGCGAGAAGAGGGGCTTCTAGTCCGGAAAATAATTGAAGCGTCTGTCCTTCCTCAAACTGTTTTTCTATTCCAGCAGAGAATTGAATGATTTTATTTTGATTATTCCATTGTTCCACTACGACTTCGGTTCGATCGGAGTCGGTGAGAATAACTCGAAAGCCCAAGGGGAACTGATCGGGCCAATCGGCGCACGGGGCCAAAAGGATTTCCTGGTCAGACAGGATCTTTTCCACCTTCGCGGTTAAACTTCCTCGCGAGAGGACTTTAACCCGAATCTCTTTTCCATCCGATCCTCGGCCGAGACAATCAGTAAAAGTACCTCCCGTATCGATGTAGAACTCCCATTCATCGAGAGTACCAGTTGAATTTTTCGATTCCACTATTTCTCCGACTCCAAAGAGTATCCCGTTGCCCAACTCTCCAGCTTACTAATGTAGTGAACCGGTAAACCGACCTGATGAGCTCCCTGGAGTACTTCAGTTTGATAAGGCTTCGATGGCACTCCATAACTTTCATCATTCGAGAGATATGCAGTAACGGTCTCTCCGGTTTTATTTTCCTCGGTAATTACCTTGAGCTGGCTCCGACGGTAACAACCTTCACGAACTCCCTCATAGTGATCCAGTGCCTGCCAATGAGTTTCATTTAATTGCCACAGACAGCCAAATGTTTCCGAGTTGTCCTCTTTTTTTATTCCCGCATATCCACTAGAATTGATAAAATAACGCCAATGCTTTAAGGTCGCAGGCATAAGAAAAACAGAACCCGGGCATCGGGTCTGCATTTGCTCAAAATTCATGTTAGAACCATAGGCAAAATAGATCGAATTCATAAAGTGTAACATTAACTTTTCAAGAGTGGGGAGCAAGTGGGAAGCTTTCGGGCTTGTATAAAATTCAAAATCACCTATTATTTTTCCTAGCGTTAGAGGTCTTCCATTGGATGACCTCCTTGATTTCTTAACTTTTACATCTGTAGAAGGAAAGGCGGAACGGTTCTTTGGTTTACCCTGAAGTACGAATTTGCATGTGTGAATTCCACGTATCGAGAACAATAATAAATATAATGTCTGAACAAGTAAAAAAATTAAGTATAATTGAAGATAACCGATCCCACGAAAAGGATACTGGTTCAAGTGAAGTGCAAGTTGCACTTCTCTCAGCGCGTATTGCTCATTTAACGGAGCATCTTAAGACACACCGTAAGGATTTTCATTCTCGCCGAGGTTTGCTCATGATGGCAGCCCGTCGAAGAAAAATATTGGATTATTTAAAAAAGACAGACTTGAAGCGCTATCAAGCTATCATCGATAAGCTTGAATTGCGTCGATAACCCATCCCCTTTCCTATCAAACTTAGCGGGTAATACTCCCTAAGTTTTTTCTCCACACCAAATTTAAAGGTAGAAACAAATGATCTACTGGTTGGAGTTTCAATTGGACGATTTGGTTCAATTGGAAAAAAGATGAACAAAGAAAATACATATCGAAGTACGAAATCATGAAACAAAAGCACAATGTAACCGCTGAGAAACTCGGCATTCAATTATCCACTGGTACACTCGCCGGTTTAGCTGGCGGTGCCGTCACTATTTCTTTGGGGGAGACGAGCGTATTCGTTTCTGCCACTGCCGCGTCAACGCTGAGAACAGGGCAGGACTTCTTCCCCCTCACCGTGGATTACAAAGAAAAATTTACCGCTGCTGGGAAATTCCCAGGCGGATACTTCAAACGGGAAGGTCGTCCCAGTGAAAAAGAAATTCTAACCTCGCGTCTCTGCGATCGCCCTCTTCGTCCGTTATTCCCCAAGGGTTTTCTTAATGAAGTCCAGGTAATCGGTTATTTATTATCCACCGATCAGGTGAATGAAGCTGATGTATTGATGGTCAACGGTGCATCGGCCGCATTAATGATTTCGGATATCCCATGGAATGGTCCAATTGGTTGCGTTCGTTTAGGCGAAATTAATGGAGAATTCGTTGTCAACCCCACTAACGAGCAGATGTATGATTCATCTCTCGATCTCATTTATGTCGGAAGCGAGAAAGAAATGATGATGATCGAAGGTTCGGCAGATCAAATGCCCGAGGATCGATTTGTGGAAGCACTCGAATATGCTCATGAACAAATTCAGGAAATCATTACCGCACAACGGGAATTAGCGAAGATTTGTGGGAAAGAAAAGAAGGTATTTGATCTTGTTAAAGCACCGGATGATGTTCTTGCACTTTGCAAAGAAATAACTGGATCCCGTATGGATGAAGCAATTTTTGCAGACTCTAAACAGGCTCGTGCGGAAGCAGTTGATGTGATTAAAGCAGACGCATTAGTTGCCTGCGAAGAAAAATTTGGGGAGGATTTTAATCCCGACCATGTAAAGATCGCCTTCGAAGCAATCCAGGAAGAAGTCTATCGTGAAAATATTTTAATCCGTGGAAAAAGAGCGGATGGCAGAAAAGCAGCTGACCTTCGGGAAATTTCCTGCGAAACAGGCGTTCTTCCCCGAGTTCACGGATCTGCTATTTTCACACGGGGTGAGACCCAGTCCTTAGTCATGTCAACACTGGGAACCAGTAGAGATGTACAAGACTTGGATGGTTTAACGGGTGGACCTACCGCAAAATCATTCATTTTACACTACAATTTCCCTCCTTTCTCAGTCGGAGAAGCCGGACGATTTGGATTTACCAGTCGCCGGGAAATGGGACATGGTGCATTAGCAGAACGTTCCGTATTGCCAGTATTACCTCCTGAGGATGAGTTCCCCTATGCCATCCGAATTGTGTCAGAAATCATGGCATCCAATGGTTCGACCTCAATGGCCAGTGTATGCGGTGGTTCTCTAGCACTTATGGATGCAGGCGTTCCAATTTCCAAGCATGTTGCCGGAATATCAACCGGACTGGTTACCCAAATGGATGACGATGGAAATATAGAAAAATATGTTGTTCTGACTGATATTATTGGAGCGGAAGATCACTTCGGCGACATGGACTTCAAGGTTTGTGGAACGAGAGACGGTGTAACCGGATTTCAACTCGACCTTAAGATTCAAGGCTTACCATTTAGTATTGCCAAAGAAGCAGTAAAACAGGTTACCGAGGCTCGCTTAAAAATTCTTACTTCTATGGAAGAATGTCTTCCGTCTCACCGCAAAGAATTACGCGATCATGCCCCAAGGATTGAAGTCGTTCAAATCGATCCTGAGAAAATCGGTGCATTAATTGGACCGGGTGGTAAAAATATTCGTCGGATTACCGAAGTAACCGGTGCAAACCTGGATATTGACGAGGACAACAGCGGCAAGATTCGGGTCTATGCAAGCGATTCCGAAGCCATGAATCGTGCTCTTCAGGAAATCGACTTGGTAACGGGTGAAATCGAAGCTGGTAAAACCTACCGAGGAATTGTTCGAGGCGTAAAAGATTTTGGAGCATTTGTAGAATGTCTTCCTGGAAAGGAAGGCCTCTGCCATATCTCAGAACTTGCTGACTTCCGAGTCAACAAAACGGAAGATATTTGCAAGTTGGGCGACGAAATCATCGTTAAATGCATCGGGATTGATGATAAGGGCCGAGTTAAACTGAGTCGTCGTGCAGCGTTGGAAGAAGAGAAATCGAAAGATGAATCTCCTTCGAATGACAGCGATTCAAAAGAAGAGAAATCCGAAGAAAAGACTGAGTCAACCGCATCGTAACAGACTGCTCTTTTACTATAATCTTACTATCGAGGGGAGTGGTGTTAAACACCCTCCCCTCTTTTATTTTATGAAATCTGACAAACCACTCGCACTCATCACGAACGACGATAGTATAGATTCCTATTTCCTCCATGTTCTGGTGGAAGAAGCATCCAAGAATTTTGATATTATTGTCTGCGCACCCGAGGAGGAGAAAAGTTGGATAGGGCATGCCATTTCGAGACATCAAAAACTATGTCCCGTTGAAAAAAAAGGTCAATTTCCATGCCAGGCATTTGCATTGAATGGAACGCCCGCAGATTGCGTAAATTTTGCAATTGGCAACCTGTTTCCGCGTGATCCTGATTTGGTGATTAGTGGTATCAATTTAGGCTATAATATCACCTTACCCATGATATTATCTTCAGGAACAGTGGGAGCCGCATTGGAAGGCTCGTTACTGGGAGTTCGTTCTTTTGCATCCAGCATGTCTCTACCCGTTGAAAATTTCGAGGAAATCCGTGAAAACTTGGGCAAGGTCGAAGGTGATATTGCCGAGTCGCTTACCCACGCCGCTCAAATGACGGCGCAATATGCGAACGAATGGGTCCAACATCCCACACAGGAGGGATTACCAGTCCATAATTTAAACTTCCCCAGCAATTACGATGGCAAAGAGGAACCAATCCTTTCATTTGCAGGTTCACTAAGGCTAGGGAGTCTTTTTCAAAAAGTGGAAAATCAAAATTACCATCAATTAGTGTACCGCCCAGAATGGTTGGAACAAAATGAACCCGAGATCGGGTCTGACCTTTGGGTATTAGAACAAGGAAAACCGACAGTCTCCCGTCTCGATTTTGCAGACCTGGCAGGTAGAAAACACCTTGAACCCTAACCACTATTTCTTTTCAATCGTAATTAACTCATGTTGCATAAATTTTTTCATTGGTGGTATTTACGGAGAAGATCTTCTTACGGAACAACTTATAAGAAGATTGACAACCGGTCTCAAGATCGCGACTTGATCAATTATTTTCATGATTTTGGCGGGGAAACTACAAATTCTCGCCAATCATACTGGCTGTATCGGAAGATTTTTCGATTACTCATTGCGATTATTGTAATCGTGTTTTCGGTTTGGTTTTCTATCGAGAGCTACCAAGGCCTATTAATTTATGATTAAATTCCTTATTGAGCTTGATCGATTGAATGGAATCCGTTAAGTTAATAACTTTTTTAAGAACAGCATGAATAAAACTCACAAAGGTATCGCCAAAAGATTTAAGATCACTGGCACTGGCAAAGTAAAATTCCGCAAGCCTAGTAAAAGGCATTTGCGCCGAAAGCTTAGTACTAAGCAGGTTCGTGCTGGCAGACAGGATCAAATTCTGGCCAAAGGAATGGCCCGTCGAGTGATCAAAGCAATTTGTAATTAATTTTTTAATTCAGGAAACATAAGTTATGCCACGAGCACGCAACGTATCAGCTACCCGTAAACGCCGTAAAAAAGTCCTTAAGAAAGCCAAGGGTTATTTCGGGAACAAATCTCGTCTTTATCGTTACGCAAAAGATGCAGTTGATCGCGGAGAAGTGTATGCTTATGCACACCGCCGCAAAAGAAAAACAGAATTTCGTCAGTTGTGGATTGTTCGCATAAATGCAGCTTGTCGGGCTGAAGGTATTCGTTACGGTGAATTCATTCATGGGTTGGCCAAAGCCAATATTGAGCTTAATCGTAAAGTGATGTCTGAACTTGCCATTCATGAGCCTGAATCCTTTAAGGAATTGGTGGCAAAAGCAAAAACCGCACTCGCGGCCTAAGGGCCCGACCGTTTTATTTCGGCGTGGAGAAAAATCTCCAAGCCATTGTCGAGGAGGCAGCAAAGAATCTTGATTCTGTTGCGAATCGTGCCGATTGGGACAATGTAAAAGCCACTATTCTTGGCCCGAATGGCAGTCTTACTCAGATCGCAAAGGGAATTGGTGGTATCCCGAAAGAAGATCGACCTGCTTTCGGTCAGGCATTGAATCGTACCAAGAAGGAGATTGAAGAAATTTTCAAGTCTTCTCTTACCTCGATCGAACAAAAGGCCGATTTGGAAGCCTTGGGGACTGAGGTTGATCCGACATTGCCTCCACCTGCGAACTTTACCGGCGGAACTCACCCGCTCACCAATACACGAAGGAAGATGGTTTCTATTTTTCGAAAGATTGGATTTACTGTTGCCGAAGCAACTGAAGCAGAAACCGAGTGGTTCTGCTTTGATGCCTTAAATACACCGGAAGATCACCCCGCACGTGACGAGCAGGATACGCTTTTTTTCACTCCAGAAGCAAAATGGAATAACATCAAGCAGAAGAAAGAGGAAGCGTATGTTCTCCGTACCCATACCTCTTCAGTACAAATAAGAAGTTTATTACGAGAAAAACCTCCGCTCCGTATTATTGCACCAGGTCGATGTTTCCGCCGTGATACAGTGGATGCTACCCATTCGGCAAATTTTCACCAAACCGAAGGACTTTATGTCGATCGAAAGGTGACGATCAAAGATCTCAAGGGTGTGTTAGATTTTTTCCTCAAGGAACTTTTTGGTGACCAGGTTGAAACTCGTTTAAGGCCCAGTTTTTTTCCCTTTACTGAGCCCAGTTTTGAAGTTGATTTAAGGGCTCCTAATATCGGAAAACTAAGCGATCAATGGATCGAGATTATGGGTTGTGGTATGGTGGACCCCAAAGTTCTCGGACTAGTGGAACTTGATCCAGAAGAATGGACTGGTTTTGCATTTGGAATCGGAATCGAACGGGTGGCCATGATTTTGCATGGAATTGATGATATTCGACATTTTTACAATAATGATTTTCGCTTCCTTACTCAATTGAACCAGCCCACATGAAAGTAAGTATCGATTGGTTAAGGCAGTATGTGGACTGCAGTGCTACCCATCTCGAATTGGTCGATTCTTTGCCCATGCTTGGACTGGAGGTCGAAGAAAGCGGAAATCAGTCCAGTAGTTCACTCGAACATGTGGTGGTGGGAGAAATTTTATCAAAAGAACCACATCCGGAAGCGGATCGATTGAGTGTCTGCATGGTAACAGTTTCTGAGCAGGGTGAACCTGCGAAAATTGTTTGTGGTGCCACAAATTTTGTGGTCGGAGATCGGGTGCCAGTCGCTCTGCCGGGTGCAAAATTACCGGGCGGTTTTAAAATTAAAAAATCAAAGCTTCGCGGAGTGCCATCGGAGGGTATGATGTGCAGTGCCGTCGAATTAGAACTGGGTCAGGATAACGAAGGACTACTCATTCTTCCTGACCATCCTAAAGTAGGTACTCCAGTGAGCGAACTTTTTCAAAGTGATGTAACCCTGGAACTTGAAATCACTGCAAACCGGGGAGATTGTTTAAGTCATATTGGAGTGGCCCGCGAAATGGCAGCCTATTACGAAGAAAATCTAAAGCTTCCTGAATTAAAAATTTCCGCTCCTACCACCAATCAACCCACCGATCAGAATTTAATTCAAGGTTTGAGTGTCGAAACCCAAAATTGTCCCTTTTATTCACTGTGGGCAATTCGGGGAGTAAAAATTGGCCCCAGCCCAGACTGGCTGAAGACACGCCTCGAATCTGTGGGTGCACGCGCAATCAACAATGTGGTAGATATTACTAATTTCGTCCTGTGGGAAACGGGGCAACCACTCCATGCATTTGATGCCCAAAAAGTGGCACAGCAATCCATTGTGGTAAGACAGGCAAAGGAGGGTGAGAAGTTGACTACCCTCGATGGCGTGGAACGAATACTGGATTCGAAAATGATGGTGATTGCGGATTCCCAAAAAGCATTGGTAATCGCGGGTGTCATGGGAAGCATCGATGCCGAGGTGGACGATTCAACCGTGGATATTATCCTTGAATCTGCATGGTTCGAACCTGGAAATGTAAGAAGCACTGCCCGCCGACTGGGGCTTCATTCGGATAGCTCTCAACGGTTTGCCAGAGATGTGGATCCTAGTGGTATTGAATTTGCTGCTCGAAGGGCAATCGATTTAATTTTGGAAATTGCCGGTGGAGAGTGTATTCCTGAGGTAGTTATAGCAGGCGAACCACCCCGCGGTTCTCGAGTCATCCAGATCGATCAGTCTTTTGTGGAAGAAAAGTGTGGATTCTCGGTTGATCCCGGCATTTTGGTTCGATCTTGGGAAAGGTTGGGCTTTCAGGTTGAGGGTACAAATCCATGGAGTGTGGAAGTTCCTTCATTTCGCTCGGAAGTAGACAGGCCGATTGATTTGGTGGAGGAGTTCATTCGTATTTACGGAACATCAAAATTAACTGATTGCAGTCTTTCCATCCCAGCAATTCACCGCGAGAATGATCCAAGTTATGATTTTTTCGATCGAGCAATTGAAAATTTGTCAGGTCAGGGCTTCCAGGAGGTTTGTAATTACAGTTTGCGATCAGGCGAGGAAATAAAGAACTGGTTCCCCCAACTGGAGAATGAAAAGATCGGACTTCTTAACCCACTCACCGCGGACCATACCCATGTTCGTCCGTCTCTTCTGCCGGGGCTGCTCGATTCATTGGCCAATAATCAAAAAAATCTCAATCCCCTGTCTCAGGTCTTTGAAACGGGAAGAGTTTTTCAACCCGGTCCACGAGGTAATGTAGAATTATTGAGCGTCAGCTTTGCCCTGTTTCCTCATTCAGTAATACGGGAATGGAAAGAAACTGAAGAACTTGATTTTTTTGATCTGAAAAGAATAATCCATCGCCTTTTTCATGGTACTGGAATTTCTTTACCCAAGAAAAAATGGTGTCCAATCGAAGACAGTTCTCCATGGCAAAATAAACATGCGGCCCGGATAGGAAATGTTCATCAAAATAAAATTGAAATTTCTGCTGGTATCATTTCTCTTCCATTATCGAAAGAAAAAGAAATTAGAGGTCCAGTTTTAGCGGTTGAAATAATAATCGATCCCATTCTTCTCTCTAAGAAAAGAAAGAATACTACCTTCCAACCATTTTCCACATTTCCGCCTGCGATTAAAGACTTGGCACTCGTGGTGGACCAAAACGAATCTGCTGAACAAGTCCGCTCTTCCCTTGAATTAATCGCCATCGATATCGCAAAGGGAAAGTTTGAGGTGGATCCTGTCACAATTTTCGATCTCTTCTCCGGAAAAGGAATGCCAGAAAATCAAAAAAGTATCGCATGTTCTATGCGATTCCGTTCTCCGGACCGGACTTTGGGTGAGAATGAGGTTAATGCCGCATTTGAAAAAATTGTCGAAAAAATTGAAACTAATACGCCCTACTCTTTAAGGACATAATTTATGAGTGAATCTGACCCCAACCCCATGGACATCGACTATGTTTCCAATCTCGCTCGTATCGAGCTCACCAAGGAAGAAAGGGAAAAATTCCAGCATCAATTGGGAGATGTGTTACAGTATTTCGAAAAGCTCAAGGAGGTGGATGTGGACGGAGTAGAGCCTACTGCGCATGCGTTTCCTCGTTTTAATGTATGGGATGAAGATCAAGCCAAAGAACCATTCTCAGTAAAGCAAGCCATTCAAAACGCTCCCCAATCAAGAAATAGTCAAATTGTGGTTCCCAAAGTGGTGGAGGATTAAAGTAATGAGTAACGCTACTATTATCAGCAAAACAGCAGTCGAACTGTCCCACTCACTTTCTGAAAAAGAATTGAGCTCTCAGGAGGTCGCACAAGCATATCTCGAGCAAATTGATCGGGTCGACCCACAGGTTCATGCCTTTCTTCACCGCGATGATGACGACTTCCTGGCCCAGGCAAATGCATCCGATAAAAGAAGAGCAGAGGGTAATACATTAGGTCCATTGGATGGTATCCCAGTGGCAATCAAGGATGTTATTTCTGTCCAAGGTCAACCGCTTACGGCCGCGAGTAAGATTCTTGAAAATTATATTTCTCCCTACGATGCCACCGTAATTAGAAAACTAAAGGATGCAGGTGCCGTGATCGGTGGCCGTTTAAATTTAGATGAATTTGCCATGGGTTCATCCACCGAAAACTCTGCCTATGGCCCCACCCGAAACCCATGGGATTTTAATCGAGTGCCCGGGGGAAGTAGTGGGGGCAGTTCTGCTGCAGTAGCCGCTCGGGAAGCCCCTCTGACCCTGGGGTCAGATACCGGTGGTTCAATTAGGCAACCCGCTTCTCTTTGCGGAGTGGTGGGAGTTAAGCCAACCTACGGGATGGTGTCCCGCTATGGCCTTGCTGCCTTTGCTTCTTCCCTCGATCAAATTGGTCCATTTTCTCAAACGGTTGAAGATGCGGCCCTTTTACTGGAGACGATATCGGGGCATGACCCGCTTGATTCCACCAGTTTCCCCACCGAAGTACCCCAATACAGCGCCGCACTTCGCGATCCATTAACTCCCTGCACACTGGGATTACCTAAAGAATTTTTTGGTGAAGGCATTGATGATGAGGTCAGAAAAGCAATTGATCAAACTATTGAATTTTACCGAAGCTTGGGGCATAAGATTGTCGAAATTTCATTACCAACCACTGATTTAGCAGTTCCCGTTTATTATGTAATTGCCACTGCGGAAGCATCCTCAAACTTGGCTCGCTACGATGGAATTCGATACACCTCACGAAGTGAGCAATCAGAAAATGCAATCAATGTGTACGCTAAAAGTCGCGGCGAGGGATTTGGCGAAGAAGTAAAAAGGCGCTGTATTCTGGGTGCCTATGGATTAAGCAGCGGATATTACGATGCGTATTACTTAAAGGCTCAAAAAACAAGAACCCTGATCCGAGAAGACTTTAGTCGGGTGTTTAAAGAGGTGGATGTAATATTGACCCCGACCGCACCAACTCCCGCATTTAAATTTGGGGAGAAAAGTAATGACCCGATTTCAATGTATCTGAGCGATATTTTTACTATTTCTACCAATCTTGCCGGGCTCCCTGCCCTTTCTGTACCATGCGGATTTACCAATTCTGGTCTTCCCATTGGTATGCAATTGATTGGCCAAGCTTTTGAAGAGTCCAGTCTTCTTTCCATTGCTCATGCCTACGACCGCGAACATCGATTTGGCTGCCAATCACCAAACATTTGAAACCGGGGAGAAACGATATGAAATTTGAAGCTGTCATAGGACTTGAAGTACATGTTCAATTAGATACTAAATCTAAAATGTTTACCCGCGTACCCTGTGGTTTTGGCAAACCGCCGAACTCACTTACCGATGCGGTCGTACTCGGTTTACCCGGAGCGCTCCCAGTCATGAACCGGGAGGCAATTGACAAATCCATTAAGGTCGGACTTCTTCTGGGTTGTAAAATTGCCCCTGTTTGTAAATGGGATCGCAAAAATTATTTCTATCCGGACATGCCCAAGAATTACCAAATTACTCAGTTCGATCAACCGATCTGTGAGGGCGGAGAGGTTGAAATCGAGCTGCCTGGAGATTCGCCGGCAGTAATGGGTGAACACCGTATGGTCAAACTGACTCGAATTCATTTGGAGGAGGATGTAGGAAAACTGACCCATTACGAAAATGACAGCCTGGTTGACTATAACCGGGCGGGTTCACCACTGTTGGAAATTGTGAGTGAACCGGATATGTATTCCCCTGAGGAAACTTTTTCATTTCTCACCTCATTAAGAAACTCACTCATTTATGCGGGGATTTCTTCCTGTGATATGGAAAAAGGACAACTCAGGTGTGATGCCAATATAAGCGTCCGACCGGTTGGAACTAAGACACTGGGCACGAAGGTGGAACTCAAAAACCTCAATACAATTTCGGGCGTTAAAAATGGAGTTGAATACGAAATAAAACGCCAAATTAAAGCAATTGAAGAAAAGGAGGAAATAGTCCAGGAAACGAGGAGGTGGAATCCAGATCAACGCTACACCACTCCCATGCGTTCCAAGGAAATGGCACATGACTACCGTTATTTCCCAGACCCGGATTTAATGCCCGTGAAAATTGATCAGGCTTGGATCGACGGAATTGCAAAGCAGGTACCCGAAAAACCATTTGATAAACAACGCCGGTATATGTCTGAGCTAAATTTACCTTATTCCATCACATCTGCACTTTGCCCGGATTTTTCTCTTTGCCAATATTTTGAACTGGTTGCTTCTCTCACAAAAGATCCCAAAAAAGTGGGTAATTGGGTTGTGAATGATTTACTACGCGAACTTTCAAACGCGAATTCCGAGACAAATCCAATTCCAGTCGAAGAATCTCCTGTCACCCCGCAACACTTAGCGGAACTGGTCGACTTAATTGATCAGGGAGTGATTTCCAATAATGTGGCAAAGGAACTTTTTCCAGAAATGTTCTCCTCGGGGAAATCGGCCTCGGAATTAGTCCAAGAAAAAGGTCTGGAAGTAAAATCAGACCAGGGAGAAATTGAATCAATTTGTGCACGGGCAATTGAAAATGACCCCGACGCTGCCCAGAAATTTAGGGATGGAAAAGAAGGGGCAATTAATGCCCTGAAGGGGTTTGTCATGAAAGAGACTCGTGGACAGGCTAACCCTAAGGTCGTGGATACCATGCTGCGCAATTTACTTTCAAATTAGTTTGTCACTGTAAGGATTCAACTAATTGAGACCGAGTCTCAAAAATGACTTTATTTTTTTCTCCAACTCTATAAGGTTGGAATATTAAAGATGTTTCTTTCTTACAAAATACCCTTCTCTCTTTTTTTGCTAACTATTGCAGTCTCGCTTGTCAGTGGGCAAGTCAAGGAGACCCATCAGATTATTGAGGAATGGGTGAAGACAAAACAGATATTTTCCGAAGAGAAAAGTACTTGGAAGTCAGAAAAAGCGGCGCTCCTCGACATTGAAGGGGCATTGAGTAAAGAAATTGAAGAACTGGAAGGAAAACTCCTTCAATTCGAAAAAGAAAATGTGGGGGCAGCCCAACAAAGAGCAGAACTCACGAACCGTAAGGAAAAGGCGAAAGATGCGTCACTTCAATTCTATCAAGGAATGCAACAAATTGAAAAAGAAGTCAAAGCGACCAATAATATTTTGCCCTCTCCACTACGGGACAGGTTATCTGTATTTCAGGAAAAAATAGACAGTTCACAAAATAACAATCTTCCTTTGCGTAAGAGGCTGGAAGCATTGGTTGCACTGTTACAAAGCATTCACCTCTTTCATCGGGCAGTCCATTTAGAAAGGCAGGAATTTAGTTTGGACGACGGTAAGTCCCGGGAATTTCGGGTAATTTATTTTGGACTCGGAATCGCCTATTTTGTCAACGAATCTGGAAATGTAGCCGGTTGGGGAAAGCCTTCCGAAGCCGGATGGAGTTGGACTCGACAAGATGAATTGGCCAAAGAAATTGCCAATGGAGTCTCCATCATGGAAAATCGTGCCCTTCCCCGCTTCCTCGAACTCCCGATCTCAACTCCCTCCCATTCGATCAAGTGAACATGCGTATTTTAGCCTTTCTGCTTTCGGCATGTTTCATTTCAAATATGGGAGCACGGTCAATGGATGCCGTCCGGATTGAAGCGACCGCGGATTTAAAAGAAGCAATTGCTTCACTTGCAGAATTACGGGAGCAAATTGAAACGGAAAAAATTCCTTTGGCTCGAAAAGTTTCTGTACTGGAAAGCAAGGCCAGAAAACTAAGAGGTGAACTGCAACATTACCTCCGTCTTCGCGATAATCGGGAGGCGAGCCTAATTCAACTTGAAAGGGAAGTAAAAGAGAGTGAATCAGATTTAGATTACAGTATTAATCTGTTAAATGATTACATCTCAAGTTGGCACCACGGGAACCCAGCGGCAGAAGAGGTTTTATGGTCCGCTCAACTCTCCACCCTTTTATTGGAATCCCAAAAAAAGGGAACGCGGGAGGAATCATTTGACGCCTGTTTTCGTGCAACTTTACTTTCTATCGAAGCGATTAATCTTTCGGCGGGTGGAATTTCTTTTTCAGGAGATGCCATTGTGCCCCCCGAAGGAACAAGGGAGGATGGTACATTCTGGTCAATTGGACCCACCATTTTCTTTTCCGGAATAAATGGATCTGCAGGTTTTCTCGAAAGAAGTTTTTCATCAATTCAAAGACAAAACCTAAGCCTTTCCTCTCAATCCGTTCTTACCAGTGAACCGGCCAGACTCATTCCGGCATCCTCGTCGACTTCCGATTTAATTAATCAGGCAATTCAAAGGAAATCGGGTAATCAGGAAGTCGTCATTCTTCCCATGGATCCTACTTTGGGGAAAGCACTCGTGATGGAAAAAGGTGAACTTTCAGTGCTTGAAGAATTACAAAAAGGAGGAATTTGGATTTACCCGATATTATTTTTTGCGGTGCTATCCTTACTGATCGCAGTGGTGAAAGCCTTTCAGATAATCAAAGTGAAATTGCCCAGAGAAGTCGCCTCCCTAGATGGTAATTATAGTGGGCCTTTTGAATTACTGAGAAAAACATCAAAGGGTTATCAGGGTAAGAATCCAGAAATTTTGGAAGAGATTCTTTACGAGGCTATTATTGACATGCAAGTGAAGCTTGAGAAAGCACTGCCTCTTATTGCGGTGACCGCAGCGACCGCTCCCCTTCTTGGACTGCTGGGAACGGTCACCGGAATGATTGATGTCTTCAGGCAAATTACCAATTTTGCAAACCCAGAAAATAGCGAACTTGCCCGTGGAATTTCGGAAGCCCTTGTCACTACCAAATTCGGACTCGTTACCGCAATTCCATCATTGATCGCGCATGCATTATTAACTCGCAGACTGCAGGGAATCATCTCCAAGATGGAAGGTTTCTCTGCCAGGTTAGTCAGGTTAAAACAGGAGAACCTGGAACAGAATTCGAAAGATTCGAGCGATGACTCAAATTCTTGATCTTTGGAACCAGGCAACCTTAGTGTGGGAAAAGGGCGGCATATTGATGCCTACATTGGCAGTTCTCTCCCTTTACACTTATTTTATTGCCTTTGATTTATGGTTCCGTTTGCGGGCAATCGTACCACGCGATTTACAATCCTTCCCCCGGGAAAGATGGGGTGCGTTTAAGGGAGGTGGCCGGATTAATCAGATCATGCACTACTGTTTATCCGATCATCAAGATTCCAGGGAAACCAAAAAGAGATTCGAACAGGTGAGGTTGATGGATGGTTCCTACCTTACCCGCAGGCTTCGTTTCCTTCTCGTTCTGGCAACCGCCTCGCCTCTTATTGGCTTATTGGGAACGGTGGGAGGGATGTTGCGCACTTTCGACGGCTTGAGTATGCAGGATAGTTACAAGATGGACTTGGTAGCAAGTGGGATCTCTGAAGCACTGGTCACAACACAGGCTGGATTATTGGTTGCAATCCCGGCACTTGCATTTTCACATTTGCTGAAACGAAAAAAAAAGGATTGGTTGCATTGTATTAATCGCCTGGAGAGCATTTCCCTGAGACAGATCAAAAACCTAAACCCAAGTTTATGAAATTAAGGAGGAGATCGACCCTGGACGAGGAGGATGAATCGATCAATGTATCTCCATTAATTGATGTCGTTTTTATTTTGCTTATTTTTTTTATTGTATCTGCCACATTTGTCACCCTGCCAGGAGTGGATGTAAGCAGGCCCAGAGTTGAAAAATCAACTTCTTTGCAAAAAAATTCCGTCTTATTTGCCCTTTCTGAAAAAAATGAAATTTTTCATGCCGGTAAATCTGTGCAATTAAATGAAGTGGCACCCCTCATTACGCAGGCGATTAAAGAAAAAGAGAAACCAGTTGTGATTCAAGTTGATCAATGGGCAGACGCGACACTCCTCGCAAAAATCGTTTCCGCGGCCAAAAAAGTGGCCCCTTCTGTTTCTCTTGCCACCTTAAAAAATAGATGAAAAGAAAACCAACTATTTTTCAAAAGGAAGAAACAGAAATTAATGTATCTCCTCTGATCGATATGGTCTTCATCCTTCTGATCTTTTTTATTGTTGCCACTTCCTTTGTCAATGAAGTCGGTATTTCCTCCACCTACAAGGATTCGAGTTCGCAAACTGATAGCAAAAGAAAGCCCCTATCCTTTACCTTACCCGGGTCAGGGCAAGTTTTACTCGATGGTACCCCCATTGGATTGGAGGGGGTTGCCCCTAAGGTCCGAAATTCTTCTGTCTACGAACCCCCTTCTGTGATCATTCAAGTTTCTGGCGGTGCCAAAGCAGGTCTCGCCACACAGGTAATGGACCAGGCTTTATTGGCGGGTGCAAAAGCGGTCAAATTAACTGCGGTTTCCCAATGAAAAAAGTATCAACAATAGATTGGATCCCTGGAATTGAATCCGAATCAAAGGGAAGAAGCACGAAGAAGAGCCTACTGCTTTCTTTGGCGGTATCGTTTGGTTTATTTTTTCTGCTTCCTTTATCAGAGTTTGTCAGAACAGAAGAATGGATTGTGCGCGAAGTGGAATCCATTCCCTTTCAATCCCCTCCTCCACCCAAAACGAAATTGGAAAAAAAAGTGGAGGATTTAATTGAAAAACAATCCACTCCACGCCCCCTGCAATCCACGCCTCTTAAAGTAGAGATTGAAACATTATCTCCCAACTTGGAGGTGGGCCCGGGTGATTTTAAGGCGGCGTTCTCACTTCGTGACTACAATCCAGTGGCGAGTGGGTTGGAAGGTGAATTGGTCTTTGCATTACACGAACTGGACCGAACCCCCAATGTTCTTAAAAGAGGCTCCCTTTTCTACCCTCCTCATTTGAAAAGAAGAGGACTGGAGGGTGAGGTTAAGTTATTGGTGCAAATTAATGAGAAAGGGAGAGTGAAAGTATTAGAAGTGGTTTCATCCACCCATCCAGATTTCAATGAATCATCAATAAAAGCCGCGGAAGGTTCCACCTATGAAGCACCGAAAAGAAATGGTGAAGCGGTACAGGTCCAGTTTTATTTACCCATTCGGTATAGTCTCCTTAATCAATGAAAAAGATATTTTTTTACTGTAGTTGCATCCTTTGTTTGTCTTTCTTGATTGCCGTGCCTCCCACGCATGAACTAACTGCTGACTTTTGGAACAGTCCCAGTTTTGTCCGCAGTTTTATGGGGGACTATGGATTTAGATCTGAGGTAGAACCCAAGATAAGTAAGAGTGAACAATCAATCCTTCAGGAGGTGGTCGCGAAAGCGGAGAACCAATTGGAGGATGCAATTATTTATCTGGAAAAGAAAATGGAGGATAAATCGAGTGCTGCATTACATTTTGCTTTGGGAACAATGTACTACCAAAACGGACGACTGACTCGATCTGAAGAAAGTTACAACCTTGCAATTAAGAAATTCCCCTCCTTTTTAAGAGCCTATAAAAATCTAGGATTTGTAGGGTTAAGCTTGGGCAATTTTGAAAGTGCGGCAAAAAACTTGTCTCGATCGATTAGTTTGGGTGAAGGGGATGGAGTTACCTATGTGGCACTGGGCTACTGCCACTACATGCGACAACGATTTATGTCGGCAGAAAATGCCTACCGGATGGGAACACTCCTTTCCCCGGATAGTAAATACGCCCAAAATGGTTTAGTGAACTGCCTGATTGAAACAAGCCGGTTCCCGGAAGCGCTTGCCCTGCTGGATGAATTACTGGCCACGCAACCGGAGGATGTCATTTGCCATCGAGCTCGGGTTCACGCACTCCAGGGATTGGGGAAGGAAAGAGAGGCTGCGGTGGCGATGGAAACCCTAAAAAGAATGGGACAATTAAAAACCCAGGACCTCCTTAATTTAGGGGATCTTTATCATAATTTAAATCTCTACGAACTGTCTCTTCAAAACTATCAACTTGCCATTGAAAAAAAGGAAAGAATTTCCCTTCACAGATATGTGCGTGCGGCCAGTATATTGATGAATAGAGCCTCCTATGAGGATTGTTTTCAATACCTCGAAAAAATTCAACAACTATTGGGTTCTAATTTTACTCCGGAAGACGAAAGAAAAGTGTTACTACTGAAAGCAGAGGTCTTGCAAGCAACGGGACAAACGAAAGAATCGACTGCCATTCTTCGAAAAATAGTGGAAATGCACCCACTGGAAGGAAAAGCTCTGATCATGCTTGGACGACATGCATGGCAGGACAAGGATTATGTGCTCGCAAGTTTACACTTTGAACGAGCCAGTAAAATTGATGAGTTCGAAGCGCCCGCATTGATCGAACATGGGAGGATGATGGTAGGAATCCGAAATTATGAAAAAGCAGTTCGGCTTCTTGAACGTGCAGAAGATATTGACCCTCAACCCAGAATCAGCCGATTTCTCGAATCCATTCGCAACTTGCTACTAACCGCTCGGGTTCGACTATAAAAACGAAAGAGAACCGACTTGCAACGCATCAACATATCATGATATGTTGATATGAAAATGACAAAAGGAACTTCAATTTCGGAATTCTTCAAAAGTGAGAAACCCATTTTCTCGTTGGAATTTTTTCCTCCCAAAAATGATGCAGGGGGAGAAAGGATTCTCAAAACTGCCGGTATACTCAAACCATACAATCCAGATTTTGTTTCGATCACTTATGGTGCCGGGGGTAGTACCCGGGAGACCACAATGCAATATGCACGAATCCTGAAAAATGATTTTGGGTTTGAAGTAATGCCCCATTTAACCTGTGTCGGACATACTCAGGATGAACTACTCAAAATCCTTGAGGATTTCTCGGAGGAAGGATTCTGTAATATTATGGCCTTGCGCGGCGACCCTCCCCAGGGAGAAACTCAGTTTCAACCTGTCAAGGGAGGTTTATCTTTCGCCACAGAACTGGTCGCACTGATAAGAAAATATTTCCCCCACTTTGGAATTGGCGTAGGGGGATACCCTGAAAAACATCCTGAATCTCCCAGCAAAAAAGAAGATTTGTATCGCCTGAAAGAAAAAGTCGATGCCGGTGCAGACTTTATTACGACTCAACTATTTTTTGATAATGAAGTCTATTTTCAATTCGTAAAAGATTGTAAAGCCAATCAAATCGATATCCCTGTGCTTCCTGGCTTACTGCCCGTCTTATCAATGGGACAGGTGCAAAGATTTTGCAAAATGTGTGAGGCAACCCTACCAGTCGCACTCAGGGATAGATTGCAGGACTCGCCCGAGGCAGAACAGCCTGGTGTTGGTTCCAATTGGGCAAAAGAACAGGTACAGGAACTTCTCGACGGAGGTGCCCCCGGTTTCCATCTCTATGCACTTAATCAATCGGCAGCGAGCGTGGAAATCCTCGAAGGAATCAAAGCATAATTAATCAGCAGGTTAGAAACCTGCGACTTCTATAATCTCGGCTTTTTCCTTAAGTTGGTCGAGGAATTTGTCGAACTTGGTATCTTTCCTTCTTTCTCCGAGGTACTCAATTATTTTCTCTTTCACCTCACTGAAAGGGGTCAATTGAGCTTCCTTACGATCATGTAATTGTATGATATGAATGCCGAATTGAGTTTTAATTGGCTCGCTGATATCGCCTGGTTTTAATGCAAATACTGCTTTTTCAAATGGTTCCACCATTCGTCCTTTTCCAAAGGTTCCCAAGTGTCCATCATTTTGTGCATCATCTGACTCCGCCTGAACTGCTTCTTTAAAGTCTTTTCCTCCGATAATTTCTTTCCTTAGTGTTATTATCTTTTTCTCTGCTTCTTCAAATTCATCCTCTGTCTTTGCCATTTTTAAAATGTGCGACGCAGTAACCGTCACTTCAGTCTCAAATAAATCAGGCCTTGCCTCGTAGTATTTCTGGGCCTCTTCCTCAGAAACCGGTTCACAGGTAGTCTCCTCTTCGAGCAACTTGTTAAATTGACACTGGCTAATGATTTCCTTTTTCAGGTCTTCCTGAGTCTTGATTACGGGGTGCTTTCCCTTGGAAAATGCCTTCTTACCCCCATTTTGACTAATCCATTGCTTCATTCCCAAACTCACTTCCTCCGCATCAATTTCATATCCCCGTGTTTGGCTCTCCTGCCCCATTAGAGACTGATCAATCATTCGGTCCTTCGCCAAGTCCAATGCCGCTAATTGGATGACTTCTCGCGGTTTGCCCGGCATTGACTTTTCAACCTGTTCGAAAAGAGACTGCGCCTGTCTTTCAATCGCCCAATCTGGAATAATATGTTCATTTACTTTTACTGCCATGCTGCTTTCCCTAACTTGAATATGAAAAAAGAACAAGTCCGAACAGTACAACCCGACTTTTAAAGGGAACCCTATCTCAATTTAGTCTCAATAAAATTGACCCGATTTATAAAGGTGTTTAAGTAATGGAATAACCTAATGAAAATTATTTTTTAAATAATGAAACTTTGTGACAAGGAAACATGGGAAAGTTTTTCCGACTTCCTGTCCAGCAAGGGCTTGCGGGTAACTGGGCAACGAAAAGGAGTACTGGAAGCATTGTTTCGCCAATCCGGGCACTTTACTGCGGACCAACTGTTACAGGATGCGCAAAATTTAGATGAAACTGTATCCCGAGCGACAGTGTACAGAAACCTTCCCTTACTCGTTGAAAGTGGAATTATCCGAAAAGTTGACATTGGAACCGATAATAAATTTTACGCCCTCAATGGAAGATCAGATACATTTAAAGCACAGGTGGTATGCTCAAACTGCAATAAAATTTTCGATATTGAAGCCCCCTTCCTGGAATGGTACGGAAAAACAGTTTCAGAAAAATTGGGTCTAGATGTAAAGGACCAGAGACTTCAGGTTCATGCAGAATGTCCGGATTTCCGCAAAAATGGAACCTGTAAGAAAGAGTCTTAATCATGAATGAATTAGAGGAGAATAAATTTGACCTAAAACTCTTCCGTCATCAACCGGATGCAGAAACTCTTAATGCCCAGCAGGAAGAAATAATAAGGTTAAAAAAAGAAAAAAATGCAGTTATCCTATGTCATAATTATCAAATAGAACCCATTCAGCAAGTTGCCGATTATGTCGGTGATTCCCTGGGTCTGGCAAGACAGGCAGCTGAAACTGAGGCTGAAATTATTGTTTTTTGTGGCGTTCACTTCATGGCTGAAACAGCCAAGATTTTGAATCCTACAAAAACGGTTCTTCTTCCCGATATTGACGCAGGGTGCTCCCTTTCAGATTCCTGCCCGGCACCACAATTAGCGGATTACAAAAAAAAATTCCCCGACACCTATGTGGTTGCCTATGTTAATTGCTCAGCTGACGTAAAAGCACTCAGCGATGTCATTTGTACGAGTGGAAACGCGGTTCAAATCGTTAATAATGTTCCGGAAAACAGAGAGATTCTATTTGTTCCAGACCAAAACCTGGGTCAATGGGTCATGGGGCAAACCAACCGAAAAATGAAACTTTGGCCGGGGAGTTGTTACGCACATGTTCTCTTTACCAAAGAATCCATTGAACGCTGCAGGCTCGAACACCCCGGTGCCCCCGTTGTGGCACACCCTGAATGTGTGGAATCAGTTCGAGACTTATCCGACGAAGTTTGTAGCACCGAAAAAATGGTCCACTACTGCAAAAGTAATCCCTCCGAAAAATTTATAATCCTTACTGAAACGGGAATGATGCACCGTCTTACCCGCGAACTCCCTGACAAATCATTCATTGCAGGACCGACTGGAAATTGTGCCTGTAATGATTGTCGATTCATGAAAATGAATACTCTTCCTAAACTAGCAAACTGCTTAGAAACAGGCGGTCCAGAAATCATCATGGATGATAAAATTATTGATCAAGCAAGAGTTCCCATCGAACGAATGCTCGATTGGAGTTAGTTCGCTTTGGTAAAAAAAGGCATTTGCTCAGTTAGCCTACTAATCAATCTAACTAAGATCCCTTTTTTCAATTCAACAAACCTTAAATTGTAAGAATTATTTAAGTAAAATTCAGTTGCCGGCTACTTTAATTGCCGCATTTGAATAAGGTCCTTGGCCTTTCTTTTTGCCAGCCTCCAACATATCGGGCATCTCGGGATAAGAAACTAAGAAATTATGCTCATCCACCAAATTGAAGACATAATGCGTACTGCCAATCGGAAGCGCACCGATTAATCGATTTCCCTTTATTTGAGCTGGTGTCACATACCATTCCTCAGACTTCATTCCTCCGTTCAAGGTGTAACAAATTTGTCCACCAGTCACTCTCGATCCATGTTCTTTAAACTGTGCCCATACCTCGTTTCCACTTTTTCCATTTCCTACCAGAGAACAGACCATTTCTTTATGGGCAGATATCCCTTTATAATATGGGTTTTGATAGGGATAGGATGCATTCATTGCATCTAACTTGTAAAATAACTTTTTTCTCATCTGCTCGGCCTTATGAGGCATTTCCGCAGCTAAGTTTCTCGCTTCTTCAATATCAATTCGTTTGGAGGGAGTAGGATAGTCACGATACAATTGATAAAGTTCAAGCCTAGGCTTTTGGGGCATATAGTTATAAATTAACTTCCAACCATTTTCTCGCAAAGTAGATTGCTGAGCCACTCCATGAGGAAAGTGCCAGACCATTGAATCTCTAGTTTCTCCATGACTGTCCTTTATTAAGTTTGCAGACTGAGGATCAGTCTCCAAGAAATTCCTTAAATCGGAGCCATCTACATTTTGCACTTTTGGCCTTTTGGTTCCCGTCCAAGCCAGAATCGTCGGATAAAAATCCAAGCCATTAACCATCACATTACTTTCCTGATTAGCTTTAATCTTTGGACCACTAATGATAAACGGAACCCTTACCCCACCCTCTTTCGCATTGATCTTGCCCTTATCCAATGGATAGTTATCGGTAATGATTTCACCCGGTACTCGTTCCATTCCTCCATTATCAGAAGTCAGTATGATATAGGTGTTCTCGATTAACTTGTGCCCCGGCCAGCGCGGATCATCAGTTTCTTCAAGATACTGAATTACCATTCCAAAGTAGTGATCAAGCATTTCAACCATCGCACAATAGTAAGGATTTTGCTGTCCCTTCAATTCCCAACCATTTGGATTGGTTGGAAAATCCACACCCAGCTTGTCGCAATACTTGTTAAGTAATGCCTTGCTACGAGAATGGATTGGCGTATGAACGAGCCATGCTGCGTAGTAAAGAAAGAAAGGCTTATCTCTATTTTTTTCGATAAATTCAATCGCATCCAGTGTCGTTTGGTCTTTTGGAAATCCAAACTGATCTAACTGATAGCGATCATTCTTCGCCCGACTGGCAAAACCCTCCAGGCGATTGGGTCGCATTGCCCGACTTTCACCGAGGTCATGGCGTGTAAATTCAAATCCCTGATCCTCAGGTTGAGGAAATGCATTGTGATCAATTGCCATGTGCCACTTACCCGTATGCCCAGTTGCGTATCCATTTCCCTGAAGAGCTTCCGCTATGGTTACCTCCGATAACTTCATTCGTCCGCTGATCCATGGATCCATGACCGCGTGAGCAGTCTTGTTGTAGGGGGTCGGAGGATTCCCTCCTACTACATGAGTCTTTTGCGCAACCGCAGGGTGTCGACCACTCATTATCGCACAACGGGTGGGAGCACAGGTGGGAGCCGGCGAATAACCCTGGCGAAAAAGCACTCCTTTTTTTGCTAAAGCATCAATATGGGGAGTTTCCATAGGTGACTTCACATCAATGTCATAACAGCCAACATCCTGCCATCCCAAATCATCCGCCAAAAGCAAAACTACATTTGGGCGACTCGGCCGATCCTGAGATAAAGCCGGGGTTATAAACCCAAGTAATGGAAGAAGAAAAAGCGAAGCAACTAAGTTTTGAAAAAGAATCATTATTTACCCACCGACCGAAAAAAATTATCAGA